>CAYIJG010000037.1:0-9905 GCA_964363685.1 uncultured Gammaproteobacteria bacterium
TTAAAATTTACTAAAAACAGCGTCTGGTCAGATAGTAAAAGTGGCCAGAATTTAATTGCCGTAGCTACTAAGTAATTTTATGCGTATTCAAGAAATAAATAAATTTTTTTATCGCCGAGGTGGGGCTGAGGTAGTATTTTTTGATACCATAAACGGTTTGCGTACTCGCGGACACGAGGTGAGTGAATTTTCAATGACCCACCCTAAGAATTTACCTTCAGATTATTCTGCCTACTTTGCCTCAGAATTGCCAGAGCTTTTGGGTAAGCAAGACATGGCTTCTTCTTGGAAAATCTTTAAAAGATTATTTTGTTCGAGAGAAATAGAAAAGAAACTTGGGGCCTTAGTAATGGCTACTGAACCGGAAGTGGCTCATCTCCATAATATTTATCACCACTTATCAGCCAGCACCTTTACCAAATTATATAAACTAAAAGTGCCGACAGTTTTGACTGTCCACGACGTCTTCCCGCTCTGTCCTAATCATAGTTTGCTTTACGGCGAACGTTTAGCTGAGGATTTATTTAAGAATAAATTATATAATTGTACCCGTTATAAATGTATAAATAATAAATTTTTGCCGAGTCTCGTCGGTACTTTGGAAGCCTATTATTATAAGTATAAAAAAATCTGGGATAGAATCGATTTATATATTTGTCCTAGTCAATTTATGGTCGACAAGTTGGTTGAGTATGGTTTCCCAGCTAACAAGATGAGAGTTTTGCGCAATCCTTTTGATACTCAAGTAATCGTTCCACCTTTGGGGGATAAGGTTGTCTATCTTGGTCGCGTACATTACGAAAAAGGAATTAAGCTTTTTATGGAAGCGGCCAAAGAATTAAGGGATTATAAATTGATGGTTGTTGGCAGTGGCCCAGAAGATAATTGGGTGCAAGAATTTACGCGCAAAAATATTCTTTCCAATATAGAAAGAATCTCTTGGGTGGTAGGAGAAGATTGGCAACGGGTTATGCGAGAAGCCAAAGTGATTGTGGTGCCGTCGTTGTTTTATGAAAATTGTTCGCTAGCGATTTTGGAAGCCCTTAGCTACGGTCGGATTGTGGTGACTGTTGATAGAGGTGGTAATCCAGAACTTATCAAAAATGGCGTTAGTGGGTTTTTGGCCAAGCCTGAAGATTCAAAAGATTTGGCTAGAGCCATCAGGCAAGCTATGCAAACCACAGAAGCTGAGTCAGCGTCTATAATTGAACAGGGAATAGAAACTTTAAAAAGGAATCACGCTTCCGAAGATTATTTTAGAGGGCTTGAAGTTGTATATCAAGAAGCTGTCGCTTGTCATTCCGACCGAAAGAATGCTTAAGCATTCTGGAGCGGAGGAATCCCTTAAACATAGTAAGTTATCTAACCAAAGTGTAAGGGATCCCTCGACGGAGTTTATGCCCTTTAGGGTGCTCGGGATGACAGTATTAAAAAATCACTCGTTAAGAGTGATTTTTTAGACTTCTACAGTTCGAAGTTTTTTGAGGGTAGATTTTTTTAGAGAGGAGTAGATTTTATTTGTTTCTTTGGCAATATCTTCCCAGCCATAGTTTTTCTCTACTAATATTTTATTGAGCTCCCCGCTCTTTTTTAATGTCTCTGGTTTCTGGATTAGCTCAACAATTTTTTCTGCTAGTGAATATATATTAGTATTAGTAAACCAAAAGTTGCTATCAGCTACAATTTCTTTGTGCTCCGAAATATCAGACACAAGCACTGGTCGAGCATAAGACATAGCTTGCAAGACCGTAATTGGCAGACCTTCGTTTTCGGAGGGGTTCACAAACAGAACGGTATTGGCATAGAGTTCGGCCACGGCCTGGCCTTTCTGCCAACCGGTAAACACAATGCTGTTATCACCGCGAGCGATTTGGCGGAGTTGAGTGACATAATCATCGGTGAATACAGAATCACCAGTAATGACCATTTTATAATCTTTAAGAAGTTCAGGATTTTGTTGGCGAGCGATTTGCCATGCCTCAAGTAGATAGTGAGCGCCTTTATGTTTCACTAGTCTTGATACCATTAAGACGTATTTTTCCGGTTTTAAACCCCACTGATCAATGAGAGCGTAATTTTGGTGGGTTGTAGTTCTGACCCCGTTTGGAATATAAGTTGTTTGTTTTTGATATTCATTTAGACAATAATTTTGGATAGTTCTAGAAACTGAGATAGTTTGATGCGCAAAAACACAACCGGCTTTTTCACCAAGACGAAGCATGAGACGGGCAAACATACCCCACTTTTGGTGGTAACGATCCAAACAGTGCATAGTCACCACGACTTTGGTTTTGGGAGATAGAATTCTTGGGATCCAAGAGAGTAGAGCTGGACCAACGCCGTGGTAGTGGATGATATCAGGTTTTTGAAAAACAGCATGAACAGAAGCAATGAAAGTATGCAAAATAGCATCCAAATGTTTGGTGTGCAGAGTAGGAATGTGTTGGATTTTTATGCCATGGTAATTCTTGATATTTTTTTCAGTAAACCACTTGCGAGCATATACCAAAACATCATGACCAAGTTTGGTCAGTTCCAAAGACAGCTCTTCCACGTGGCGTTCAATACCGCCATAAGCTGCCGGGATCCCTTTTTGTCCAATCATGATTATCTTCATAATTTACTGTAATTTTAAGGCTTTTGAGCCTAGATTTTCCTGCTCAAATTACATTTTTTGACATGTGCTATTTGAACGAACCACCTTACCATTTTTTACAAAGTTTGTCAACCCCTTGTACAATCACCCCTCCCTTGTACAGTTAGGCAATTTGTCAATTGTTTTTTGAGCTTTTTAATGGTAAAATATTGCCATATTGAACTATATTTTTATGTGGCTCTCAATAGCCTTGTTAGGCAACGGAATCCTCGCCATAGTGGGCATCTTAGATAAATTTATTTTAAGCAAATCAGTCCCCAAGCCTGTTGTTTTTGTTTTTTATTCCACTATTTTTGTGCTGCCGCTTTTTTTAATTCTGCCCTTTGGCTGGACGCAGATTCCTAACACTACTTTTGATTATTTGGTTTTTGCCATCTCGGGCGGTTGTTTTGCTTTAGGTCTATGGGCAATGTATACCGCTTTAGAAAAAATCGAAGTCAGTAGAGTAGGCCCGCTTATTGGCGCGGCCGCTCCTTTTTTTATTTTATTTCTTAGCCGTATTTTTTTGGGAGAAAAATTAAGTTATTACGCTTTGCTAGGAGCACTATTTTTAATAGTTGGTTGTCTGGTAATTTCATTTGAGAAAAAAAACCAATCAAGTATCGGGCGTGGCGGATTGTGGTGGGCAGCGTTGGCCGGGCTTTTGTTTGCCATTTCGCATGTTTCGGCCAAGTACGTCTATGGTATGTATGGTTTCTTTGACGGCTTTGTTTTTACCAAACTCCCCGTGGGTGTTTTTGGCGCCGCATTACTACTTGATCCAGATGTGCGAGCGATTTTTAATAAAAAACAAAAACCTGCACCAGGTCAACCGCCAAAAAAAAACCAGCTTTTGTTGGTGGCGGGCGATATGTTGTTGGGTGTGACTGCGACGATTTTATTGCAATATGCGATGGCTCTTGGCAGTGTGACTTTGGTAAATGCGTTGGCCGGCGTGCAATATGCGCTCCTGATAGTTTTTACAGCTTTGATTTCAAAATTTTTCCCGAATAATATTTTAAAAGAAAAATTTACTTTGCAGTCAGTTATTCGTAAGGGTATGGCTGTATCTGTGATTGCTTTTGGTTTGGTTTTATTAATAATAAAATAACATGCGTGTATTCAAAATTTTGTTAATTATTATAGTAGTTATTGGTCTAGGTGTTTTATTATTAAGTCTAAAAATGAAGAATTTTAAACGTCAACAAAAAAATATGATTTACGGTGTTAGTTTTAATAGCGAGTATGCCCAGTATCTGGGGCTGGATGCAAAAAAAGTTTTTACCAAAATTTTAGATGAATGGAATTTTCGCCATATTCGTTTGTCTGCTCAATGGGATTTAATAGAACAAACTAAGGGAAAATACGACTGGCAAGATTTGGATTGGATGATGAATGCTATCAAGAGTAGAAACGCCAAAGTGGTGTTAGCTTTAGGCAACAAAACTCCCCGCTGGCCCGAATGTCATAATCCAAGCTGGGTAAGTGGCTCGGTTGAAGAAAAAAAAATTGAATTAGAAAATTTTATAAAGACAGTAGTAGAGCGTTACAAAAACCATTCGGCGTTGGAAATTTGGCAGGTAGAAAATGAGCCTTTCTTAAAATTTGGCAACTGTGATAAAGTTTCTGTCAAAGACCTTCGCGATGAAATTGATCTTGTAAAAAAACTAGACCCAACTCATCCGATAATTACTACCGATAGCGGGGAGTTGAGTTCGTGGCGCAAGGCGGCTAGTGCCTCGGATTTGTTTGGCACGACTTTGTATCGGGTGGTTTGGAATAAATATCTTGGTTATTTGAGTTATGATTGGCTGATGCCAGCATTTGTCTACCGAGTCAAATTATGGTTCAATAACCGTGATATTAATACGGCCTATATCACTGAACTTCAGGCGGAACCGTGGATTCCAGATAATAGTTTGATGGAAACTCCCTTGGATGAGCAGTACAAATCAATGAGCTTGGAAAGATTAAAGAAAAATATTGAGTTTGCCGACAAGACCGGTATGCCAAGAGCATATTTATGGGGTGGTGAGTGGTGGTATTGGTTGGAAAGCAAAGGAGAAAAAGGAATTCCTGATTTTATTAAACAGTTAAAAAAAGAATAATTGTATGTTAGACAAAAAATATTTTGAGCAGATTCGCCAAGAACTGTTAGGCTATGCCGTCAAACGCCGAGGAGTTATAAAAGACGCAGGTGATGCGCAACATATGGCCAAGAAAGCTATTTTTGCGATGCAACGAGATGGCACCAAAGAAGCTAGTGATCTATTGGTGCAAGCAGAAAAAATTCTAATAGAATTAAATGATAAGAATAAAAAAGAGCCAGGAATTTTTGAAGAAGGATCTTATAAGGCCGCTTTGGAAGAATATATTGAGGCTTATTTGTTTCATCAATATTTGGAAAAGAAAATGATCGGCAAGTTGTCAAAGATCAAGGTTGATCCTGATATTTTTATTAGCGGTTTGTGCGATGTACCGGGAGAGTTGTTGCGCTACGCAATCAAATCCGCTACTGAAAAAAAGTTTGAGGAAGTAAAAAGATGCCGAGAAACAGCTGATGAAATTATTGGCGAGTTGGTAGATATGAATTTAACTGGCTATAATCGGCAGAAGTTTGATCAAGCCAAACAGGCTTTGCATAAATTAGAGCAGGTTTTGTATGAAGTAAGTATTAGAAGTTAATGCTTTGGTTATGCCTAAAATAAAAAAAATAATTTCCCGATTTTTCTTCGTAAAAAATCGAGGATCCGCGATTTCTTTCGTAAAGAAATCGGGACATTTTCTTCTAGCTGTTCTAGCCTACTGGTGGTATGGCCGTCCTGCCCGAAAATTAATTGTGGTAGGAGTGACTGGGACTAAAGGTAAAACAACCACCTCGCGTTTGGTCGCTTCGGTTTTAGAAGCAGGAGGAAATAAAGTAGGATTACTAAGTACAGTTGAATTTCAAGTTGGAGACAAACGTTGGCTCAATGATAAAAAAATGACCATGCTTGGGCGCGGACAGATTCAAAGTATGTTGCGAGATATGGTGCAAGCTGGATGTAAGTACGCAGTAGTAGAAACTTCTTCGGAGGGAATTTTACAATATCGTCATGTGGGCTTGTTATATGATATTGCTGTTTTTACAAATCTTGGCACCGAACATCATGAACGCCATGGTGGTTTCGAGAATCTAAGAAGAGATAAGGGCAAAATTTTTTCCCAGTTAATGAATACAAAACACAAAATAATTGATGGTGTGAAAGTGCCAAAGGTAATTATTGCCAATACTGACGATAAAAACGCAGATTATTATTTACAGTTTAGAGCGGATGAAAAACTTGGTTTTTCTGTCATTTCGAGCGGAGCCGTAGCGGAGTCGAGAAATCCCTTACACTCCGAGCTCAAGGAATCCCTCCACTTCGGTCGGGATGACAAAAAAATGGTGGTTAGTGGAAAAAACATAACATCAGATAACGGTGGAATTAATTTTGTAGCTAATGATTTTAAATTTAGATTAAATATTATTGGTGAATTTAATGTTTATAACGCTCTCGCTGCGATCGCAGTCGGAGAGTCGCAGAAAATTTCAATTGAAAAAATTGCCATAGGGTTGGCTAGTGTAAAATTAGTAGAAGGCAGAATGGAGTCAGTTGAAGGAGGACAAGATTTCAAAGTGATCGTAGATTATGCTCATGAGCCCATGAGTTTTACTGAACTGTTTACTAGTTTGCGCAAAATGGTTGGGGAAAATAGAAAAATAATTGCGGTGGTTGGTTCTGATGGCGGTGGCCGAGATAAAGGCAAGCGTGAGAAAATGGGGGAGATCACTGGTCGATTGGCAGATATTACTGTTATTTCAGATGTAAATTGTTATGATGAAGATCCAGTTGAAATTGCCGAGATGCTGGCCAAAGGCGCGCGTTCTACCGGTAGAAAAGATAATGCAGATTTGTTTGTAGTCGTAGATAGGCGAGAGGGAATTGCCAAAGCGATTTCTTTGGCTAGTGCAGGGGATGTAGTTGTAATTACTGCCAAAGGCACAGAACCATTTATTGGTGTAGCTAGTGGTCAAAGAATTCCTTGGGATGATAGGCGAGTAGCAAGAGAAATACTTTTGGAAAATAGAATTTAGAAATTAGGATTTAGGATTTTACAATTATGAATCTAGCTAAAAAAATAAATCTCAAAGACGACGAAAAAATAGTTAGTATTTTGCGTCCGTATACTTTGACTTATGCATGGAAGTATTTGTTCGGCCTAGCTTTTTTGTTGGTGTCTTCTTTTTTTATGTTTAGGTTGTTTTTTTACGGTTGGTGGGGTGATATTATATATGGTGTGGGAATGTTTATTGGTTTTTATTTAATTTTCCAAGCGTTATTTGTCAATCGCGCTAATATTTTAGTCGTTACTAATGCGCGGGTGGTGGATATCCATCGTGTTGGCTGGTTTGATGAGATTATTTCTTCGGCCGGATATATGGAAATTAAAGACGTGGCCGTGAGAAAAAAAGGAATCTGGCAAAGTCTGTTTAATTATGGCGGGTTGGCTATTCAAACCAAAGCCCAAAATTTTGTTTTAGAAGTATTAGGAATCCATAATCCAACTCAGATCCAAGGTTTGATTTTAGACTTAGGTCAGCAGTACAAGCAAGATATCAAAGTTGCCAACAGCCAAGTCATTTATAATAATTTTATTAAAATCTTGCCAAATTTGCCGGATGGAGACTTACAAACAGTCCAAAGACTTATAGCCGACCAGCTCAATCCTAATTTGGGCAGTACGGATAGTAAGTGATATAATAGGAGAAAATTATGTCTGCAAAAGGTAATGGTTGGAAAAACTTTTTTAGTTCGCAGATTTTTGTGGTTATTGTCGCTATTGTCGCGGTAATGGTTGTTTTTCAGTATGCCCGCGCTTATTATCAAGATTATTTGGTGCGTCAGGAAATAGCTTATCTGGAGGATCAAGCCAAAAAAATGGAGTCCAAAAAAGTGGAATTATTGGAAGTATTAAAATATGTTAAATCTGACAACTTTGTTGAAGAAAAAGCCCGTACTGAGTTAAATTTGGTCAAACCGGGTGAGCAGGTTGTGGTTATTCCCCAAGTCAAAGAAGTTGGTGATAGACAAGAAAATGAGGCTGTGGTAAGATTAAAAAATATTCCAAATTATCAAAAATGGCTTAATTATTTTTCAATTAATTCTCCCGATCCCGAGTAACTCGGGATCGAGGATCCTCGATTTTTCGTCATAGAAAAATCGGGATATATTCTAATTAGTATGAGTGAGGTAGATCAACCAGTCGGAGAAAATAAGCCCGTCGTTAGTCCTAGCAAAGGCAATCCTAAGGTATTTATGGCTTTAGGGTTGGCAGTTTTGGTTTTATTGGGTATCGTTGGACTTGGGACTTATCGAGCTTATGCCAAGTCGGCTTCGGATAAATTTACGATTAAAGTAGCTGAAGTTTTGAACTTGCCAGCTGTAAAAGTCGGAAGTGATAAAATTTCTTATGTTAGTTATGTAGAAGATTTAAAAGCCATTCATATCATGAGAGATTTTGATAAGGCGCAAGGGGAAGCAACTGGTCAGGAAGGTCCAGGCGCTAATCTTACCGAAGAGCAAATGTCTGATCAGGTTTTGTTGCGTTTGGTAAATAATTTAGTGGCGGAAAATTCCGCGAAGAAATATGAACTTACTGTTGCAGACGAAGATGTGCAGGTTATCAAAGATAAGTTGCTAGCGCAATTTAAAACCGAAGCGGATCTCGATGCAGAATTAATGAAACGGTACGGTTGGAATTTTGCTGGCTATGAAAGCAAAGTCGTTCGCCCCTTTATTCTGCAAGATAAATTGGCCAAAAAAATAAATGAGGACACTGCAATGAGAGATGCCCTGCGTGCTCAGGCTGAAAAAGCCTTGGAAGAAGTAAAAAGTGGCGCAGATTTTAGTATGTTAGCCAAACAAAATAATCCTGATAGTACCGCTGAAGTTGGTGGAGATTTGGGTTGGTTTGGTAAAGGGAGAATGTTGCCTGAATTTGAAAAAGCGGCTTTTTCTCTCAAGAAAGGGGAAGTCTATCCAATTTTGGTAGAAACTAGATTCGGCTATCATATTATTAGGCTTGATGACCGTAGAGTAGAAAAGGTGACAAACGACAAAGGTAAAATGGTAAACGAAAATCAAGTTCGTGCTAGCCACATCCTTTTCCCTTTTGCAGATTTTATGAGTTATCTTGAAAAAGAAATGAAAGATAATCAGCCAAAATTATATCTCAGAGTTCATAATCCTTTTGAAATAAAAAATGAAGCTACGACGGTGCCGGCGACAAAATAAAATTGGAGACTCTGATACATTTTTAAACAAGGCTCTCCGAAAAAACGGAGAGCCTTTGTAAATGCGGGATTAGTACATTGGTAGTATGTGTCCTTCCCAAGGATAAGAGGCCGGTTCGATTCCGGTATCCCGCTCCAATAAAGCGTTGATAGAAAATAAAATTGAAGTGTGGGTTCCCCGCCCGCAACGCCCGCAAGCGGACTTGCGTGGCGGGCGGGGATTCCCATCGCCCGCTCAGAATTAAGCTCCTCATTTTTTAAAATAGGTTTAATTGGTAGGTTGTGGTATAGTTAAATCAATAAAGGTCTTTAAAAATAAATCAATATTGAGTGTGAAAATTTAATTATTAAATACAATCTATAGGGGCTAAAGCCGCATATATTCTTATTCACTCGGAAATAATCAAAAACATTTGATTATTTCTCTCATTCATTTCGATTATGAAAATTTTAAGTGAAGTTTCACTGGCGACCAGATTGGTTGCTTTTTTTATTTTATCCACCTTTGGTTTTGTTGGTCCAATTTCTGTTTTTGCAGCTGGTCCAGCCACAGTCAATCTTGGTACCGCTGGAAATTTTGTCATTTTGGCAAAAACAGGCATCTCCACTACCGGAGCCACTTCTGTGGTTGGGGACATTGGTATTAGTCCAGCCGCAGCCAGTTACATTACTGGGTTTGCGTTAGTGCTTCCTGCATATGGTGGCCAATATTCAACGTCAGCTCTAGTAACTGGAAAAGTATATGCGCCTGGTTATCTAGATCCAACTCCGGCTAATATGACGACCGCAGTTAGCGATATGCAAACTGCTTATACCGATGCTGCTGGTCGAACCAATCCGACTGCCACTGAATTAGGCGCTGGCAATATTGGCGGACTGACTATAGCTCCCGGTCTCTATAAATGGAACACTAGTGTTGCTATTCCAACCGACGTCACTCTTTCTGGTAGCGCC
>CAYIJG010000038.1:0-9838 GCA_964363685.1 uncultured Gammaproteobacteria bacterium
ACAACATTTTTTATTTCTATCATATTCAAAATGAGTGAGAGAAATATTTAGCTTGCTAAAATATTTCCGAGCGAATGAGAATATATGCGGCAAAGCCCCTATACTTTGGTGTTACTAACGCGCACCTGCATTAAACGTTCTATTACCACCTCCGGCGCCACCACCTGTGCCAAGCAAACTTGGCGCTTGAGTAGTGGCTGGTTTAGCAGCGGATACAGTAACGGTTCTAGTCACAATCTGATCACCTTCTTTGAGACCAGAAATAATTTCTGTTTGGGTATCGTTGGAAAGCCCAACTACTACAGCTTGCTGACGAGGCGAGTTGACAGAGATTACCCCTTGGCTACTTGGGTTATCAAAAGTTTCTTCCAAGACTTCTACATAAGAATTATTGCCTTGGGTTTTCACTGCGCTACTTGGTACCATAAGCACATCCTGTTTTACATCTGTGATAATAACCGCGCTCACACT
Source organism: uncultured Gammaproteobacteria bacterium (assembly GCA_964363685.1). Classification (GTDB taxonomy): domain Bacteria; phylum Patescibacteriota; class Patescibacteriia; order Magasanikbacterales; family GWA2-37-8; genus XYD2-FULL-39-9. Next base: position 472 of record CAYIJG010000038.1, read on the forward strand.
CATTCCTAGTTTTATTCTCTCGTCTTGAGTATCAAGAATAATTTTTACATTATAAGTGACAACTCCTTGAGTCACCGTGCCCAGCGTATCTATCTCCGCCACTTTGCCGGAAAGATTCAGACCATCTATCGCATCAAAAGTAAGATTAACTTTTTGATCAACTTTAATCTTGGCGGCATCTACTTCATTTAAAGAAATCTCAGCTGTGTTTTGTTTGGTAATAATAGTCACCACCGCACTACCAGATGAAATTGAATCGCCTTTTTTAACACTCACTTTCGCAATCACACCCGCAAAAGGCGCCCGCACATAATGATCAGAGAGTGTTTGTTGAGCGGCTATAAGCGCATCTTGTTTTTGTTGGATTGCTATTTTTTTAGCACGAATATCAAGATCAGTCGGCGCGCTTGTTGTTTTGGCCAAAGACAATTCTTTTTCTTTAATACTTCGATCAGCGGTAATAATAGCTTTCTGTGAATCGGTAATGGTTCTACTTATCGCCAAAAGTGTAGACAGATGACTGTTGGTGGTGCCAGTATAAGTATTAAGCTTGGACAAATGTGAGGTAGATATTGAATTAGGAACTAAATTATGTTCAGTGAGTTTGTCTTGATAAAACTGGATTAAATTATTGGCGTCTTTTACTGCCTCGGCAATTAGTTTGGTAGTATCATAGGTTTCAGTAATATTTTTTTCGATAACACTATTTTCAGAAAATCTATTTATTGATTTATAATCTGCAAAGTTTGCATCATAAGCGGTGCGGGCTTTTTGGTAACTGCTGGCAGCATCATCTCTATACTGTACAACCCTGTCGTCATAACTCCTGACCGCTCCAGTATAAAAATCGACATTTGACTGACTATTATTAAAAGAGTTAGCAGAAAGCACATCCTGAAGACCGGTTATCACGCTCGGAAGTTCTAGAAATGCATTTGAAATATCATTGAAGCCATCCTCATAGGCTTTTTTGAGATCATCTTCTGATTTTTGTTTAGATTCCTTGCTTTGAATAAGAGAGCTTTCGGCTTGAAATACAGTCAACTCCTCTGCCGGTTTGAGCAATTGATCTAACTCTAACTTGGCAGTTTCCAGAGCAGTTTGTGCATCACGAACTGTTCGTACTGCATCACGCGCGTCAATTGACACCAGAATAGCGCCCGCCTTAACCTCTTTCCCCGCTTTTACATTGACACCGGTCACTTCACCGCTAGATTTGGATTTGATATCAACTTGATTAGTCACTGAAATTTGGCCACTGCCAGAAATAGAAGTAATTAAAGTTCCTTTGGTAACGGATCCTAAAACATAACTAGTGGTGCTGGCAGTTCCTTTTACAGATTTATACAAAAAATTACCGCCAAAAATTAAAATCAAAATTGCAATCAACGAATACACTTTATGCTTTAACACCAAGGCGGAAATTTTCTTGAACATAGGTAATTTAACTAAATTAAATTTTTGGTCTTGGCATCATCGGCATCACCCGTATAAGCCTGGCTTCAATTTGACCAGTGGTGCTAGGCGCGCCCAAAATAACTACTTTCTCATCAACTTTAATATCGCTAGGCAAAATTGTGTCCTGAAAACGTCGGATTGATGTTTTATCACTAATTAAAATGCTTTTTTCCATACCATCATCGTCTTTAATTATAAGAGTGCTAGTATCAATTTTAATGACCGAGCCAGTAGCACTGTTCGCGTCCATAAAATTCTTGCCCCTAAAATCAATAGGGCCCCGTCGCTTTGATCCCATAAAAATATCTTGATAATTTCTACCAAACTTTTCATTGAACTGAGCCTTTCTGAAACCCACCATCATCCCAGACCAAAAAATAGCCAAAACGATAATTAATCCCCCTAAGATAAACAAAGATGTTTTGACAATCTTTGCTCCCAATACTTTTTTTATTTCTTCTGTCATATAAGATTAAAATTTAAGTTGTTTAACAGAACGATTTATTATAAATAAGTTACCAGTCGAAATTGTTTTCCAAATAGAAACAATAGCAAACCAAACAAAGAGAGCTATAAAAAATATGGAAAAAACTGGCACCGCTTCTAGGATTGACAAAGTATATTCCTGCCAATAACCGGCTACTATACCAAAGTCACTAAACAATAGACTCAATAATTCTATAAGTTTGGAATTAACAATATTTGCACCTTCTAACTGCCAAACGACGACACAGCCAACACAAGATACAATTGCCAAAAAACCATAAGAACACAGTCTAATGGTCGTATAGAGTTGCTTCTTTTTTATTACAGCCAAAAGAATTCTCTCCACCAAATCTTGAGATGGCTGAACTATAGGCAGGCTTTGCAAGGCCTTACTAACAGCCTCTTCAAATAAACTAATCTTAGTCATACACTAATATATACGTAAAAGAAAGGATTTATGGTGCAAAATTAGTCCCAAGTGCCCCGGATTAAAAACCGTTCTTTTTAGACTCCAGTAATAACTTCTCCAACTTTAATAAAGCTCGACGATGTCGGCTCTTTATCGTATCAATAGACTCGGCTAAAATACCGGCAATTTCGGGCAAAGAAAATTCTTCTAAATAATAAAGCTTGAGCACAACCGCATAAATAGCTGACAACTGACTGACAAAATCAAAAATAGCCTGCCTTGACTGCGTCAAAACAATTTGCTCAAAAGGATTTGGTTTAAAGTCTGGGAAGAAATAATCTTGAGAATCTTCTTTTTCATCAAGCACTTCCAGAGAAAATTCTTTTTTATGTTTTCGTAAATAATCAAAAGCTGTATTGCGCGCAATGCGATATAGCCAGGGTTTATATTTTTTGGTTTGATCAAATTTTTTTAAACTTTTCCAAACCTTGATAAATGTTTCTTGGACAATATCTTCAGCAGTGGCTCCATAGCCAACAAACTGTCCGACAAAATTATAGATAGGGGTCGTGTATCTTTTTACCAAAATTTCAAAGGCAGTTTGGTCACCTTGCAAATATAACGTGACTAACTTTTCATCTTCAGTCTCAGTCATAGAAACGCTACATTTTATTTTTTAAGCAAATCCGGGGAAGAAGTCTGTTTTTATATTCCGTTTAGATACGCCCATACGACCCAAAGTGTCAGTAAAAGCCAAGACCATCCCCCGAGAACCGGAAATATAAAAAATCCTATCTTTAAAATCAGGCACTTCTCGGCGAATCATAGCCTCATCTACAAAACCAGTTGGCCCAGTCCAGTCTGGAGGAAACGGCTGGCCAGTGATAGTATAGACAGTTTTAATACCCAATTGTTTTTGCGCTTGATCAAAAATAGCCTTATAGGCAATGTCTTGAGGGCTTAAATTAGAATAAAAAAAGGTAATATCTCTTTTTTCATTCTTGTCCAAAAGATATTTAATCATGCTGCGAAAGGGCGTGGAGCCAATGCCTCCGGCCATAAAAACTAATTTTTTCTTTTTATCTTCCGGCAAGACAAAATCCCCGGCCAGTTGTGCAGCCACAATAGTTTCACCTGAATTTAAAAATAACAGAGAATGTTTGAAAGTGCTTGAATTGGGATAAAATTTCACTCCAGCCATAATACCCTCTTCAGTTGGAGAAGAAGCAATTGTAAAATACCGTCTCATGCCTCGGATATCTTGATGCTCATGGCCCAATGTCCATTCTAGATATTGACCGGGTTTGAATTTTAATTTTTTATCCGAGCTAAACCAAAAATCATAGACATCTGTGGCTGAGGCTAATTTTTCTTTAAGCTGTAAAACCAATTTTTGTTTAGGACTGACAATATAAGAAAAAATATTACCAACAACTAATGCCAGCTCCGGGGTAGAGTAAACAGAGCCGATATGCATAGCCGGATTGAATAAAATACCCACCAAAGCGCCATAAATTATTCTCAATTTACGAGTCGGGGGCGTAGTAGCCGGTTCAGTAAGCATGGCAAAAGCAAAAAAGAAAACAGATGAATGAGTTAAGGTTTTTTGCAAAGTGGCCAGAATATCTCCCTCTCTAAATAAAACCGTTACAACTATGCCTGCTAAACAAGCAACAAAAAAACTAAAAAACAGGTCGAATCTTCGTATCTTGCGTACTACCAATAAACCCCCTACCAGCACAAAAGGAAGCAAATAAATACTATTGACCCACCAATTGGCAGAACGGCCGATAGCGACAGCGGTAATAGCTACCGCTACTGCCGCCGGATTAAAAATATGTTTTTTATTTATTGCTAAAATATATTTTGAGGCCATGGCCAAAATTGCTACCCAAAATAAAAATGGCAAATACCCAGTTGACTGCATCGGAGGTACAATTAAAATCAAAATAAAAGCCGTGACATACACGGACTCCATATTGCTCGGTGCGCCAAAAACACGCGCAAAAATAAAATTAACCAGCCAGCAGGTAAGTAAAATAATAGCTGTGGAAACTATTAACTCTAAGGGAGAAAAAGGGAGAAGTTTAAAAAGACTTAAAACCAAAGATGCTAGCCATAGACCAGACACATAATAAAGCACGAGTTTATACATCGTGATCTGGTTTAGAAACTTATCTACGAATTTGAACATACAAAAAATTAAACCACGTACTTATTAAAACCGCTTGTCATAATTGCTATCCCATCTTTATCTATCATATAACCTTCTAAATTTGGCAATTTTTCTATAAACTTAATCCCCTCTTTGCCCATCGCAAAAACAGCCGTCGCAAATCTATCAGCTTCATAAACATCTGACCCAATAACCGTCAAGCTAACAATTTCTAAAATCGGCTCTTCCTTTTGGTATGGATTGTAGATATGCTGTCCACGAACATAGGTGCCAGATGTAGCCATTCCCAAACCACTGAGCGCTACCACCTTGATTATTTCTTCTTGTTTAAATGGATTGCGAATGCCAATCTGCCAATCTTGACTTTCCTTATTTTTACCACAGACCTGCACATCCCCCCCAGCCTCCACATAAAAATTTTCATAGCCTTTATTTTTTAGAATTTGAGAGGCCTTGTAGATCGCCCAGCCTTTGACGAGTCCTGATGGATCATATTGACCCGCTTGATATTCGATATCAAAATAACCTTTAGTGGCCTTTTTTGTTTCTTCTGATAATTCAAAAACTTCCTTCATTTCAGGGGTATAATCTTCTTTTTTTATTTCACCTCTGTTTATTTTAACTATCTCGCTATCGGCTTTGTAGATACTAAACTTTTTTTCTACCCAGTCGAAATAATGAAAAATCTCATCAAAAATATCCTCACTCACGTTTGAGCCCACAATCTCTATAGTAATCGGCATGCCCATAAGAAGTCTGGTTTGCAACATAATTAAATTTTAGCTTTAAGCAGAGCGGAGGCCAGTGATTCGCGAAATGCCAAGCTTGTTTCGGTAGCTCCGGAAACAATATCTACATTAGCGCTTTGAGCGATAATGGCCTCAGTTTGAAGCATGGGCATAGCTCTAGCGCTAATCTCTCGAGAAGTGCTAGCGTCTTTGGGATGATCTAGAAATTCAACTCCAACAATACGGCCACGACTAATTGTAGCTACGACCTCCACTCGACCGTAAAAAGCATCGGCGCTAATACCATTATAAACTCCATCACGATAGACACCCATCATGCCATTCCCAATACCAGAATTCATCATACCTGCACCTGGAACCTGTGAGGTATTACCTGGATTTTGCCCCATCATTCCCGGCACAACTATCACCGAAGATCCCCAACCCAAACGTTGGTAAACTATATAAAAAGCAAACACCAGAACAGTAAACACAGATAAAATAATTTTTTTAGTTTTCATATACGAAATGAGTGAATAAAATATTGAGCTTGCTCAAATATTTTTGAGCGAATGAGTATATATCACTAGATATATACGAAATGACTGAGAAAATAAATAAAAATTAACTGCTATTAGATTAGCACTGATTTACAAACTTTTCAATATTTTAAGTATTTTGACGATAATCCCTGGCGCTTAGGATTGACAGGATAAATTTACTCTACTACAATATGTAGTATATTCTAAATAAAAAATCCCATAAATACAAGGGCTCGATACATAGTACGATAATTAGACAAAAAAGGATGCACATACAATTAACCCATATCACTCATTTCAATATGTCAAAAAGAATCCTTACGATTGGCGTTATTGCTATATCATTTTTATTAGCAAACCAGGGCTTAGCGCATGAGATGAAAACAGGTGGCACAGCTAGCGCCTTGATCCATATCAATCCAAACGATCGTGCTATAACCGGCAAAGAATCAGAAATTCTTTTTTTAATTTCAGACAAAGACAAAAAATTCAAACTTGAAAACTGCGACTGCCAAGCAGAGATTATTTTTGGCACCACTACCCTGCTTACTCAACCGCTGATAGCCTCCAAAACTTCCTATCACGGAATTTTTGGCCCAGCCATTCCTTTTATTTTCCCCCACTCCGGCGTATATACCATCAAACTAAGCGCTAGCCCAAAAAACGAGCAAGATTTTGAAGAATTTTATATTTCTTACAACATCTCTGTCAGAGACACACTCCCGCAAACCAGCACAGCTTTTAAAATAGTTTACAGTTTGATTGTTATTCTAGTCTTATCCGCTTCTATTATTGCCTTTATAACTCTAATAAACAAGAAGGAAAAGGCTTAAATTTGCCTTAATATACATTTTTACGACGCGAATAAAACCAAGCGGCCAAAACCGTCGTAATAGGTACTGCCAAAACCAACACCGTACTGCCTACCAAAGTTCGCACAATTTCTTCGGCTACAAAACTACTATTAAAAGTCATCCAAAATGCTTGCGGTTTTTGACTCACATACAGCAGTAAGAAAGGAAAAGAAACTCCGACATAGGCCAAAACCAATGTATTGACCAGCGACACAATATGCTCCCTGCCGATAGACATACCTTTGTTGTACAAATCTTTAAACAATAAAGCGGGATTGGCTTTGTGAATTTCTTCTATAGCCGCGGTCTGAGCGGTAGTGACATCATCTAACACGCCCAACACCCCGATAATAATACCGCCCAACAGTAAACCCCGTAGATTTGGATTAAAGCTACCAAACTGAAGATAAAAGGCTTCTTCCGTACCATTACCTGCCAGTTTAGCAAGGTAAACAAAAACTAGATCTATTACTACGGCCAACACTAAAGAGATAAAACTACTAACTAGAGCGACACTGGTGCGCTTATTAAATCCATGAGAAACATACAGAGAAACAAACAAAATAATCAAAGCTCCCAAAATACAAGTCAAAAATGGATTACTGCCCTTTAGAATCTGCGGAATAATATAATAAAAAATTACCAGTACAGTAAAGACTAAACCAATGATAGCTGTTATCCCCCTTTTACGTCCAAAGTAAATAGCAGTAGCTAAAAAGGCCAAAATCACAATCATCAGACCATTGATCCGATATTTATCAATCACATAATAAACCACTCGCCCACCTGGCAAATCAGGAGTTTTTGCAACAACTAATTTTTCACCCGTTCGCACCTTCTGATTTTCGGTAATAGTAAAACTACCACCATGGTCTATAATCACTCTTTTTCCTTTTTCGTCTCCATTTAGAATTTCCAATTCGATTTTTTGATAGATTTGTTTTTGTCCAGGTTCTACTTCTTTTTCACCTTCTTCAAGAATACTAATGACTTTCGCTCGATAATAAGTGTCTGATAAATCAGCCGAGGTTGGAATACCTACCACATCGTCTTCTAATACTACTTGGGCTTTCACCAAACTTAGATTACCTAAAAAAATCACAAGCGCGCTTATGACTAGTAATCCAATCAAATATTTTTTCTTTTTAGGCATGGCTGTATTATATCACTTTTATGAAGAAAACTTTATTTTTTGGCACAAGAGCCACAAACCCCAAAAAATTCCAATGAATGCTCGGTGAGTTTTGCAAAACCGACCGATCTTAAAAAATTTTTATTAATAATACTGACCGCGCATTTGGAGATATCTTTGATTTTACCGCAATGACTGCAAATAATATGATGGTGATGGTTTTTTTCTATTAATTCATAATAGGCTTGACGGTCTTTGAGCCTGATTTGTTTCAAAACTCCAATCTTCGCCAAAGACTCTACATTCCTATATAATGTTACCTTATCGGCTTTTTCATCTCGTAACATTAAAAAAATCTCATTCACACTCAATGGTTTTTTGGCATGTTTAAAAATATCCAAAAGTTTAAGGCGCGCGCCTGTGGATTTGAGCTTCCCCCGCTTAAGAATCGTGGTGGATTGCTGATTGTGTTGTTCACATTTCATAACAAATCTACTATACCACAAATGCAACATACTTGCAAGTATTTAAAGACTGTGCTAAGCTTAATATATTAACTTCTAACATAGTCTATGCAAAATAAAAAATACTGGCTACTCGGCGCCCTCTTGGCCTTAGTCTTAATTATATGGAAAATTTTATCAGCCCCTACAATGCCGAGCCAAACCAACTCTCCGGACAAATTAAATATTACCGCTAGTTTCTATCCTCTAGCATACATCGCTCAAAATATCGGGGGGAATCTTATTAATGTTACCAACATTACCCCTCCTGGTATGGAACCGCATGATTTTGAACCATCCCCTACCACTATTGCCAAAATCTATAACTCCAAACTTTTTATCTTTAATGGAGGCAGTATAGATGCTTGGGCGGAGAAAATAAAACTGGATCTTGAAACACAAGGAACGGCAACTATTGAGATGGCATTTGAAACGAGAGATGTACTACCTGATCCAAAAAAAATTGACCCCCATCTCTGGCTTGATCCAACTATAATGTCCAGAGAAGCCGATATTATCGCTGACGCTCTGATTAAAATTGATAGTAAGCACGCGGAAGAGTATAATAGAAATAGAGACGTGCTTAAAAGAAAATTGGCTGAACTGGATAATGAGTACAAATCAGGGTTAACCAATTGCCAAGTGCGAGAAATTGTCACCTCACATGATGCTTTTGGGTATTTAGCGAACCGTTATAACTTCACTACTTTCCATATTCTTGGATTATCGCCAGAAGAAGATCCGTCTCCAAAAAAAATTGCTGAGATTTCAAAATTAGCAAAAAGTAAAAACATACAATATATTTTCTTTGAAACCATGGCTAGCCCCAAACTTTCTCAAACTATAGCCAATGAAATCGGCGCCCATACCTTGGTGCTTAATCCCATTGAAGGACTTCTCCCGCAAGACACAAAAACCAACGAAGATTATATAAGTATTATGAGAAAAAATTTAACAAATCTCAAAACCGCCATGGTATGCCAGTAAACCCTATTATAGAAGTCAAAAATCTAAACTTCTCCTATAATAATATTTCCGTTCTGGAAAATATTTCTTTTGCGATAGAACCGGGAGATTAT
>CAYIJG010000039.1:0-9632 GCA_964363685.1 uncultured Gammaproteobacteria bacterium
AATAGGCGCTTGCGATAAACTTCGGTTTATCAAAAGTTCTGAAAGGATAGAAAAAATTGTTGTGTAATCTTTGTCACATTTGTGTAGTTAATCCTGCCTGCCGGTAGGCAGGGCAAAAGCCATCTTTAGGGTGGCTTTTGTTTTATAGCTCATTTTACCTCTTGATTTTTTAATCTATTTTTGCTAAACTTTACTTTGAAATTCAAAAGGGCGGCTAGCCCTGCCTGCCGGTAGGCAGGTCAGATGGTCCCGATTTCGACATCGGTCGAAATCGAGGATCCGCGATCCCGAGTACTCGGGATCGGGATTAGGGCGCGCCCGCCTAGGCGGGTAATGACGAAGTTAAAAATATTTATGGGCGGCTAGCTCAGATGGTTAGAGCGCGTCACTGATAATGACGAGGTCGGAGGTTCGATTCCCCCGCCGCCCACAATAAATTCTCCTAAAGCGGGCAATTAGCTCAGTTGGTTAGAGCACTTGCATGACATGCAAGGGGTCAGAGGTTCAAATCCTCTATTGCCCACAGGTTAGAGCGTCGCATTGCCCGCCTAGGCGGGTGAGGTCAGCCGTTCAAATCGGCTCGGACCCACATATAGTAAATAGATTGGTTTTATTTTTTACTAAACTGTGTTAACTTAAATACTAAGTATTTATTATTAATATAATTTTATGAGCAGAGAAATAGCAGGGTCAGACGCCGAACTTTTTTCTTCAGGTGAGGCAAAAAAAACTCTTGATGCCCTGGCTCTGGCTGTAAAAGAGTTACAAAGAGGAAATGATCCTAGCCAGTTACTTAAGGAGAATCCTTTAGCGGCAAAAATGTTGGAGCTTCTTAGGAATAATTTACAAAGCCCTGATGCTAATAGAGAACCGAAGGTGGCGGATGTCAAAGAAAAAAAAGAACCTGAAAAATTTCCTCAAGAGTTAAGTGAAGCTTGGAATATGCTAGATCAAGACAACTTTAAACAGGATTTAGAAAATAACTTTATTCCGTCTGTAAAAAAACAAGGCTGGGATTGTGAACCAGCTATTGGTAGTATGTACTTAGTGTTACTACGGCGAGATTCTACTACGGCTTTCCTTTTGCCTTATTTAGGAAAACGGTCTAACCTTTATAAGTCTGAGCTGTTTGATTGTGAAGGTACTGGTAGGGCAGTGACACAATGTATTATGCCCGCTGAATTGTCTTGTCAGGAGGGAAGGACTATGGATAAAAGTATAAAAATGCTAGATAGTGTATCCATTGAAGCCGTATTCAATGTGGTTAAAAAAGGTAAAATAAGGTCAACTTAACTTCAATTTATTTAAGCTTCAAAACCTCGGTTCAGTAGAGTTTGGTGCTCAGAGGAGCTTGTTTATTTTACTTGCAAAATCATCAAATCTACTGTAATATATTCGTATCTTATATTTCAAATTATTCTATGTCAGAAGGGGAAATACCTGAAGAAAAAAAACCTAGTTTTAAAAAATCACTCTTAGCCTCTTTTGGCAGTATTGGCTTGTTTTTGTTGGAGCTCATAAAAGTAGCGGTTTTGGCTGGTATTACGATTGCTTTGGTTAGGTATTTTTTATTTAAGCCGTTTTATGTCAAAGGGGCCTCTATGGAGCCGAATTTTTTTGATAAAGAATACTTAATTGTTGATGAGTTAAGTTATAGATTTCGCGCCCCGCAAAGAGGTGAGGTAGTGGTGTTTAAATATCCGGAGAATCCAAAAGAATTTTTCTTAAAAAGAATTATTGGTTTGCCTGGCGAGAGAGTAAAAGTCTCAGAAGGCAAAGTGACAATCTATAATCAAGCCCACCCGGAAGGGGTAATTTTAGATGAATCATATTTACCAGCCGATTTATTGACCAGCGGCGATCGTACTTATGTGCCTCTCACCGACAAACAATATTTTGTGATGGGGGATAATCGTCCAAATAGTTATGACTCGCGTCGATTTGGCGCCGTAGACAAGAGCTTGGTAGTTGGTCGAGTATTTTTTAGAGGTTGGCCTCTCAATCGTGCCGAACTTCTCTCTGAGCCAAAACTCAATATTTAATTAAAAATTATTAAAGATATGTTGAAGAAAAAAATAGAAAAGAAAAAATTTGTAAAAAGACCAAAGCTTGAAAAAAATAAATCTAAAACTGAAACAAAAAATGAGTCAGGTAGTAGTGGTAAAAAAGCCTATAATTTATTGCGAGGCATGCACGATACTTTGCCTAAAGATGAAAAGTATTGGAAAGCCCTATACCACAAAGCTGAAGATTTGGCTGAACACTTTCAGTTTGGTCGCATTGAAACCCCTCTTTTAGAGGAAGCAAATTTATTTATTCGTTCTATTGGCAAGGGCACGGATGTGGTAGATAAAGAAATGTATGTCTTTGAAGATAGAGATAGTAATAGAGTCACCTTACGTCCTGAAAATACCGCGGCAATAGTGAGAGCTTATATTATGCACGGAATGTGGAATATGGTGCAGCCTGTAAAAATGTGGTATTGGGGTTCAATGTTTAGGTATGACCGCCCTCAAGCTGGAAGATTTAGACAATTCAATCAAGTAGGTTTTGAGACAATCGGCGATCCAGATCCTGTGCAAGACGCAGAATTAATTCTTCTTGCTTATAATTTCTTCAAAGACATGGGCTTGCCGGTTGAGATTCACATCAATAGTATTGGCATGCCAGAAGAACGACAAAAGTACAAAATTGCTCTAGTGGAATATTACAGAAGCAAACGAAGCTATTTATGTGATGATTGCAAACAAAGATTAAATAAAAACCCAATGCGTCTTTTGGATTGTAAACAAGAAAGATGTCAGCCAATTAAAGAAGAAGCGCCACAAATTATTTCTTGGTTAGAAGAAGAGTCAAAAAATCATTTCACCAAAGTTTTGGAATATCTGGATGAGTTAGGTGTGCCGTATAGCTTAAAACCAAACTTAGTGCGTGGCTTAGATTATTATACTCGCACTGTTTTTGAAGTTTTTCCTGTTGCTAATGAAAATGAAGCGATAGAGCCAGGATCACAAAGCGCTTTGGGCGGTGGTGGCCGGTATGATTTACTAGTAGAAGAGATGGGTGGAAAGTCTACGCCAGCCGCCGGATTTTCTCTAGGTATTGAAAGAGCGGTTTCTGCTTTGAAACAGTATTATGATGCCAAACAGATGAAATTTGCTAGCCAACCTCTGGATGCCTTTATGGCGCAGTTAGGCGACCAAGCTCGCCGTCGAGCGCTAAAGACAATTAATGACCTGCGCGCTTCCGGTCTTAAGATTGCCTATAATTTCTCCAAGAATTCCCTTAAGGGTCAATTAGAAACAGCTAATAGTTTGCAAGTTCCTTATGCTTTAATTTTGGGTCAAAAGGAAGTGCAGGACGGGACAATTATTGTCCGAGACATGGAATCAGGTGTCCAAGAAATTGTTGATCAGAAAAAAGTTGAACATTTGTTAAAAAAGAAATTAACCAGGTTTGACGAAGACAAAAAAAAGATGTAAAATTAATCAAGAATTATACGAATGGGCTTTGGAGCCCCACGAATAACTCGAATGTCAATATTCGCATAATTCGTGGGCGCGTAGCGCTATTTGTTTCATTCATAAATTATAAAGAAAGCGAGGTGGACTTATGTCAGAAGTAAAACGAAAGAAAAATGAATCCTTTGAAGCCTTCATGCGTCGCGTTAAAAAGCGATGGCAACAGTCTGGTAAAATCTTACAAGTCAAGAAGATTCAATTTTACGAACGTCCAAAAAATAAAAACATGCGCAAAAAAAGCGCGTTGCATCGTTTGGCCATGTCTCAGAAGATTGAATACTTGAAAAAGATTGGACAGATGCCAGAAGAAACAAAAAGATTCGGCAGATAATAAGTTTATTTTAATATATTCCATTGTCCCATGCTTCAATGGATGCAAGAAAAATTAACTATATTTTTAAAAGTCGCCACAACTACGATAGTATTGTTAGTGGCGATTTTTAGTTTTCCGCGTTTTGTTGGTGCCCAAAGCGTAGCAGATCCTAATAGTAATTTACAGCAAGGGGTTCAGGTCATTAGTGAGCCTCTTGGTCTGCCAACTACAGATATTAGATTAATTATTGCCAAAATAATTAGGATTGCTCTCGGACTATTGGGCATAATCGCTTTAGTTTTAATACTTTATTCAGGATTTTTGTGGATGACGGCTGGTGGTAATGAAGAGCAGATAGATTCAGCCAAAAAAGTTTTAACAAACACAGTTATTGGTTTAGCTATTATTCTTAGCGCTTATGCGATTGTTAGTTTTGTTATCAGCAAGTTAATTGGAGCCACCACCGATGGTGCTGGTAATAATACTCAGAATTTAGAAGGCCCACCACTAGTACAAAATTTTCAAGGCAGTGGCGCTTTGGGACAAATTATTAAGGATCACTACCCTTCAAGAGATCAAATTGATGTGCCTCGTAATACAAAGATAGCTATTACCTTTAGACGTCCGCTTAAAATGGATAGTTTTGTCAACGACACCACAGGTGATGGGATTTTTGGCAACTGTAAGGCAAGTATTCAAAACTGGTATAATGATTGTGATCGGTTGAAAAGTGTTAGTGATAATTTTATAAACATCAAAAGATCGGATAATGGTGAGAAAATTTTTGGCGCCATTATTTTGGGTTCAGTTGGTGTTGAAAATGGGGTAAGCGGTGTTTATACTATTGTAGTTAAGCCTATCACCGAACAGAATAGTCAAAATGGCGGTTATCTCGGAAGCGCTACTGAGCGAGTTGGTTATATTGTTCATCTTGGTTCTGGAATTCTCATAGACGATCCAGCTAACAATAATCCGTCAGCTTTTCGAGCTACTGTTTTAGGGACTAATTTTTATGAATGGAAATTTACCAATAGCACAGCTTTAGATATTAGCCCTCCAGTAGTGCAAAGTGTTTTCCCGCAAGCGAGCTCAACCGAAGCTAAAAATACTGTCATTCAGATTAATTTTAATGAGCCAGTAGATCCGATTGGGATTAGTGGTAAATTTAATGTAGAAGAGGACCATTATTATTTAGATGGTCAAAACATTTTCTTAAAATCAGGTAAAAGTACTATCCCGCAAGGTAATTTTGTTTTGACAAATGGTTATCGCACGCTTGAGTTTGCGCCTTCAAAAGAATGTGGTCGCAACGCCTGTGGCAATAAAATTTTCTGCTTGCCTGTTTGTGACGAGGTGGGAGCGAGATGTTCTCAAGATAATTATGAAATACTTTTGCGCGCCGCTAGAACTATTAATGCCAGGTCGTTTGAATCAGTACCATTTTCAGGTATAGCTGATTTGGCCGGTAATGCCTTAGATGGAAATAGTAACAATGTCCCTAACGCTGCGCCAAGTGGGGTAGCCGTATTTTATGGTCAAAGACAGCCGGATAATTATTTCTGGAATTTTTTCATTAATGATCAGATAGATGCTTCTGCTCCATTTATTCAAACTATCACTCCTGGTATTGACGCTCAAAATATAGGTCGTTACCAAGAGCTGAGCATGGTTTTTAGCAAGCGAATGCGGGCTGATTCTATGTATAATATTGCTTTGCAAGAACAACCAACTCACCCAGTCCCGATTTGGGTCGTGCCATCCTCGGTGTTTAATAATAGCACTACCTATACTAAGTTAGGCCATGGACCATTTTTAGACTCAGTTCGTCAATATTATTTCCCAGTAATTAATTCCACAGTTGAAGACCTGCATTTTAATTGTTTTTATCCTGGTAAAGGGCCGAGAATTACTGCTTTTCCAAACACGGTCATATCTCCAAATTGTCAAGATAGTGATCCGCAAAATTGTTGTGAGGTAATTACCGAACAAAATAAATCTTTTTGTTGTAATGGTGCTGTTGGCGCCAACGCGAAAACTTGTTTAGAAAATTTAAGAGACACTAGTTTATAAAATACATGTTTAAAAAATATAAAAAATTTATAACTTTAGCCTTATTCGTAGTTTTAATTACTGGAGGTGTTTTTTTCCTAAAAAATCTTGGTTTGGCGCAAACCACCAGCCCACCAGATTTGGGTTTGCAACAGGTAGGAGATAATATTGGTTTGCCAACCACCGACATTAGATTAATCATTGCCAAAATCATTCGCATTGCTTTGGGTTTGCTGGGAACAGTGGCTCTGGTTTTGATACTGTATGCGGGTTTTACTTGGATGACGGCCGGTGGGGACGAAGAAAAAATTTCTCAAGCTAAGAAAATTTTAATCAACGCGGTTATTGGTTTGGCTATTATTTTATCATCATATGCTATTGCTAGTTTTGTCATTAGCAAGCTAGCTGAAGCTACCTCTAACAACTCCAGTGGTTCTGATGTGACAATTTCAAATTTTGAAAATCCTTATTTTCCAACAGGCGCTTTTTATGTCGAAAATTTGCCTAAAGACGGACAGTTGTGCACTAGAAATATTCATTTAGCCGTTACCTTTAATCGAGAAGTTGACGTAGAAACTCTCGGTGGTAATTTAGTTGTGCAAGCGCAAGATGGCGAAGAATACCCAGGTGTTTGGCAATTGCTTAGTAATAGCACAGCTGTTTTTGTGCCAAAAGGGGATTGTGGTAGCGGAGACCCTGATTGTTACGCTCCATCTACTACCTACACCCTGCATTTTAAAAATCCGTCTAGGATAAAAAATAGCGATGGTCAAATGAGTCTTAACTGTTCCTTTAAAGCTGGTTGTGGCGATGTGAAATTTGTCACTGGTGAGGGCGTAGACAGGTTGCCCCCTCAAATTAAAATTGAAAAAATTTCTAACGATCTATTGTTTGCGGGAGCAGTGATACCAGTTAAGGTAAGTTATACAGATGATAACGGTGTGCAAAAAATAGACTTAGCCTCTGATAATTATTTTATTGGTAGTCAGACTATCGCCGGTTGTCAAAAAACAGGGACAGTAAATATTAATTGGCCCACAGCTAATATTGCAAGCGGAGAACATTTGCTGACAGCTACTGGCTTTGACTGGTCTGCTTTAACCGATAGTACTAGTACGTTAGTTAATTTACTACCTCAACATTGTTTTGATAATACTTTGCAAGCTGATTTGGGAGAAGAAAAAGCCGGACCACCGGCCTGTGGGGGAGAATGTGGTGCTTGCGCCGGGGCGCCTTGTGTCAAAAATACTGATTGTGGTAGTGGTTTTTGTGACGCTGGATTCTGTAAAGATAAAATGCGTATAAATGGTATCTCACCTCTTTCCGGCGGTCCAGGAACACTATTTTCAATTTCAGGAAATTATTTTGGGAATGTTCCGGGCAAAGTTTTTATAAATAATATTGAAGCTAGGCTGGATGCCTGTGGTGCGGCATCTTGGAGACCTTGGCAAATACTTGCGGAGATACCAGCCGGTGCCGTGAGCGGTCCAATTAGAGTTGAAACAGCTCCAGATGCCACAGGCGCATCTTTTACTGACGCAACCAATGATGATTTTGGTCCTACCGTCAATGATTTTGAAGTTAATAATCTTGTTCGTCCGGGCTTATGTTCTGTCAGTCCTGCGAGTGGTTTGCCAGGCAAAGAAGTTTCGCTACTGGGTAAGAGATTTGGCAATGCTCCTGGTGAGATAATTTTTGGTCAACAGAAAGCAATTACAAATTTAGCTACTTGGGCAGATGCCTTGGTAAAGACCACAGTCCCGCAACTTGAATCTGGTCTTTTGGGCGTTAAAGTTTCTCAAAATAATTTAGAAAGTAATAGTCTTAGGTTTTTTGTAGAAGAAAATATAAATGACACCTCGCCGATAATTTCCAGTATTTCGCCTGATAGTGGCGCCAAGGGAGAGTATATTACTATTACTGGTAAAAACTTTGGCAATCAGTTGGGCAGAGTTTGGTTTAAAGAAAATAATAATGGTCAGCCTGGAGATGCTATTGAGGGTGATTTTGGATTCCCAGATGGTTGTGAAAATACCTGGACAGACAAGCAAATTGTTGTGAAATTTCCTGCTGGAAGCGGGGAGCCAGGTAAATCATATTTTGTCCAAGTTCGTCCAGTTGACCCAGCTCAAAATCCTAGTATTATCGGACCTGAATTTAATTTAGAAAATGGTCAGCCAAATCCTGGTATTTGTAGTCTAGATCCTCTCTCTGGCCCTGTACCTTTTCCAGAGGATGACAGCAGTCTTCATATTGTTGGGGAGTATCTAGGAGAAGACCCGACTGTTTATTTCTGGTCATCTTCAGCTTCTGCCACATCTACCGATGGCAGATTAGGAGGAACCTCTTCAACTGTGACAAACTTAATTGTTGGCCAATCTGTTGTTGGTCAATCTGTGTCAACTCAACCTCCGCTCGGGGCTGTGACAGGCCCGATAGTTGTTTATAGAGAATCAGATAATAAAATTAGCAACCCTGTTGATTTTGCAGTTTTGGATTGTGTAAAAAATAACAATACTTGTACTGTCGCTAATACGCACTGTTGTGTTTCTGGAGGTGAGGCTGGTTTGTGTCGTCCTAATAATCAGCTATGTGAAGGCGAAACTCTTTCAGCCGGGTATATTTGGCGTTTTAGCACCAAGGATATTCCTAAGATTCCACACGTGGTCGAAAGATGTGATGATAAGACTGATTTGGGTAAAAATCTTCCTTCGCCATCTCCAAGCACGCAATGGGACACTACTGCCAATGATCCACATCACAATGTTTGTCGTAGCGCTTCGGTGATGGTTGAATTTAGTTTACCTAATATAAATAATATTGCCAAAACAGATTTGATTGTTAATGAATGTCAGAATGGCACTATAGACGAGGCTAGAAATACATGTACCGTACTAGGTCAACCTGTACCTGTATCTCAAGCCGTTGAAGCTCTGGATTTTGTCCCAAAGCCAGGCGCTGCCGGCGCTGAAAATACAGATTATTTGGAACTTAATCCAAGTATCAATTACCACAATGGTAAATGGAAAGATAATACCTGGTATCAGGTAGTCCTGAAGTCCGCTATTAGCGCCGGAGCGGGAGCTAGTTTGGCGCCGTTGTCAAAAGACAAACCTTGTAGCCCAGATTCGGCCTATTGTTTTGTGTTCAAAACCGGCTCTCAAGATTGTCGGGTTAAAAAAGTTGTGATTACCCCGTATAGTTATTGGACATCTGTTTTGGAAGAGCCGATCAAGGAGCGGGAGAATATAGATGACGATGGGGTTGACGTAGAATATAGCGGTCACGGTCTCAGCAGTCAACATTGTATTATGATGAATATGCGCGGGTTTGATTGGTCTTGGAGCACAGCAGATGTATACTATTCTGATATCTTTCCTGAAAATTTAAGAAATACTAGTACCGCTAAAGTTTCGGCTTTAGCTAATACAGTCGGAGTTGGTTTAAAGACCCCTCCCCCTGACAATGTAGACAACGCGATTAATATCAAAGCGGAAGCTACATTAGCATCCTCTAGTTATATTGGTGTTAGTCCTCTTACAATAGATTTGAATAATCCGGAAGTGGTAGATTTCTGGCCAAAGTGTATGGAATCTTGCACTAACGCCGAAGTGGGAGTTCGTTTCAACACCACCATGTCAAATAAAAATATACCAGGTTCAAATGAGAGTGGGCCAGTTAAACTATTAAAATGTAATGATGAAAATTGTTTTGATACCACCCCGATTCTTTCTTCTAATGATGTATTT
>CAYIJG010000040.1:0-9549 GCA_964363685.1 uncultured Gammaproteobacteria bacterium
TGATAGTTTATCAGACTTGACCGAGACAGAGCCACGCCATTTATAGTGGCGGTTTGCAAGGCGGAATCTATCTGCAGAGAATAAATTTTTATATCAGGTGGCAGTGAATTTAACAAGTCTCTGAGTTTGGGTGTAATGGGAGAAAAGTTTTTGGTGGCCAAGCTGGCATTGTTGAGCAAGTCGTTAATAATTTTTGTTTCTTGGTTATAGGAATTATAATTTCGGTTTACATTGAGGGCGCCCTTTGTTAGATTGGCGAAATCATTTTCCAAAAACAGCCAACTCCACATGAGCGTGGCTGACAACAGCGCAATCACCACCAGAAACATTTCCACGATGTCTTTAATTAAAAAAATTTTGAGGATATATTCCAGCCGTCTTTTTTTGGCATTGGGAAGCAAGTTGAGATCAATATTCATCATAGTTTTGATTATTTTGGAAGGGATTTTCCATGGCTCGCAACGCCAGGCCAGTGGCACTGGCCATTGATGCACTCGCAGTTGGCTTGTATTCGTACAATTTTTTATTATTCAAGTTTTTCCACGGGTGTCCCAGAACCGCAGAGATTTTCAGTTGTTTAGAAATAAAATTTTCAATATGTGTTAAGTTGGAAGCGCCACCACACAGCGTGATGCCGTTTATGGTGTTGATATCGTTAAAGTGTTCACTATAGAAAAGCAGAGCGGTTTTTAGTTCTTTGATCAAATTTTCCACAATACCATACACCGCGCTTACGTATTTTGGGTTTTCCGTGTCGTATTTTAATCCGTTTTTTATTTTTAATTCTTCGGCTTGGCGGTGCTCTATTTTTAAGGCTTGCGAAATTGCCAGCGTTATCATTTCTCCTGAAAAACTTAAAGAAGTGCTAAATTGAATGCTATTGTTATCATAGACAATTAGGTTGGAACGTGTAGCCCCAAGATCCAAAATTGCGCGCGCTTGTCCGGTATAGTCTTTTAAGGAAGTGATCATAGCGCGAGAGATAGCCACTGCTTCCGTTTCAAGGGCGATGGGGTTTAGACCCGCGCTTTCCAGCAATGATATATAGGCGTCAGCTACAACTTTTGGTGTCGCACCCACAAGCACCTGAGTCTTTTTTGCATTATCATCAGGTTTAATTATTTGCCAATCCAAATAAGTATCTTCAAGCTCATAGGGCAGGTGTTTTTTTGCTTGAAAAGCAATATCAACGGAACTCAGAGATTCATGATTATCCTCTATATCAATCAGCTTCAAAAAAGTTTTCGGCTCTGGCAGGCTCGCCACGACCCAGGATGCTTTAATGAGGGGGAAAGCCGAACCTTCTTTGCCGAGCAAATACAGTAGTTTTTTTTGTACCAATTCTGGCTGTTGGATTTCACCGTTGACAATTATCCCTGGCGGTAAAGAAGTGCTACGAATTTCTTTAATTTTAAAACTACGACTTTGATAAAAAGACAAAGGCGCCAGCTGGACTAATTTTATGGACAAATCTCCAATATTTAAACCAAAGGCATTGGAGAAGGGGTTTCGTAAGAGCATACTATACTATATATTTTGGGCCAATGAATACATTGGCATAATTACCGCCACCGCAATACCAGCCACGGCCAGTCCCATCACCAAAATAATCACGGGTTCAATAATGGTCGTAAAGTTTCTCATCGTGGTATCAACTTCATTGCCATAGTGTTCAGCCAGTTCTTTCAGCATGGTTTCACTTTTTCCGGATTTTTCTCCCACCATGATCATTTCGGTAACAATGGGAGGGAAAATATGAGAAAACTTTCTTAAAATATCGGACAAGGGCTCGCCTTTCTTGAGGGATTCAGATACACTGAGTAGACTCTCTTTATAGACAATATTACCCACCACTTCCGAGGAAATACGAGTGGCATCAATAATTGGGATCGTACTTTCTAACAGAGATGATAGGGTCAGGGTAAAACGCGCCAAGTTAATTTTTTTGATGATTGGCCCGATAATCGGCAGTTTTAAATTGATCATATGCACCACTCTTTTCACTCTGTATTCTTTTAATAATCGGACAGTGAGAATGATGAGCAATATTAAAACCAGCAAAACCCACAGGCCATAATTTTGGGTAAATTCAGTTACGGCAATTAAAATTCTGGTAGGCAGTGGCAGTTTGGCATCAAAGTCTTTAAACATCACCAGTAGTTTTGGCAAAATAAATACCACCACTTCAATACTAATCCCAATCATGGCGACCACGATCACCGCCGGATACATTAAAGCACCTTTAATTCGCGAAGTTAGTTCATGATTTTTTTTCATCTGGATAGAAACTTGTTCCAAAGCCGTTTCTATTTTTCCGGCTGTTTCTCCGGCGCCAATCATGCTGACATAAATAGACGGAAAAATTTTTGGGTATTTGCCCAGCATTTCACTAAGCGGCAAGCCGCTTTCCATGCCTTCTTTTATTTTTACAATCACGCCTTTGAGGGTTTTATTTTCTATCTCCTCACTCAAAATTCGCAGTCCTTCAATCAGTGATAAACCAGCCTTAACCATAGTTTTAAGATGGTTAATGAAAAGAATTTTTTGCATGGTTGGCACTCTCTGCCAATGAGCAGAAATCCAGCGATTTATTTTTTCCCCACTGCCAATTTTTTCTTCAATCGGCGCGGCTTGATCCAGGTTGTTAAATGTAGGCATATATTATTCTTTGGTTACTCGTAAGACTTCGCTGATCGTGGTAATACCCACCTTGGCTTTGACCAAGCCGTCCTCGAGCATAGTGACCATGCCTTTTTCGCGAGCATATTTTTTGATATCATCGGCCGTACCATGAGCATTAATCATTTTTATTAATTCTTCGTCCATTTCCATAATTTCATAAATGCCAATCCGGCCCTTATATCCGGTTTGCCCGCAACGGTTACAACCTTCGCCTTTGTAGAAGGTAATTTTTTCCACATCATTACCCTCGTCTTTAAAATTTTTGGGAATATTATCTTGAAAAAGCGCAGAGATTTTTTTCACATCAAACACATGACCCAGTTCATTGCCAGCCATTTTATCCAGGTAATACTCTTTTTTGCAGAATGGGCAGATTTTCCGCACTAAGCGCTGAGCCATAACGATATTGGTAGTATAGGCTACCAAAAATGGTGGCACGCCCATATCTATCAGGCGAGGTAGGGTAGTGGGGGCATTGTTGGTATGAAGTGTTGATAAAACCAAGTGGCCGGTCATAGCCGCATGGATAGCGATTTCAGCAGTTTCTTGATCACGGATTTCTCCCACCATGATAATGTTTGGATCTTGGCGCAAAAAACTGCGCAAGCCCATCGCAAAGGTAAAGCCAGCTTTGGTATTTATCTGGCTTTGGTTAACGCCTTGAATGCGGTATTCAATCGGGTCTTCAATGGTAGAGATATTTACACCCGGTTGATTGAGAATCCCCAGAACCGAGTACAGAGTAGTTGTTTTTCCGCTTCCAGTTGGCCCGGTAACGAGAATCATGCCGTGTGGTTTTTTGATCGCTTCTTCAAGAATAGCTCTAGGTTTGTCTAATAATCCCAATTCGTCTAAGGTGAGTGGCTTGACGCTTTCGTGTAATAAACGCAAGACAATTTTTTCACCATCATAGACCGGAATAATAGAAACACGAAACGCCATTTTTTCTTCTTGAATTTGAATTTTAAAACGGCCGTCCTGTGGCACCATGTGTTCATCTATCTTGAGGTTTGATAAAATTTTGACTCTCGCAATCAAACCATTTTGCACATTTTTTGGCAGCGTCATGATGGGTTTTAAGATCCCATCTACTCGATACCGTACAGCCAGCTCTTTTTCATTGGGTTCAATATGAATATCAGAGGCGTTTTCGTAGATTGCATGCTCCAAAATAGTATTAACGATATTGATCGTGGGGATTTCTTCAGCTGCTTTTTTTAAATCGCCGTCATCTTTGTCGCCGCCGGTATCTTGCGTAATGTGCAGGTCTGCTTCTAGCTCGGCATGATATCGGCGCATCGCTTCTTTCAAGTCTCCTGGAGAAGTAATATAAACTTTTGGTTCCAATCCAGTTTTACGGCGTAAAAATTCGATGGTTTGAATATCAGTCGGATCGGTCATGGCCAATTTTACTTCATTTTTGTCCGTATCAAAAGCTACCACTTGATGCGTGCCAGCTACTGGCCCAGGAATGAGGTTGAGGACTTCTTTTTTTATTTCTTTGCCTTTGAGGCTGATATAGGGAACCTGCAAATAATCAGCTGCTTTTTCATAAAGCGTATTTTCGTTGACAATGTTTTCATTGATCAAAACTTCCTCTAGCTCTTTATTGGTTTTATCGGCTTGGGTTTGCGCAGTTTTCCAACTATCCGGATCACCGAGGTTGTATTTTTTTAAGATAATTTTAAGGGTTTTTGGTAAAAGCATAAAAAAGTCTAAGACCTAAAATCGGTCTTTGATTTCTAGGATAATTATAGCATATTTTTTATTATTTTAGTAATAATCGCCATTATTGTACAAGCAACGGCAGAGTATTGACAAAATTGACAAAAAATGGCAATATTACTGCCTACTTATTATTAATACTAAGTAATAAAATATGAAAAATAGATTGATCGCAGTCGCTGTGTTTATTTTTATGCTCGGAGCATTCTTTGCCTTAACACAGCTTGGTGAGGCCGCTTTGGCTTATACTCGGAATCCTAAACCACCCCAAGTCGTGGATTGTAATGATATAGGCGCTATGATTTGTCGTGAGTGTGGATATGGTGGGAGTGTTAATTGTTGCAATTCTTCAAACTGTTCGGTTATTTGTGATAATATTCTTCCGACTTGGGATCCAAAATTGGGTATGTGTGGAAAGTAATAATCCTCCTTCAAGCAATATAGAACCTAAAAATTGCTCAAAACACTGCCTAGAGATAGGTGGTGTTTTTTGTTTCTTGAAGTTTTGGGGCTAAAAGGGTAGAATTACTGTGTTTAGAAAAGAAAATCATAAATATGCCATCAAAGTTTACAGGTGAATACTTGCAGACAGTCATTGAAAAATATCATTCCGGCCAAGCCAAAGAACATGCCTACCGTCCGGCTTTGGAGAAATTATTTTCCAGTATTACGGAGCTAAAAGTTATAAATGATCCCAAGAAAAGCGAATATGGCGCGCCTGATTTTGTGTTTTTAAAAGGCAGAATAGTAATGGCTTATGCCGAAGCCAAAGATGTCGGAATTTCATTAGACGAAACAGAAAAAGGCGAGCAGATGACTCGGTATTACGGCTACTCAAATTTAATTCTTACCAATTCTTTGGAGTTCAGATTTTTTCGCAATGGTCAAAAATATGAATCTATAAAAATAGCAGAAATAAAAAATGGAGAAATTATTGCCGATGAAAATAATTTTGCTCATCTAGAAGATACAATTTTGCAATTTATTCAGGAAGCCAAAGAACCAATTAAATCGGGTATAGTGCTGGCCAAAGTCATGGCTGGCAAAGCTCGCCGTATTCGCGACAATATCAAGAAATTTTTGAAAGAGGGAGATGCCAAAACAAACGAAGAGCTGTTGTCTGTCTATAATGTCATCAAAAAATTATTGTTGGCGGATTTGGATCATGACAAGTTTGCGGATATGTATGCCCAAACGGTTGTGTATGGATTATTTGTCGCTCGCTATCACGATGAAACGCCAGATAATTTTTCTCGACAGGAAGCGCGAGATTTGGTGCCAGCCTCCAATCCGTTTTTACGGCATTTTTTTGATCATATCGCGGGTACGTCTTTTGATAAGCGCATTGAGTTTATCGTCAATGAGCTCTGTGAAGAATTTGTCCACGCCGATGTGCAGGCTATTATCAATAATTATTACAAGGTAGAAAAAACCGATAGTCGTGATCCTATCATTCACTTCTACGAAGATTTTTTGCAGGAATACGATTCGGCGGAGCGCAAAAAGATGGGTGTGTTTTATACGCCACTGCCAGTCGTGCGATTTATCGTGCGCGCCATTGATGATGTGCTCAAAACCGAATTTGGTCTGGATGGTTTGAAGGATTCTTCTAAGACAGAAATGACCGGCATCAGCCAAGGCAAAAAATTCAAACAACAAGTTCACAAAGTCCAAATACTTGATCCAGCTACCGGCACCGGCACCTTCTTGAACGAAGTGATTTCCTATGTCAAAAAATCTTTTAGCGGACAAGAAGGACGTTGGGCAAATTATGCCACTGAAGATTTATTGCCTCGCTTGCACGGGTTTGAAATTATGATGGCTTCGTATACTATTGCTCATCTCAAACTTTCCACGACCCTCAAAGAAAGTGGGGTAGATATAAACAAAGGAAGATTGGGAGTATATCTGACTAATAGTTTGGAAAAAGCAGAACGGTGGGACGATACCTTGTTTGCCGGACTTGGTTTAGGACAAGCGATTACCGACGAATCTATTGCCGCTAATAAAATAAAAAATGATTGGCCGATCATGGTGGTGCTTGGTAACCCGCCGTATAATGTCAGTTCGCAAAACAAAGGCGAATGGATAGATAATCTGTTAAAAGATTATAAAAAAGATTTAGGTGAGCGCAAGATCAATTTGGATGATGATTATATTAAATTCATTCGTTTGGCGCAGTATTTAGTAGATAAAAATGGCGAAGGGGTTATCGGCATGATTACCAATAATTCATATATAGACGGCATCACGCATCGACAAATGCGCAAATCACTCCTGGAAACTTTTGACAGTATTTATATTCTGGATCTGCATGGCAATGCCAAGAAAAAAGAAACCGCGCCCGATGGCAGTGCTGACCAGAATGTATTTAGTATTATGCAGGGAGTATCTATTGCTCTGTTTGTGAAAAAATCCGGTAAGAAAAAATCACTGGGTGCAGTCTATCACGCTGAGATGTTTGGCAAACAAAAAGATAAATACGAGGCGCTGGATAATGCGACAATGGAAAAAATAAAATGGACTAAACTTGATTATAGTGAACCATATTATTTTTTTGTGCCAAAGGATTTTGGAGCAAGTGAGGACTATGAAAAAGGTATTTACATTAAAGATCTATTTTTAAAAAGATCAACAGGAATTGAGACTCAGAATGACGAGTTATTATTGCATTTTACGGCAGAATCTTTATTGAGTTCGCTTCAAAAAATAGTTAATAATCCATTTAAAGAAGTAGGTTTTTTAAACTACTTATCAAGTAATGGAATAAAAGAAGAGGAAATTGTAAAAATAACACATAAGCTATTTGACTTTAGATATACATATCTTGATAGCAAAGTTTTAGGACGCGCGCGACTGCCTTTTATGAAACACTTATTAAAAGAAAATATTTCTTTATTATGTGCTAGACAGTTTACAAGCAGAGAAATGCCCGGCGCTTTTGTTGTTAATACTCCAGCTGCACATAAGAGCTTTTCCGCTAATGATAAGACAATCATGTTCCCTCTTTATCTCTACGCCGATGACGGCACCAAAGTCCCTAATCTCAAAAAAGAAATTGTAAAAGAGATAGAAAAAATTACGGGTTCGGCAACACCAGAAAATATTTTGGATTATATTTATGCGGTGTTGCATAGTTCGAGCTATCGCGAAAAGTATAAAGAGTTTTTAAAAATTGATTTCCCACGCGTGCCGTATCCGACAGACGCTACTCAATTTTTTGCGCTCGCCAAGCTGGGCGAAGAGTTGCGAGGGTTGCATTTGCTGGAGAGCCCCAAAGTCAATAATTTTATCACTACCTATCCGGTAGTAGGCGACAGCGTGGTGGAAAAAATAACCTATCAAAACGGGAATGTGTTTATAAATACTACGCAATACTTTGGCAATGTGCCACAGGTTGCCTGGGACTTCTATATTGGCGGCTACCAACCCGCCCAAAAGTGGCTCAAAGACCGCAAAGGCCGGGCTTTGTCTAATAACGACATTGAGCATTATCAACAGATGATTGTGGCTTTGGTGGAGACGGGGCGGGTGATGGGGGAGATTGAAAAAGAATTTTAGAGTTCATCTAGAAACTGCTACCTTTTTTTGGCTTATATTAGGCATTTTAGTACGACTTTTCTTTCCTAGTATATTACAATATACTACAGAGGGCGTCTACTAGTATAATCAAAGTTGCTAGGTCGGCATAAAGGTTGTAAACAACTAGGGTAGCAACTTGTCCACATGTGTATAAGTCGGAAATTTTAAGGATTAAGGGACTCTTCAAAAATTTGCCTAAACATAGCTAAAAAAACGATACATATAGTAAATTTACAAAACTACTATATGTATGTACGAAAACATATGATCTCAATAAATTGGCAGCAGTTTGGTTTGAAAAAGAATCCATATGACACCCTCCCTCTTATAGAGGGTGGTGATTTGTCTATTAACAAAGCTTTTGTTGGTAGGGATTCTGAAAAACAGTTTCTTGATAGTCTGTTGGAATCTAATAATAGACTGTGCTTAACTATTTGTGGAGATGTAGGTGTAGGAAAGACAAGTTTGGCCAACTTCCAAAAGTTTATCTGGAAATATACAAAATCAAAATTATTGTTTTCTTTTAGGCGCGAAATTGAGGCAAATAGAGATTTGCTTAACAAAAAAAACTTTTTGATTGAGATAATAGGGTCTGTGCTGAGAGAAATAAGACTGTTAGATCCAAATTTATTAAAAAATGATTTATTGAAAAAATTATCTCAAATTGTTGATATTAGCCAGACTATAGCAATTTCCGGCGGGGGCTCTGCTTTTGGGTTTGGTTTGGAGTTTGGGGGAGAAAAAGCAGCGACTACGCCGATACAACTATCTGCCACATTGCTGGAGGAATATTTTGTAGCTTTAGTGGATTTTATTAAGAATAATAAAATTAGGGGTTCTAAATATGAAGGATTGATAGTTCATGTCAATAATTTTGATATTATTTTATCCAATGATGGCGGCAAAGAATTGGCTATTAGTTTTTTCGATGAAATTAGGGATATGTTGCAAACAATGGGTGTTTATTTTTTATTTTTGGGGCCAAAAAATTTATTTAGAGATGTGATAAGCGCCCGTCAGAGGGTGAAAAGTATTTTTTATCAAACACCATTGCCCATCAATCCTTTAAGCAAAACTGAGATAGCGCAGGCGTTTGAAGAAAGAATGCAGCTACTGAAGTCCGACGATGTTGCTTCATATATAAAACCAATAGAAGATGAAGTTGTATATAAAATTTACGATTTGTATAATGGGGATATACGTTCTATCATGTCCAGTATCACCGATCTTCTGGGGCAGTATTCGGAAAAACTTGCCCAACCGTTATCCGTAAATGAGGCAATGCTCCTTTTAGGAAAAGAGCGTTGGGAAAAAATTGAAAATGTCATGAAATTAACAATGGAACAAAAAACTATATTGAAGCATCTTGCAAGCGCCGAAAAATTTATTAGCCAAAAAGAAATTGTGAAAATGTTTGGTAAGACCCCGTCTAATGTTTCAGGATATTACTTCAAACCATTAAGAGAGAATAATATTATTGAAGAGAAGGAGCGTAAAGATAAAAGTCCATATTATGGCTTAACAGCTGACTACATACCACTGAAATGGTTAATAAAATCT
>CAYIJG010000041.1:0-9399 GCA_964363685.1 uncultured Gammaproteobacteria bacterium
ATACCGCTTGACTTAACTTATGCTGAAAGACTGGTAAATCACTAGCCACCACCGGCACCTCGCATGCTAAAGCTTCTACGGCTACTAGTGAAAATGATTCGTAATCAGATGGCACTGCTACACAGGTAGCTATGTTATAATACTCCACCAATTTTTGCTGGTCTTGGCAAGGACCAATAAATAGAACTTGATTATCAACTCCCAAATCTTTGGCCAATTGTTGACATCGATGCAATTCATAGCCACCCCCAACTACCAATAATACAAAATTAGAATCATTTAGCAATTTTACGGCTCGTATAAGTAAATCTAATCTTTTTAAGGGCAAAATATTGCCGACAAATAAAATTATTTTTTTATCTTTTATTTCCGTCAAGTCTAAATCTGCAAAATTTGGCGATTGCTGTTTGAATATGTCTAAATCAACACCATTAGTAATATCTATAATTTTATCTTTGAAAACAGTTTTTAAATATTTTGATTCTCTAAAACTTGGATCCACAAGCATTATTTTTTTAGCTTTAGCAAAAACAAGGCGCGGCCAGATGGCATCGTATATTTTTTGCAAAAAAGATTTCAGCCCAGTAGTTTGCGCATCCATATGATAGGTCACAACCAGCGGCGTCGGGGAAAAACACAGCCATTCGGCGCCACCATAAAATGGATAGTGCAAATGAACAATGTCGAAGTTATTCTTTAATTGTTTGAGGACTTGAGGCACTAGACCGGCATCTCCCATTTTAACTAATGCTTTTAACCTAACAATCTTAAACGGAAATTGCTTATCATGTTCTTGATAATCGCTTGTACCGGGGTAAGCTAAAGTAAAAACCGTGACTTCGTGTCCATGTCTAGCTAAAAACATTGCCTCGTCCGCGCATACCGAGCCCATCCCGCCGATCTGCGGAGCAAACGTGGAAACTATATGGGCAATACGCATACTATTTTATTAAGGATTTATCTTTTTCATCCAAAGAAATTTTTCGAGTCAGCTTGGTAATATCTCTGTTTAGTATTTCAATCTTTACCATCAACTTAAATATAAGAAAAAATATAGCAACCAGTGCCACATACACCACCAAATCAGAACCACGACCGATACCAACAAATCTTGCTATATAAACTGTTGAATCAGGTAAAAACACAACGACTGTGGCCAATACCCAAAAAATAACCCAGCCTGCCATGCCAGCAGAACTTAAATCGCCGGCTCGAAACCGACTAACAACTTTAAACAAAGCAAACAAGAAAAAAACTACCAGTAATATTTGAATAAGAAACATAAGATTCTATTTAAAAAATTTAGCCACCAATATATCTTGTAAAACTTTTACCCCACCACTAACATTTTGCCCATACTCAAAATACTTCACTTCTACCGGATGTTCTACAAAAACCAAACCGTGCTCTCTGACCTGTCTGACAATTTCCGAATTGTGTGCCATACGATCTTGGGTAATATTTATTTTTTCCAAAGCTTTTTTGGATAAAATTCTAAAACCATTATGCGCATCGGTTAATTTGAGGCCAGTTAAAAACTTATTAATAAAACGGCTGACTGGCAAAAGTATGTATCTTTTTGTCCAAGGCAGTTTAGATCTATTATCCAAAAAACGAGAACCGAAAACAACATCCGCATTATTTTTTTGCATCGCCTCAATAGCCTCCGCAATATCTGTTGGATTCAATTGCCCGTCAGCGTCAAAATGCACAACCAAACTAGCGCCATTTTGCAAAGCATACTCATTGCCGGTCTGCAAAGATGCACCTTGACCTCTATTTATTTCATGACGCAAAACTACAGCGCCTGTTGCTTCAGCTATTTGCGCTGTTTGGTCTGTAGATCCATCATCCACAACTACAACCGTCATCTGTGGCAATCCATCCTTAATCTGCGCAATCCGTGTACCAAAAAGGCCGCCTATAACGCGACCAATATTTTTTTCTTCATTGTATGCTGGCACTATCACAAAAATCATATTCTGTCTTTTTTTCTTTCTAGTACCCCCTATCGAACATCAAAGCCTCTTTGTTGGCAATAGTATAATCAATAGTTTTTTCCAAACCATCTTGCAATCGTACTAGTGGCATCCAGCCCAAAACATCTTTGGCATAAGCCAAATCTGGCGCGCCTTTTCTGGTGAGGAATAACAAGGGCTTTTCAAAGACTATTTTAGAAGAAGAATTAGTCAATTGGATTATTGACTTAGCCACATCAATAATCTTTAAAAGTTTATCATCGCCCAAGTTCACAATCTGTACATCTGGGGCACTCGACATCAACCGCACCATACCATCAACCAGATCAGTAATATAACAAAGAGACGTAGAAAAAGATTCATCTCCATTTATTACCAAATCTTTACCCATCAAAGCATTCACAATAAAATCTGGTACCATCTGACCTTCAAAAAGTTTCATGTGGGGGCCATAGGTAGTAAAAACTCTGGCGATTTTGGCATCCACGCCATAGACTTGACGATAAGTGGCTACGCAAGTTTCGGCAAAGCGCTTACCTTCGTCATAGCAAGCCCGAGGCGACAAATGGTCAACTGGGCCTTGATCACTTTCTTTAAAAATATATTTCTGATCTGTGGCATTGCCATAGACTACCGAACTAGAAGCAAACACATACTTAGCTCGATATTTCACAGCCAAATCCAATGTACTAATCATTGAAGAAGAATTTGCCCACAAAGATTTCATTTTTAATTTTTCAAAATCATTTGGGCTTGTCGGACACGCTAAATGATAAATCTCTTGGATACCTTGAAATTTAACTTTAAATTTATCTAACTCCTCAAATTTATCGAGATCAATCAATTGATTACTGTCGCATTTTATAAACTCAAAATCAGGATATTGCAATAAATGATTAATATTAGCTGGCGAAGAATTGGAAAAATCATCCAAACAGATTACTTTGGCTTCTTTGAGCAGGCGTTCGCAAAGATGCGATCCAATAAACCCAGCGCCACCGGTAACGAGGACGTTCTTTTTCTCAAAAATTGGAGTATCCATACCTTTGATAAAATCTTAAATACTAAATTCCAAACACTAAAATTACAGTTGAATTATAACACTAGCTATGCTAGTTGACAATATAGCACCTTCTCCAATATGCTAAACTTGGTGGCGGACATCCCTGGAGAGGCTTGGAAACAAGCCTGGAGCTTGGACGGTCCAAGCTTTGTGGCCTAGACACTCTAAGTATCAATGGACTCAACGCATCAGCTCCCTAGGGGAGGCCGAGAGTTCGAGAAAGGACACGCTAGACCCTTTGGGGCACCCGCCACCATTTTTACTCCACCTTCCAACTTCCGCTAGATACATCAATGATAACTTTTTGAGTGGCTTTCCCTTTCTTCCCTACTATTATCGGGTTTGGCTCCTGACCCCACACTCTTTCAATGTTGACAGCTGATATTGAACTAAAACCAGGCAAAACTAAATTTGATAATTTTCTAACTCCCGACAAATCCCAAGCATCAACAATTATTCTATTTTTCCCCAAACGGGCATGGACAAATAAATCGTCTTTCAAAAACCATTTGGAAGATTTGGGGAAATAATCAACTAAATTTATACTTCGCACCACTTTTCCATCTGCCAAAATTTGGGCTACGTAATTTTTTGGGTTCTTTATAATTTTGACGGTCATCACTACCGCCGGTGGAGGTGGTGTATTTTTGGCCTCTATCGCTTTTAACACGGCTTTACCAACATTGAGCCGTCCATAACCCATCTGTCCCGCAAAACCGGGATTGAGCGAATCCACATCATCGGCAGTCTTTAGTAAGACATCGGTTATTTGTTTAGGTCCCCAATTTGGTTGAATAGATTTTATTAAGGCGGCTGACCCAGCGACCATCGGCGCCGAAAAAGACGTCCCATACCAAGCGCCCCCAAAATCTTTATTGTACCCATCTGGAGGAGAATATTTTTGCGTGCTAAAAATAGCTTCTCCCGGAGCGGAAATATCTATACAGCTACCGTAATCAGCAAACTCACTTAGGCGATCTTCTCTATCTACCGAACCTACACCCAAAATCCAATTTTCAGAAGATTCAGCATCAAGACAAATGGGATATTGTTTAACTTTGGTTAAATTCTCATTGCCAGTAGTATCATTACGACTATTACCGGCTGCTACCACAACCAAAATGCCTCTTTTATACGCATTATATAACGCCTCAGTCAGATCTATATCTTTATTCAAGCCTACAAAACTAAGGCTAATAATACTGGCGCTATTATTTACCGCGTAATTTACAGCTTTGGCTACATTTGTAAGAGATCCGCCACCATCACTACTGAGAGCGCGCAGAGGCATTATCTTCACACTCCAGTTGAGCCCAGACCCATTTAGGCTATTATTCCCCTCTTCCCCAATGACACCGGCCAAAACTGTGCCATGATTAACTGCGCCTGAGTCATCAGACTGCAATATGGTAGGAATATTTACCGAATTGTTATTTTCCACAAAATTCCAACCACGAGTATCATCTATAAAACCATTATTATCGTCGTCAATATTATTTCCTCCTATTTCTTTTGGATTTTTCCAGATATTATTTGCCAAATCATTATTAAAGATATCTACACCAGTGTCTATAACCGCCACTACCACATTATTACTGCCGACAGTATGCTCCCAAGCTAAAGGCGCCCCGATTTGATTGTAATAGGCTTCTTGAAGATTGAATTTTGGATCATTTGGTATTTTGGCGCTAACAGAACTAGCCAAAAAAGACGAACCAAAAAATAAAACAGCCAAAAGCCTGACTATTGATTTTTTTCCTAATTTAAAGTAAAATCTAAACATAATGGTGTTTATTATACCACATTTTATGTATCGGTTAAAACAGATTACCCTTTTGACAGGTGACCTGATCGGTCTCTATCTCGGCCTATATGCGGCTTTGTTTTTGAGATATCTCACTGCTCCCGGAAAAAACTTTTTGGAACTACTAGCTCCCCTAACTTTATTATTCTTTGTGGCGGTGGTAATATTGTTTATCGCTGGCCTTTACGATGTAAGCAAGACGAAAAACTCTTGGCCTTATTACCAAAAAATAATAATCAGCGCTTTGGTTTGGATAATTTTGGGAATAATTTATTTCTATGCCAATCCAAAAAAAGATGTCTCGCCAAAAACTATTTTACTCCTCACGGCTCTAGTCGGATTTGGACTGATTTCTTTATGGAGATTTTTTTATAATAAATTTATTTCTACCACTCTCAAATATAATGTAATTTTTGCAGGCATAACAAGTGAAGTAAAAGAACTAATTGAAACCATCCAAAAAGAACCACAGAGAGGTTATTTTGTAAATGGTGTCATCTATGAAAACGAATCTGACAAAAATATTTTATCTTCCCAAGCTGGTCTAGTTTTTGGCAAAAATATTTCCGAGCTAAACTCTCAAAGCGCTGAAAAAGCCAACATCATTGTTCTCTCTCCTAACATGACCGCCAACAAAGAACTTCTAAGAGATTTATACAATGACCTATTCCAACAAGCCAGCATTGTCAGCCTGTCAGACTTTTATGAACTAATCATGGCTCGAATTCCACCATTTACTTTTTCTGAAGGTTGGTTTGTCGCCAACTTGCACGAACAACAGAAAAAAATTTACGATCGTTTCCGCATCTTAACTGATTATTTTTTTGCGGTTATTATCGGAGTGCTCACTATCCTAATCTACCCTATTATAGCTCTGGCCATAAAGTTGAGTTCTAAGGGTCCGATATTTTTTACTCAAAATAGAATTGGCAGACAAGGCAGTATTTTTAAAGTTTACAAATTTCGCACCATGCAATCTTTATCAGCTGATGGTAGTGCCGAAACTAATGGCCCGCAATTTGCTTCAATTAAAGACGCCCGCATTACTTCTGTAGGCAAAATCTTGCGCCTTACTCGCCTAGATGAATTTCCTCAATTTATAAACATTCTCAAAGGCCAAATGTCTATCATTGGTCCTCGCCCAGAACGGCCGGAGTTTGTCTCCCAACTTACAGAAAAAATGCCTTATTATGCTTTAAGACATCTCATCAAACCTGGCCTCACCGGTTGGGCGCAGGTCAATAATTCCTATTACGGAACCATCGAAGAAAACCTACAAAAACTGGAATACGATTTATTTTATATTAAAAACCGCAATCTTACTCTCGATATTTCTATAATACTTCGGACTATTAATACTATTTTGAAATTGGGAGGAAGATAATTATTTTCAAGTTGAATGAGAGGAAAGAAAATTTATTTTCTTTCCCGAGTAAACGAAGAAAATACCTTAGTATTTTTTCCCTTTTAACCCCGCCCTCACCAACCCCACAAACAACGGATGTGGAAAGAGGAAACGAGATTTGAACTCTGGATGAAATTGCACCCCGACAAAATATGGGTGCTTTTTTAATTCTATAATTTCCACAAGATTTGATTGCGGATTAACACCTGTCACTACCATCCCCTTCTTTTCCATTTCTTCTCTATACTTATTATCAAATTCATAGCGATGACGGTGGCGTTCACTAATTTTTTCAGCCTTATACAAATCACGGGCAATGCTTCCCGGTTGCAAGATACAATCATACGCCCCTAGACGCATAGTCCCACCATAACGAGCGTTTTTGATATTCTCTGCCTGAGTTTGATTGACATTGATAATCAAATTTTTGCTCTTTGGATCACATTCTACCGTATGAGCGTCTTTGTATCCCAAGACATTGCGAGCAAATTCTATAGTTGCCAGTTGCATACCATAACACAAACCTAAATATGGCAAATCATTTTCTCGAGCAAATTGGATAGCATTAATAATTCCATCTATACCTCTAGTGCCAAATCCGCCAGGAACAATGAGAGCATCAAAATTACCAAGTTCTTTCACTTTGGCTGGATTTTTTTCATAATCTTCAGCATCCATCCAAGTCAAATCAGGATGCACACCACTATGCCAGGCTGCATGTTTAATAGCGTTGATAACCGAAGTATATGAGTCTGCCAAAGTATAATCTCCAGTGGCAAAATATTTTCCTACCACGGCAATTTTTATTGTTTTATCTAATTTATTTATTTTGCCCACAAAATTATCCCAACTTTTGTCCGGCACAGCACGCGATTTCATTTTTAATCTTCTCATCACTAACTCGGCAAACTTTTGCTTTTCTAACACGAGTGGAATTTCATAGATACTCTTCACGTCTGGAGCATTGATAACATCCTCTTCATTTCGTAAACCGCACAAAACCGAAAGCTTCTCACGTCTTGGTTTATCTAGTTCTGAAGGACCACGCGCCACAATAAAATCAGCTTGAATACCGCTAGCATTGAGCGTGCGAGAGGCATACTGGGTGGGCTTTGTCTTCATTTCTCCCAAATGTCCCGGCACTGGCAGATAACTGACCAAGACAATAGCCACATCATCCGGTGTTTTTAATTTCATCATCCGCGCCGCTTCCAAGAACAAAATATTTTGATATTCTCCGGCTGTACCGCCAACTTCAATCACCATTACCTCGGCATTGGTTTTTTTGGCTGCATTTTTGATACGATCAATCACTTCCATTGGAATATGAGGCACTACTTCTACACATTTGCCTTTGTAGTACATGCTTCTTTCTTTTTCTATAACACTTTGATATACGCGACCAGTTGTCATGTAATTATATGAAAAAATATCTTTTTCCAAAAAGCGTTCGTAATTCCCCAAATCCTGATCAGTCTCATCTCCGTCTTCGGTCACAAAGACTTCGCCATGCTCAGTTGGATTCATCGTGCCAGCGTCTATATTGATATATGGATCAATTTTAATGGCCGAAACATTAAATCCTCGGTTTTTAAAAATACGGCCAATGGATGCCGTAGTTACGCCCTTACCTACTCCGCTTAATACTCCACCAATCACGAAAATGTATTTTGTTTTACTCTTCATACAAAGAAAAAAATAAGCTTTAAATTTTAGAAACAACTATATGAATTTCCGACTCCAAACCATGCGAAAATTTCACCTTGGCGCTATACTGCCCAACAACTTTAATCGGTTTCATAACTATCTGATTCTTATCTATAC
This sequence comes from uncultured Gammaproteobacteria bacterium, assembly GCA_964363685.1. Taxonomy (GTDB): domain Bacteria; phylum Patescibacteriota; class Patescibacteriia; order Magasanikbacterales; family GWA2-37-8; genus XYD2-FULL-39-9. The sequence continues at coordinate 8,076 of CAYIJG010000041.1, forward strand.
TAAAACCGGATTTTTTCAAAACTTCAGATATTTTTTGAGGGCCTACCGCTGCATACAACGCTCCGACAGCGCTCGTTTTTTCCTTTATCACCACTTCATGGCCATCTAATTTCTCGGCCAACTCTTGTTGATGACGCAACTCTTCTTCTATATTCTTTACAACTTTATTTTTACGAACTTTTATCTCAGCTAGCATTTTAGGGGTAGCTGGTACGGCCAAATTCTTGGCAAACAAAAAATTTCGGGCATAGCCTTCGGAAACTTCTTTTATATCGTCAATCTTGCCTATCTTGGCAACATTTTGAATAAAAACTACTTTCATAATCGAAATGAGTGAGTGAAATAGCCGGTGAGATATTTATAATTGTTTACGAATTATAAATATTGAACTGGGTATTTCTGAGCGAATGAGATTATATGGGCTTTAGCCCCTATAGGTGCAGCCTTGATTTAACTAGCTTATTCGTGTAGTATTATACTATTATAGAATTTTATAGGCAAATATGTTCAAATCAGGCTTTATCACTCTGGTCGGTCGCTCTAACGTAGGCAAATCCGCGCTTATCAATACTTTGATAGGTACCAAGATTGCCGCTGTGACCGATAAACCTCAGACTACCAGAGACATTATACACGGCGTCCTAAACACTCCGCAAGGGCAGGCTGTGTTTGTTGATACCCCTGGTATTTTCAAAGACAAAGGCAACGCCCTTTCTGGCAAACTGACTGAGAGAGCCAAAGAATCTTTACACGGCGTAGAAATTATATTGTATGTCGTTGACCCTTGCAAATCTATCGGCGAAGAAGAACGCGCTACCCTGGCCATGATTCGTAATATTGAAATACCAAAACTGCTCATCATCAATAAATCCGACTTACCTAAACAAGAAAAAAAGTTTCTCGATGATTACTTGGCGCTCAAAGATCAATTCACCGATGTTTTTGAAATCTCCGCTGAAGCCAATCGCCATATCCAACCGCTCAAAGACAAAGTTTTTGAATTACTCCCCGAAGGTGAACCGATTTATCCACTAGATCAATTAACCAATATTGATAAAAAAACTTGGATAGCAGAAATAATTAGAGAAAAAATCTTTCGCGCGCTCCGTCAAGAAGTGCCATACACCACTCATGTGGAAGTGACTGAAATTGAAGAACGGCCTGATATGTTTGTCATCAAATCAACTGTGTATACTTTTGATAGTCGTTACAAAAAAATGATTATCGGCGCCGGTGGCAGATCAATCAAAGAAATCGGCATCGCTGCCCGCAAAGAACTGGAAACCGCACTCAATAAAAAAGTCTTTTTAGAACTTGAGGTTGA
>CAYIJG010000042.1:0-9324 GCA_964363685.1 uncultured Gammaproteobacteria bacterium
GGGCATGAAGAGTTCTATATTTTGGCAAAAGAACGAGTTGAGGAAGTTTTAAAAGATAAAAAATACTCTATCGTTAAAGAGTTAACAGGATTGGATTTGGTTGGTTTAGAATACGAACCATTGTTTGATATGCCAGCTATGGCCGAAACTGGCAAGAAGGCTTATTATGTAGCCGCCGGTGATTTTGTGACCACAGAAGACGGTACTGGTATAGTTCATACAGCGGTAATTTACGGTGAAGAAGATTATAACTTGGGTATAAAGTTAGATTTGCCAATGGTGCCGATGCTTGATGAAAAAGGGCATTTCAATGAAACAGCACCAGAGTTTATCCGTGGTCAGTATTTCAAAAAAGCGGAAAAAGAAATTAAGAATGATTTAGAAAAACGCGGGCTATTATTCTCCCGCGATCAGTACACTCACTCGTATCCTCACTGTTGGCGTTGTGAAACCCAACTTTTCTATAATGCTATTTCTGCCTGGTTTATTGATATTCAAAAAATAAAGGGGCGTCTGATAGAACTTAATGAAAACATTAATTGGTATCCGGAACATCTTAAGCACGGACGATTCTTAAATATTTTGGAAACTGCGCCTGATTGGAATATTTCTCGCAATCGTTATTGGGCTACCCCGTTGCCTTTCTGGAAATGTGAAAACAAAGAGTGTGGTGAGACGTTGTGTGTTGGCAGTGTGGCCGAACTAAAAGAAAAAGCAACAAATTTTGATGAAGTGTTTTCAACTGACAAGGTTGCAGACTTGGATTTACACAAACAGTTCGCCGACAAGATAAAAATAAAATGCGCGAAGTGTTCGAGTGTAATGAATCGTATTCCCGAAGTGATTGATTGTTGGGTTGAGTCAGGTTCAATGCCTTTTGCTGAATTTCATTACCCATTTGAGAACAAAGAGAAGTTTGAAAAAAGTTTCCCTGGTCAATATATTGCCGAATATATCGCCCAAACCCGCGCTTGGTTTTACTATATGCATGTGGTATCTACGCTTTTGTTTGACCATAACAGTTTTGAAAATTGCGTGACTACGGGCACAATTCTTAATGATAAAGGCGAGAAGCTTTCCAAATCAAAACAGAACTATCCTGATCCTTGGAAAATCATTGAACAGTATGGGGTAGACGCCCTTAGATATTATTTGATGACAAGCGTGGTAATGGAAGCGGAAAATCTTTTCTTCAATGAACGTGAAGTGCGTGAGATTTATAATAAGGTTATAAATATTTTGTGGAATGTAGTCACTTTTTATTTGATGTATTCTAGTGATTATGACCACAAGACCAAAGCTCAAGACAGTGTTCATATTTTGGATAAATGGATTTTAGCCAAGCTACAAGTTTTAGTGAAGGAAGTAACGACTGAGATGGATAACTATAATACTGTGAAGGCTGGACGTCCCATTAAAGATTTTATTGATGATTTATCTACTTGGTATCTCCGTCGTTCCCGCGACAGATTCAAGGGCCCCTCCTCCGCTAAAGCTTCGGCGGGCAGGGATGACGAGCAAGACAAACAATCAGCCATTGCTACTTTGGGAGAAGTGTTGTTTACCCTTTCCAAGCTTATGGCGCCATTTACTCCTTTTATTGCCGAAAAGATTTATCAAGAAGTAAAGGGTTTGGGAGAAAAAGCACAAGGAAGCGTGCATTTGGAGGAATGGCCCCAAGTAAATGAAAAATTGATGAGTGATGAAGTGATAAAAATGATGGAAATGGCACGCAAGGTTGTGGAGATGGGATTGGCACTACGCGCAGAGCAAGGATTGAAAGTCAGACAGCCGTTAAATACCTTAACAATAAATAATAAAGAATTAGCCAGTGAATTTTTTGGTATTATTCAAGATGAATTAAATATTAAAAAAGTGGAGTTGGTTGAAAATAATACAGATGACAAATCTTTGGTTTGGAAAGAAGACGGAGTCATAAAAATTGGCTTGGATGTAATTATTACCGATGAGCTCAAAAAAGAAGGCTTGCTCCGCGAAATTGTCCGTACTATCAATCAAATCCGCAAAGATCAAAAATTAACTATTTCTGATAGGGTTTCAGTGAAATATCACACTAAAGATGATTTACTTAAGGCAGTATTTGCTGAATATACAGATGATATCAAAAAGTCTGTGTTGGCCGATGTGTTGGCAGAGGTAGATGGAGGAGAAGAAAGGGATATCGGGGAAGCAAAAGTGAATGTTTTGGTGGAGAAAATATAATTTTATTCAAAAAAAACAGCCTCAAATCAAGGGTTGTTTTTTGGTTAAGAATTTAAATAGAGCATGATTGACAAAATCTTATTTTTGTTGTAATATATCTTGTCGTATTCCCAATATCCATTTTTTTAGTTAAACGGATAGTGGGAAGCTCCCGACACGTCGTCGGGGGCAATGTCAACAAAGGAGCAGACGATGCGCAAGGTTTCGTTGGCAGCTACGGCTGCCTGTCTCATGGTCATGGTCACCCTGTTGGGCGCGTGCGCCGACGATAGCACGCGGCGGCAGAACACCACGCCGTCCCAGTCCTCGGCGGCGCTCTGCGCCCCCGAGGATCGGGGAACCTGGAAGGAGCTGCAGCCCCTCGTGGTGCCGCGGGCGTACGCGTGCGGCGTCTACTACGACGGCCACGTCTACATCATCGGCGGGGTCAGCAATTCGGATGATCCGAAGACCCTCGAGGACGACCACCTGCAGTTCCCGCAGCCGCGTGAGATGGTACTGCGTTACGATCCGCGCAGTACTCCGACTGACATCGTGGGGCTCTTCACCGATCTGCCTGTGCCAGTGGCCGGTGCGGCTTGTGTCGTCCACGACAACAAGGTGTGGGTGATGGGCGGCTACACGGGTGAACAGGAGACACACAAGAACTCCAACCTGTTCCAGGTCTACGACTTCAAGACGGACTCCTGGAGCCAGGGACCGCACATGAACGAGCCGCGGTCGTGGGGCGCGGCTGTGGTCGTCAACGATCAGGTCTGCATGGCCGGCGGTGCCGGTCACAAGAAGTACTCGGACTCGGTCGAGTGCTACCGGCCGGGAGATTCCAACTGGAAGGTGGTCGGTACCATCAGCCAAGGCCGCTATGGCCTGGGAGGTTTCGTTCACGACGGCAAGATCTTCCTCTCCGGCGGTAACTGGTTCGATGTCGCCAACGTCGACCACAACGTCGACTCGATCGAGGAGTTCGACCCGCTGGCCGGCACGTCGAAGATCGTGGGTTACCTCCCCGAGGCCACCTCGGCGATCATCGGGGTCACCGGGATGGATGGGAGGGGATACCTCTACATCCAGGGACGTATCTGGGACGCAACTGACCCGACCACGTATCTCCTCGAGATTGACCAGGTTCCGGCGATGTCTCCCAGGGAGTTCAACTACGTCTACGAAGGGTGGTCCTTCCCGGTCGTGGTCCCGGTCCCGGGCGGCCTCCTCGTCGCCGGTGGCGGTTCCAGCGCCGCTCCCACCCGCAGCGTCAAGCTCCTTTGCCTCAATTAGCCGCACTCATGGTGCCCGAGCGGCTGGCCTGTACCTGATTCGTCATCTGACGAGCCGGTATGGCCAAGGGCACAGCCACGCGCGTTGACGCCCGTGGCTTGGAAGTTATTGAGTACTTTGTACTAAAGTAACCAGCAACTTCTTTTCAATCATAGATTGAAAATATCTTCTTAAATTTAAAAAAAAGATGGCGCATCGGTTTGACAGACCCTATTTTTTAAGGTAAATTACAACAAATTTAATCTATAATTAGCATAATATGTTAACCTTCAAAGAAATGTACGACCTGGGCGTGAAGCTGGGAACTGCAGCTGATCCTCGTGGAGCCAACGGGGTAAAGAGATATCTGGAAAGAGTAAAAAGAGAGTTTGCGGATGTGAAGCCTAGTGATAAAAAATATTTTGAGGAAGAACGTCTGGCAAATCCCTACCATTATGACACTCGTATACATACAGGCGATGTCAAAGCCCCTATTAAGCGCATCTTGGCCGGTATAGATGCAGGTGTGGGAGAAGTATTGCTTGCTACCCAGCTCAATGAGCGAGGGAAGAAAATAGACGCCGTGGTGGTACATCATCCAATCGGTGGAAGTTTGGCAACCCTGCATGGAGTTATGGATATGATTGTGGAAGTGTATGAGGCGTTGGGTGTGCCGGTGCATTTGGCCGAAAAATATATGGAAGAACGGATTGTCGAAGTCGGCCGGGGATTACATGCGTATAATCATTATCAGATCATAGATACAGCCAGACTGTTGGGCGTTAATTTAATGAATATGCATACGCCAACTGATAATTTGGTACATGTATTTTTGGAAGAATTTTTGGCCAAGAAGAAACCGGAAACAGTGGGAGATATTATGGAAGCGCTCATGGAAATCCCGGAATATCAGGAAGCTAAGCGAAGAGGATCTGGCCCAACTATTTTTGCCGGAAGTCCAAAAAATAAAGCAGGTAAATATATTTTAGAGATGACTGGTGGCACCGAACCTTCCAATAAAATTTATGGCGAGCTTTCTCGTGTAGGAATCAGTACAGTTGTAGGCATGCATATGCAAAAGGATGCCAGGGAAAAAGCGGGAGAGTATAGCTTGAATGTAGTGGTGGCCGGGCATATGTCATCTGATTCTTTGGGGATGAACTTATATTTGGATGAACTCGAGAAAAAGGGTGTGGAGATTATTCCTTGTGGTGGGTTGATTCGTGTTAGTCGAGTTAAAAAGAAATAGGTATGATTTCAGTAATAGCTGGGAAAATTCTTTCTAAGAATGAAAATAAAGTCACGGTTTTGACCGCCGGCGGGGTTGGTTATGAAGTGATGGTTAACTTTCGTTCTTCCGAGAACTGGGCAGTTGGTATGGAAGTTAGCATTCTAACTTATCTGGCCGTACGGGAGAGCGCTTTGGATTTATATGGTTTTGCTAACTCACAAGAAAAAGATTTATTTGAAAAATTTTTGTTAGTCAGCGGAATTGGGCCAAAGACTGCCTTACATTTATTATCGCTTGGGACAGTATCTGAAATTTCTACGGCTATTGCTCAAGAAGACTTGGCCTACCTCACGAACGTCAGTGGAATTGGCAGGAAAACTGCGGAGCGGATTTTAGTGGAATTAAAAAATAAAATGGGTGTGGGAGTGATCGGAGAAATGGGTGTTGATAGTTCTTTGGGCGATGTCATAGAAGGTCTGATGGCCTTGGGTTACTCGCTTTTGGAAGCAAGAAATGCCGTAAAAAATCTTGATATTAAAGGTAAAAATAGTGAACAATTATTGAAAGAAGCTTTGCAACGAGTAAAATAAATTTATTCATTTAATTTAAAACATATGCCGATTGTTGTCACTGTGTTGCCGTGGGTAGTTGGTTTAGTATTGTTGGGTCTACGGACAGTCCAGCAGTATCAAAAAGGAGTTGTCTTTCGGTTTGGAAAAATAGTGGGAACAAAAGAGCCGGGACTGAATTGGATTATCCCTTTCATTGATAAGCTACAAAAAGTAGATTTCCGTACCATTACATTGCCGGTGCCAACCCAGAAAATTATTACCCGGGACAATGTGTCAGTCGATGTGTCGGCCGTAGCTTATTACAAAATCGTTGACCCAATAAAAAGTATCGTCGCTATCGAAAACGTGATGAGCGCCATCAATCAAATCGCGCAAACTTCTATTCGTAATATTGTCGGTAAATTTCAGTTGGATGAAATATTAAGTGAACGTGAGCAGATTAACAAAAGCATTGCCGTAGTTTTGGACGCGCATACGGAAGCGTGGGGCGTTGTGATTTCGGTTGTAGAAATAAAAGATATAGAATTACCAGAAGGTATGCAGAGAGCGATGGCCAAACAAGCGGAAGCGGAAAGAGAAAAACGCGCCAAGATTATTGCCGCTGAAGGAGAATTCTTAGCATCCCAGAGATTGGCTGATACAGCCGATATTATGCAAGCTCATCCAATTGCCTTACAACTTCGCAATTTGCAAACTATGGCCGAAATTAGTGTGGAGAAAAATTCTACGATTATTTTCCCAGCTCAGTTTATGAGTACAGTAGCAGAAGTAAAGAAATTTATGGCTCAGGAGCATAATGCGATTAAAGGGTAAAAAAGGTTCTGCTATTCATTATCGATTTAAATAAGCATTCCAACCAGCCTCGCGATATTTTTTGGCTTCTGCCAAGGGATTGGTAGCTTCATAAATACCTCGTCCTACAATTATAATGTCTGATTTTTGTGTGCCGATAACATATTCAGGAGTAGTATATTGTTGACCAAAACGATCACCGCCTTCTATTAGTTGCACCCCAGGAGTCATATAGATAAAAGACGGGTCATCGGACAATTGGCGCATAGATATAAACCCGATGACAAAATCTTTATTCGCTTCAGCCATGCGGATAGTGGCCTCCGTATATTCGCCGCCAGTTAGGTTGCCCTTGGGCGTCATTTCGGCTAGTAGTAGTAAACCACGGCCTTTGGGTAATCCAGCCTCCTTAAGCCCGTCTATGATGCCAGGACCAGCCACAGAGTGTGCATTGACGATATCTGCCCAGTCGGCAATATGGTAAATGCCGTTTTCATACTGATGTTTAACTGTATTACCAATATCAGCAAATTTACGGTCTTCAAAGAGTAGAAAATTATGTTTTTCTGCCAACCTTTGTAGTTGGACAATTAAATCTGTATCAAAATCCTCGACAATATCAATATGCGTTTTGAAAATACAGATTTCCGGGCCTAATAAATCAGCGAGTTCTAACAGTCCTTTTTTTGTAGTGTCATCAGCGGCTACACACAGATTTGTTTTTTTTTGATCCATGAGCTCAAGAAGTTTTTTGGTTGTGTGGTTGGTGCAAAGTTTCGCACGTTCAAGATAAGAAAGCATATAGTTATTTAGAAGTTGATGCCCACCAGTTTTCTGGATCCGCGTTCCACTTTAAAACATTTTCTTTATCTTCGGGTTTTAAATAATCTAATTGTGTAGCCACATCAATAAGAGAGGAGAAGTTGCTGAGGGTATAAAATGTTAGAGAAGTCCCAGTAAATGTTAGCTTGGCTTTTTCCATTTCGTAACTAAAAATAGCAATAACACCAATAATCTGTGCATCATATTCTCGTTGGCAAGCTGTCGCTGACTTTAATGAACTACCTCCAGTAGAAATCAAATCTTCAACGATAAGAATTCGTGCGCCCTTTTGCATAAAACCTTCTACTTGTTTACCCTTGCCGTGATCTTTTGGTTCAGGGCGAATATATACCATTGGTTTCCCAATCTCATATGCCAAAAATGCCGCCCAGGGTACTGCTGCCATCGCAGTGCCACCAATTACGTCAAACTCTAATTTATGCTTACTAATTAATTCTTTAAAACCGTTGATTATTTTCTTACGTTCTTCGGGAAAAGAAATAAGCAATCGGTTGTCGCAGTAAATTGGTGCTTTAATTCCAGAGGCCCATGTGTAGGGCGGGTTGGCGCTGAGCGTTACTGCTTTATTGTTTAAAAGAATTTTTGCAATTTCCTCTTGGCTAGTCATATTATTATGTCTTTAGATTATGATACCGCAAAGCTAAATAAGGATCCCACATCATACCCGTAGCACTCATAGCCACATCAGCCCCAGCCTCGAAAAATTCATCAAAATGTTCTGGTAAGGTTATGCCTCCCACGCCAATGATAGTTAGGCCTAGTTTATGTTTGTTATTTATTTCTTTAGCTTTTTTTATAAAATCAATGGCCGCGGTGCGGATAGGGTTACCACAAATGCCACTGGTAGGCCGGTCTGGCCCTAGGGCTGGCGCGCCATCTTTATTCAAAACAGGCATACCGATTGTGTTTATGCCAGAGATAGCTCGGACACCTGCTTTAGCAGCGGTTATAAAAATTTTTTCCATCAAAATTGGATCTTTAAAATAACCAACCTTTATAATAAAAGGGATATCCTTAATTTCTTTAATGACCTTTGTGATAATTTCGGCAACCGTATCTGGGTTAGTAAAGACACTGCCTTCGCCAGTGGTGACATTAGGGCAAGAAAAATTTGCTTCAATTATCTTTGCCCCCGCTTCTTTAGTGAGCGCTGCGCTACGAGCAAAATCATCCGCAAAGTTTTCATTTCCGGCTGTACCGACTGTAGATACTACCATTACCTGGCCCTCTCCTAGAGACTGGTTTGCCTTTTCTATATCTGCCATAAGGAAGTCATTATCTTTGGAAGGCATGCCAAAAGAATTAGTCACTGATAATTCAGAGAGGTTCGTTGGGGGGGTGTTTCTCTGTAGTAAATTTTTGTTCAGATCTGATTCTTTGAGCGTGTCCTCACTTTCCACGTAAATCATGTTTGGCAACGGATGACAGGCATGAGCGCGGCTGCGGATTGTTTTATATGTAAGAATATCAAAACCCAGCTTGGCAGCGAGATCAAGCCAGCGACTGTTTAAGAGCGGTCCGGACGGGACACCTATCTTTGAATTAACTTTGAATCCGAGAAAATCTGTAAACTCTTGAGCAGGTTTGATTTTACGAGGAGGTATGTCTCCATGAAAAAACGGTCCATCTTTAAAATTTTCATCATAACTTCTGTTGATATCGTAAATGGGTAGTTGTTCAGGTTTCCAATCTGGAATGTGGCTCATATGCTGTACATTTTATTTTTTAACACCGTATACACAGGCCAACCCTGTAAAGTCCAGCCAGCAAAAGGGGACCAGCGACATTTTGTTTGTAGACTTTTATTGCGGATTTTCTTTTTTAAATTCAAATCAACTACAACTAGGTCGTTATTTTCTGGCAGGTTAAAAATCTTTTTGGCATTAGCACTGGTAACTTCAACAATTTTGGCCAGTGATATATTACCTTGATGGTAGGCGTTGAGAAGCAGAGGTAAATAGGTTTCTATCCCTGGAACACCGGAAGGAGAGAGTGGGTAAGGTTTAAGTTTTTCAGCCACGGTATGGGGCGCGTGGTCGGTGCTAATAATATCTATGGTGCCATCTTTTATCCCTTCCCACAAGGCCAACTGATCGGCATGGGTTCGTAGCGGTGGGTTCATTTGAGCTTTGGCCCCTAAATGACTATAGGCAGTTTCGTTTAAGAATAAATGGTGAGGGCACACTTCGGCAAATATATGTATTTGTTCAGATTTAGCTTTTTTTATCAAAGCCACTTCTTCTTTAGTGCTGACATGGCAGATGTATGTTTTTGTGCCATATTTTTTAGATAGTTCTATCGCTTGAGCCAAAGCTTTGGTAGCCACTTCTCGATTTCGGATTTTTGAATGATCAGCAAGCTGAGGGTTTGGTATAGTATTTTTATTTTTGTTAATTTCTAATTCATCTT
>CAYIJG010000043.1:0-8716 GCA_964363685.1 uncultured Gammaproteobacteria bacterium
CGTTCCCAAGCTGCCAACAAAGAAAAGGCGATGACGGTGTTGCGCTCTCGTATTTACGCAGCCGAGCGAGAAGAAAAAATGAAAGCTCTTACTGAAAAACGCCGCTCCCAAATCGGTACTGGCGACCGCAGAGAAAAAATCCGCACCTACAACTTCCCTCAGGATCGCATTACTGATCATCGCATTCACCAAAACTGGAATAGTATCCCAAGAATTTTAAATGGCGAGCTTGAACCATTTATTGAAGCTGTCCGCAAAGCTGAATTTGAAGGATTTGATAATATTGGCACAGAGGATGATGAATAAAATTGGTTATGACTATTTTTGATCTTCAAAAAAAATACAACACTCTTAACGCTCTAGATTTAGATCTTCTCGTTGCCCTCGCCATACATAAAAACAAAGAATTTGTTTATTCTCACCCGGAATACAAGCTGTCTTTTTTTGAAAGGGTCCGTTTATCATATTTTGTTTATCTGAGAATGAAAGGTTATTCTGTAGCCGTAATTGTAGGTCATAAAGAATTTTACGGCTTGGATTTTTTTGTAAATACAAAAGTCCTAATCCCCCGCCCGGAAACAGAATTGATGGTGGAAGAAGTGGTTGGAATTATGAATAACGAATTAAGAATAAAGAATGATAAAATTATTTTAATTGACGTTGGGACTGGCAGTGGCTGTATTCCAATTTCTATTTTAAAAAATTTAAAAGAGCCTATACAAACTTTTGCGATTGATATATCCGAATCAGCTTTACGAGTAGCCAAGAAAAATACAAATATACACAATGTTAATATAAATTTTCTATACGGAAATCTGCTTTAACCGATTATCAAACAAATTAAAACCCCCTCCTCTATCCTCCCCCTTATAGGGGGAGGAACCGACCGATCCTCTGCCCAGCACCCCAACTCTCCCTCCCCTACAAGGGGAGGGGCGAGGGGTGTGGTTATTATTACAGCAAACCTTCCTTATATCACTGAACAACAATTTCAATCTGAAAAAAGTATTCAGAAAGAACCTAAGCTAGCTCTAGTTGCAGATAAAAATGGATTGGCTTTATACGAAGAATTACTAAAACAAATAAAACTACTCCCGACTCCTCACAACCTACTCCTACTGCTAGAAATAAACCCATCTCAAACCGAAGGAATCTCAAAATTTATACAACAAATATTGCCAGAAGTAAATCTTGAAATAAAAAAAGACTTAGCCGGCAGAGACCGACTAGTCAAAATAACGATAGCTTAAGACGAAATCTTAGCTTCAGTTGGCACCACTTCTACCCAAGTATTGCCTGGAGCGAGTAAAATTTCTCTGTGATTTTTATCATAAAATCTGGTGCGATCGGTCAGACCTTTCTTCTCCCAAGTTCCATTGGTAACACTCCCTTTTTTTAACACCATAGCCTTGCCACCGCCAACCGTCTGCACAGTTTTTCTACCACTATCATCACCGACAATAAGGTTTACATCCGTAAACTGCACGATAATATTTCGCGCAGTAACTCCGACGCCATCGGCATCCTTTTCTTTACTGCCATTAACACTACGGACATAGAGCAGCGACTTCGGATCATAGTTCCACATCACGCCATAGCTAGAATTAAAATCAATGCTCAGTTTCCTGTCACCCGCCATGGTTTTGCCGACAATCGTTGTATATTTCCAGGCCTTGGCTGGACCAAACTGTTCTTTGTTATTTCCATATTCATCCAAAATCTTCTTCCAATTATCACTGCTCGTATAGAGATTGTGGGGAGCTAACCTCACCTGATCTCGCCAATAATACTGCCCCCAAGAAAATTCATTAGCATCAAAAATATTTCTAGATTTTATCAAACTCAAAGCTTCTGGCGAACCACCGGAATGCATATATAGTCCGGCGCCATATTCTTGCATCCAGTCTATAAAATACGGCCGAGCGCTACGCACCGGACCAATTTTTGGCACACTTTGCTTGCTATCAAAGATAGCAAGGTATCGGGTAAAGCTTCCTTCTACCGGTGCTTCATAGACAATCTTGGCTTGAGAAAATCCAATCATCGGCCTGGCATCAGGGTGGTTCTCAACCATCACTCCCACTACCGCTGAAACCGTTTCACTTTTTGTTTTTGCTGTCTTGCCATCTAGGCTGCTAGCATATCTTTTAGCGCTAATGAGAAAATCGTTATCAGCGGTGGCTTGAGAAAATTCTATAAGCGAAAAATAACCGACGATAAAATAACCAATTAAAAAACAGGGGAGAGTTAACAAACCGCCTATCAACGAAAGTAGTTTGTAATTTTTTTGCATATACTTATTAATGGTTTAAAAAACAGGCTCTATACATTGTAGCCTGTTTTTTACATTTGTGAAAGTTGTTGAAAAGTTACTCCTTTTTCTTTGGTTCTTTTGGCTCTGTTGATCCAGCAGGAGCTGCCCCTTTAGCAGGTGCGCCCGCTTCTCCTTCGGCTCCTTCTTCACCCTCTTCTTCTTTCTTCTTGCCAGCAGATTCAATCTTACTCAAGTCAACTGGAGCGGCTACAGCTTCCAAAGCCTTCATTTCTTCTTCACTCATAGCTGGAGTAGCTTTGGCGACCAAATCTTCACCATTAGGACTGGTTATAGTAATAGTAGATGGAATTGGCAAGTCTTTAACTTTAATCAAATCATCAAAAGTTTTAAGAGTAGAGATATCAACATCAATATGAGAAATCAAATCTTTTGGCAAACATTGCACTTCTACCTCACCAAGGTTACGCATCAAAGTTCCACCTTGTTCCTTGATAACCGGTGCTTCACCGATAAATCTTAATTCTACAGTCGCAGTTAAGGTCTTATTCATATCGATTCTGCGTAAATCAGCGTGAGTCATTAGGTCACTTACTGGATCATAAGCGATATCTTGAATCAAAACTTTACCATCTTCTTTATCATCCAAAAACAAATCAATCAAACTAGCTTCACCGGCTTCACGGTACAATTTGGCAAAATCCTCATAGCCAATAGTGATTGAAATTGCCTTTCCACCCATGCCATAAACAACGGCCGGAATAGCAGTCCTAGTTCTGATCTTTTCTCCTTTAACATTGCGGGTGGTGGCTGATAGTTTAAATGACATATACTTAGATTTTAAAATTCTTACTGTTTATCCCGATTTTGCTCCGCGCAAAATCGAGGATCCTCGATTTCAGCATCGGCTGAAATCGGGATAAATTTATCTTAAATAAATTGCTTACTGAAAGTTAGACTGTGAATAAACCGACGTCCTTCTATTAATTCATCTACTGTTAATGGTGGCATTTTATATAATTTCTCAACATCGGTAAAATTCAAATCGGTAATCATGCCGACAGTGCTAATCCCTTTTGATATCATCATGACCATGGCCATAAAATTGGTTTTACAACTATGGCAGGTAAAATGCACAAATCTGGACTCGTCCTGCGCTACATGGCTTGGGACATTACTTTCATGGTTTAACAATTTGACCGCTTCCGGCTTATATTCCGTTTTGCAGACTGGACAATTACTAATAAATTTTAAGGTTTTTTTCCATGAATCTGACTTGCTGTCTTTTTCTAACATATATTTTTGTATGGACTAATACTAAAGGATTTTGCAAAAAATGTCAACCCCATCTATCCCAATCAGTAGTTCTTCACAATCATACTCTCCAAGATACCCACCAGGAGGAGGTTTATAACCAAAGAAGAGCCTCCATAACTGACAAATGGCAGAGTGACGCCGGTAATAGGTAGCAGTCCCAAATTAGCTCCAACATTGGTAAATAGTTGCACAAAAAACAAGATAAGGATACCAGTAGCGGCGGTAGCCACAAAATCATCGTTGGATTTTTTAATTATTAACAAAAAGCGCCAAAACAAAACCCCGAATAAAACCAGCATGACCAACACCCCGGCTAAACCCAACTCCTCGCCAATCACAGAAAAAATAAAGTCAGTCTGAGCTTCAGGCAAAAATCGCAATTGGCTCTGTGAACCAAAACCCAAACCACGGCCAAACAACTGGCCGGCGCCAATGGCAATGGTGGACTGCGCGATATTATATCCACTCACGAGCGGGTCTCGGCCGGGATTGATAAAATTAGCAACGCGATCTTTTTGATAATCTTGTAAGAAAAAAAACCAAGCTGCCACCGAAAGCAACAACATCAAAATCACAAATCCGCCCAGATACAAACGGCGCGCGCCAACTGCCCAAATCATCCCAAACCAAATAGCGCCCAATAAAAATGCAGAACCCAAGTCTGGTTGCAACATTACTAGTCCAATGAGCAATAAAGTCACGATTCCCGTGCCGAAAAAAAATAACGGCCGATCAAACCTGCGACCAAACCGCGACACGATATAAGCAACCATTAAAATTAAACCAATCTTGGCCATCTCAACCGGTTGAAAAGAAAACCCGGCCACGGAAAACCATCCTTTGGTATTACGAATAGTTTCACCAAAAATAAGAACGCCGGCCAGCAACAACAAAGAAAATAGATACCACCATTTGGCCAAATACCTCCAAAGATTATGCTGACTGAGGCTGGCTGTAAAAAAAAATGCCAATCCAATCCCAAAAGATAATAATTGTTTTTTAAAATAAAAAAGCTCCGAACCGCGAGAAAGGTCCACGCTATAGACTGATACTAGTCCCATCATAACCAAAAAAACTACGCAGATAAAAATCTGCCAATCAAAAGTTCGGGGCGATAATTTACCAAAATTAAGCATAGAAAATTATGGCGCGTATACTCCCTGATCATACACATTTATCAGCGGAAAAACAGAGACAGCACTAACATTCAAACCAGGCAACAGGCTCCTCAAATCAATGTTTTTTGTTTCCAAAGAATCTATAGAATCAAGGTGTAAGGGCACAATACCAACCATCTGATCATTTTGCAACAAAGCCACATAAAAGTCCTGCGCCACATAACTATACGGACTGCCATTGGTCAGCTTGAACTGAATCGCATCGGCATTATTCCCCTCTTGCGCCAAAGATTTCAAGAAAATAAAATCACTCACTTGGAAATTCAATCTATACGCTTGCCAGCCCATCGGGTCCGGAGTCAAGCGATTATTTATTCTTTCGTATTTTATATTTTCCAAAACTATACTTGGCGTAGCACCCACACCATCAGTCAGACCCAACTCTGCCACTGGCCGTGTCTCTCCTGGGAGCAAGAACCCTGCTTGAACAGATGTTTTTTTATCATTTACGACAAAATAATAACTGAACTTAACCAAGAACTGTTTGTTTGGATTGACCATTTCTGCTACCACATTAAATTTACTTTCTCCGCTTGAAAAAACTTGGGTATTCAACACTTGCACTGCCTGCGCGCCAAAATGCGCGTGGATGCCAGTGTAATTTATAGAGGCAGTCAAATTTTTTTCCAAGTTCCTGCTGTCTTGTATTCCCCATAAATACACCCCCCACTTCCATCCACCAAAAGCCAAAAAGCCAAAATTGATAACTACCAAAAGTATTAGAGACAGCCTATACAGCAAAGGCTTGTTTCGCACATACCAAAAACTCCACTTTAGTTCTTGGGAAGTAAATTCCTTAGTTGGGTCTTCGTACTTGGGAATATTTACTTTTGTTTTTTCAGAAGAAGACGGACTGATTGGCACAAAAGGCTTGTTTGGCATTTCATCTTCTTGGTTGTTTCGGCGATTGTATAAGTTGATCATATATTAGTTCACAGCCAATAGTTCGTAGCCAATTTTTTTAGTATTTAGGATTTAAGTTTTAGGATTTTCAACGTTTATATTATACCTCAAAAAAAACTAAAACAAAATACAACCCTGAATTAGGATTGTATTTTATTATTCACTGTTCTCAAAAAAATTAAAAACAATGAAACAGCGGGTCGTCTCGCAATCTTTAGGATCGCGAACTCGAGCATCAGCTCGAGCCTCCAGACACGACCACGAATCTGGAGTAGGAAGATAGTGGCGGATCACGAGCCGAGGGCGGCGATCAACGCCACGCACACCTGGAAGCCGAAGATCATGGCCACGGTGGACGTCTGGAACCACGAGCTGTTCACGAAGTCACCCTTGGGGCACAGCCCCCCGAGCAACTCCAGCCAGCGCGGTGGTGGAGACAACGCGATCGTTGCAACCGCCTTGCCCACATTACCACTCTGAACTTGAGACATAGCACCCCCCGCAATGAGTAAGATTCCAACCGAACGGATGCTCGGCTGGTCAGGATGATATTACCCTCTTTTCCATAGCCCATGTAGAGACAAAATCCCTACATGGCATTGTTTAAGAGTAACGACTTCCTGACCAAATTTTTACCCTGCACCTTCTTGGTGCTAGGGCGGAACCACTTCTCTGTCTTGCTTGGCCAACTTCCTTCAAATGAAATGAACGAATCCCCTCCTACAAAAGAACGACTGGTTTTTGAACAAAGGATAAATTACACCCGAACGCTTTCACTGTCAACATATTTATCCACTGATACAAAAAATAGCCTTGAAAAAAGCTACTTTTTGTTTTGCTCGATGCGGTGTCTTCGGAGACGCCACCAATGTGTCGAGCAGCACATTACTTCTCACCCCCCTTTCTTGGTGATAGAGATCACGTCCCCCATCACTACGAGATGGCCATCGTTAGCTGGCGGCCGGAAGACAACCTCCACTTTGAGTCCAGTTTGGATGGTGACTGGAAAAGCCCTTTGACGGATTTCGAAAAACCTTGTCCGACGACAGGCGTCGGACGGAATGGGTACCTCGGAGACAGAGAATACAACCTTGTCTCCGAAGAACTTGTATCCAAAGAGCTCATCTCCAAATACCGAAACCTCGCCCACCACTCCGGTGAGTCTCTCGTTAGAATCCGACATAGACCTCCCTTCCTTAATTTAAAAGATTAACAGTGTTTATAAAATAGGTCAATTTTTATATTATTTTTTAGAGATAAAACACTTGCCCTATATACATATATATGCTAAAATATACCTGTTAAAAAGTTCGCTTATTTTAATAATGAGTTTTTGATTTTTAAGATTTATCCCGCCACAGCGGGACCCCGCCTCGCGGCGGTGGGAAATTTCATAATATTATGCCCATCAAAAAAGTACAGAAGGGACGAGTTGAAGAGGAAAAAGAAGAAGTAAAATCTACTACAACGGTCGACTCCACTAAAGCTCCAACTGCAAAAGCCGGATTACAAAAATCCAAGGCCAAAGTTTCTGACAAGGCTGATGCAAGTTATAGCGCCAAAAATATTACTGTGCTTGAAGGTCTAGAAGCTGTCCGTCGTCGCCCTGGTATGTATATCGGTTCTACTGGCCCGGTTGGTCTTCACCACCTTATCTGGGAAGTCGTAGACAACTCCATCGATGAATCAATGGCTGGTTTTTGTGACCGCATAGATATTGCCTTACTTCCAGATCATCATATAGAAGTGCGCGACAATGGTCGTGGTATTCCAGTTGATATTCATCCACAGATGGGAGTTAGCGCCTTAGAAGTGGTTATGACCAAACTGCATGCTGGTGGTAAGTTTGACGCAGGCAGTTATAAAGTCTCCGGCGGTTTGCATGGTGTGGGTGTATCGGTTGTAAATGCTCTGTCTTCATATACCAAAGCCGAAGTCCATCGTGATGGTAAAATCTGGGTACAAGAATTCCGAGACGGTGGTAATCCGGTAAAAAAAGCAAAAGAGGTGGGCACTTGCAAAGATAGAGGTACGACTATCACCTTCCGCGCCGATGACACAATCTTTGAAACCATAGACTATGAATGGAAAACTATTGTGGATCATATCCGCCAACAAGTTTACCTATCAAAAGGTATTCGTATTTCTATTACCGACAAACGCGTCGGCGAAGAAAAAGCCAAAGATAAAACCGCGCTTGATTTTCCAAACCCAACCTATGGATTTTATTTTGAAGGTGGAATTGCTTCTTATGTACGCCACCTCAACCAGAACAAAGGCGTCAAAAACGAAAATGTTTTCTATATAGAAAAAGAACAAGATGATGTCAAAGTCGAAGTGGCCTTGCAATATAGCGAAGAATTTAGCGAATCACTTTTTGCTTTTACCAATAATATTTTCAACCTTGAAGGCGGTACCCATGTGGCTGGTTTCCGCACGGCGCTGACCCGTAGTCTCAACACCTATTCCCGCAACAAAGGCTTTCTCAAAGAAAAAGATGCCAACCTGACCGGTGAAGATGTCCGCGAAGGCCTTACCTGCATAATTTCTATCAAAGTGACCGAACCGCAATTTGAAGGTCAAACCAAAGCCAAACTTGGCAACACCGAAGTGAAGGCCGCGGTAGAAACCGTCATGAACGACGCCTTCTTGATTTTCTTGGAAGAACATCCAAAGGATGCCGAAGGAATCGTCGAAAAATGTTTACTTTCGGCCCGAGCCCGCAATGCGGCCAAACTTGCTCGTGATACTATTTTACGTAAAGGCGCATTGGAAGGATTTACCTTGCCTGGCAAATTGGCTGACTGTAGTAGTCGCCATGCCGAAGAATCTGAACTGTTTATCGTAGAGGGAGACTCTGCCGGCGGCAGCGCCAAGCAAGGCCGTGATCGTGAACACCAGGCTATTTTGCCACTACGAGGTAAGGTTCTTAATGTTGAACGCGCGCGCCTTGATATAATTTTGGTGAACAACGAACTGAAGTCTCTAATCATTGCCATGGGCACCAACATCGGCGAACAGTTTGATATTACCAAACTCCGTTATC
>CAYIJG010000044.1:0-4174 GCA_964363685.1 uncultured Gammaproteobacteria bacterium
GTGAAACGGGCTGGGGGGCCGGGCCCCTGAGCAGCGCCATGTGGGGGGGGGGGGGGGCGCCGTTGGAGCTCCTCACCGTCTTCACCAACGGTGTGAACATCCTCAACAAGGTTGCTCTCAACGCATCGGAAACGTACCTCGATGTTCTCCTTCGACTCGGTGTGCGTGACATCAACCTTTCAATGCACGGCGGAACGATGGAGGAGAGGACACACATCAGTGGGAAGTACATGGGGAGGATCGACGTCGACCAACTCATTCCGGAAATGGTGAACCGGGGTGTGCGCGTCATGACTCGGTCAGTCCTAGCCGAGGGCGGCATCGATTCCATGAAAAAAATCGATGCCTTCGCGCGCCACATGGAGTCGCTGGGCGTGCACATCGCCTACTTCTCCGACCTCTTCCAGGTGCCAGTCCGGAACGAGCAGACCATTCCCGGAAGCTTGCATGTCCTCACCTGGACCGATAGGCATCGGGTTGCCTTCGATGATCTCCTGTCAGACATCATGGGCAGTGAGGACTTCGAATTGGTGACCGAGTACAAGCGCCACAACGGGCAGGGTAGGACTTTCGAATTCAGACGGCGTGGCTACGGTCTTCGGATCATGCTTGGCGATCTCGTGATTGGAAACGAGACCGCCGATGAGCCGACGTACGCGTACGTCAAGTCTGATGGGTCGATGGCATACCACAACAACGCCAGAGACACCACCTCAAGACAGTATGTGCCGTTGAGTGAGGTGACGAGGTACTTGAAGAGATACCGTCCGGGCCGGGACGATCTCTGATCAAGAGCGCATACGGCTGGTCCGCGTAAAACGATCAGTCACAACTTGGGGAACGAGTGGCCAAACACTGCTCGTTCCCCACCATTCATATTTTCTCAAACTATTGTTTAAGCGAGTATGAATGGTTTTTTCAGTGGAAGCGCAGATTATTTATTTAGAAATCAATTATACTCATCCCAACTTTTAATCTTTAAATCACTGATTTTATATTTAAATATCGCCTTCACATAACGCCTCGCAAACTCCAAATTGGTAATCAAAGAAACGTTTTGATCAATCGCTTTTCTTCTCGCCAAATAACCATTACTGGAACTAGTTTTATCAATATTGCTAGGCACATCAATCATCAGATCAATTTTTTTACTTGATAAATACGACATCAGGCTTGGTGAACCATCATTTGCCGTCCATTCCAAAACCTCTGCTTCAATCTTATTTTCTTGCAAAAATATACTTGTGCCTTTGGTAGCATACAGCTTGATTCCCATGTCTTGCAATGTCTTGGCTTCTTCCAAAAAAGCGATTTTTTTATCCGAAGAGCCAATAGATAACAAAACTGATTTTGGTTCCACATTAAAACCAACTGAAATTATACTTTTCAAAAAGGCTTCGTTGAGATCATCGCCCATACACGCCACCTCTCCCGTAGAAGCCATCTCTACACCGGTAACTGGATCAGAGCCTTTGAGCCTGGTAAAAGAAAACTGCGAAACCTTTACACCTACATAATCCAAATCAAAAGCCGAATGACTCAATTTTGGCACGGTCTCGCCCATCATGAGTTTGGTAGCAATATCTATAAAATTTATTTTCAACACTTTGGACACAAACGGGAAACTACGAGAAGCGCGCAAATTACATTCAATGACTTTAATATCGTTATCTTTGGCAATCAGCTGCATATTAAAAGGGCCAGTAATCTGTAGAGCCTTCGCCACTTCTTTGGCGATTTTTTTGATACGTCTAGTAGTTTCCAAATATGTTTTCTGCGCTGGAAAAACTAACGTGGCATCGCCCGAATGCACACCGGCATTTTCTAAATGTTCGGAGATAGCATAACAAAACAGTTCACCGTTACTTGCCACCGCATCAAGTTCTATTTCTCTGGCTTTGTTAATAAACTTGCTTATCACCACTGGATATTCTTGATTAATATCAACCGCTTTTTGCAAAAATAATTCCAAATCATCGGGGTTATAGACCACACTCATCGCCGCGCCACTGAGCACATAGCTCGGACGCACCAACACCGGATACCCTACCCGCTGGGAAAACTCTTTAGCCGAAGTCATGTCAGTCAGCTCTTTCCACTCAGGCTGATCCACTCCCAACCTATCCAAAATCTGAGAAAATTTATGCCTACTCTCGGCATTGTCAATCTGCACTGGCGAAGTTCCCAAAATATTGACGCCTTCATTATATAATTTTAACGCTAAATTATTTGGCACCTGTCCGCCCATAGACACCACCACTCCCAATGGTTTTTGCATTTCATAAATATCTAAAATCTTTTCCAAGCTCAATTCTTCAAAATATAATTGATCTGATATATCATAATCCGTACTGACGGTCTCGGGATTACAATTGATCATAATGGTTTTGTAGCCTGACTTTTGCAAACTCATGAGCGAGTTGACACAGCACCAATCAAATTCTACGGACGAACCAATACGGTATGGGCCACTGCCAAGTACTATCACCTTTTTTTCATCCACCGACACCACATCATTTTCATTACCATTATATGTCAAATACAAATAATTTGTTTTAGCTGGATATTCGGCAGCGAGCGTATCAATTTGCTTCACTACCGGCACAACCCCTAAAAATTTCCTTTTGTTTCTCACCTCTTGCGGATTAGTACCAATAGCTTTGGAAATTTGTAAATCAGAAAACCCTGCTTGTTTTGCTTCTCTTAGAATTTCTGCTGATAAACTTTCCAAAGTGAATTTTTTCAACCCAACCTCAAGGTCAATAATATTTTTTAATTTATATAAAAACCAATTATCCACTTTGGACAGCTCATGAATCTTGTCTATGGTATAGCCTGCTTGCAACGCCTGCACTATAGCAAAAATTCTTTTGTCCGTTGGTTGGGAAATACTTTTTTCCAAATCTTTAAATTCAAAATGATTGCCAACCAAGCCCTTGGCACCAATATCCAACATCCGAATCGCTTTTTGCAGCACTTCTTCAAAACTGCGGCCAATAGCCATAACCTCACCCACAGATTTCATTTCCGTACCGAGCACTTTATTAACATGTTCAAATTTTTGTAAGTCCCAACGAGGAAATTTGAGCGTAATATAATCAAGTGCCGGTTCAAAACAAGCTGAGGTTTCTTTGGTAATAATATTTTGTATTTCATTGAGGCCATAACCCAAAGCCAATTTGGTCGCGACAAACGCAAGCGGATAACCAGTCGCCTTGGAAGCCAGAGCCGAACTGCGACTCAAGCGAGCGTTAACTTCAATAATACGATAGTCTCCCGAATTTGGATCAAGCGCGTACTGAATATTACACTCACCTACTATTCCCAAATGACGAATGAGTTTGATGCCAATGGCGCGCAAATTAAAATTTTCTTTCGCCGTCAAAGTCTGCACTGGTGCCACCACAATACTGTCTCCCGTATGAATACCCATCGGATCAAAATTTTCCATGGAACAAATCGTAATACAATTATCATTTGTGTCACGCACAATTTCGTATTCCACTTCTTTCCAACCGGACAAACATTCTTCAATCAGCACTTGGCTGGTAAAAGCAAAAGCTCGATCAGTTTTTTCTTTGAGCTCTTCGGCGTTTTGCACTACTCCCGAACCCAAACCTCCAAGCGCATAAGCCACCCGACACATCACTGGGTAGCCGATTTTGTCTCCAGCCTCTAAGGCTTCTTCAGTAGTGCCAGCCGTAATACTGCGAGCCACTTTAAGACCTACATCATGCACGCGATTGGCAAACAACTGTCTGTCTTCCGTGTCTTTAATTGTCTCCACCTGCGTACCCAAAACTTCTATATTATATTTTTTTAAAATTCCTAAATCATACAACTGCACACCGACATTGAGCGCGGTCTGTCCGCCAAAGCCAAGCAAAATCGCATCTGGATTTTCTTTGGCGATAATTTGTTCAACAAAATATACCGTGAGCGGTAAAAAATATACTTTGTCTGCCAGGTGTTCCGAAGTTTGAATGGTGGCAATATTTGGATTTATGAGAACTGTATATATTCCATCTTCTTTGAGAGCCTTGACAGCCTGACTACCAGAATAATCAAACTCGCCAGCCTGGCCGATTTGCAACGCGCCCGAGCCGAGTAATAATACTTTTTTTGGTTTGATATTTCTTATCATATAGTTTAGATTTTTGATAATTTTTTTATT
>CAYIJG010000044.1:4184-8421 GCA_964363685.1 uncultured Gammaproteobacteria bacterium
GCTGTCATCCTGAATGAAATGAAGGATCTCTGTCGGTTTGTCATCCCGAGCGGAGCCGTAGCGGAGTCGAGGGATCCCTTATACTAAGTTATTGAAAAACTATGTTTAAGGGATTCCTCCACTTCGGTCGGAATGACATTGTACGGACAGGGATTCTTCGCTTTGCTCAGAATGACAGTTACGAACAATTTACAGAGTTCGGATAAACATATCAAAAATAAACTCACTATCATCCGGACCCGGAGCGCCCTCAGGATGAAACTGCGCGCCAAAAAACGGCTTGGAAATATGAATAATGCCTTCATTAGTGCCATCATTATCATTGGCAAACCATTCGCGCCAATCTTGAGGTAAAGTTTTGGTATCCACGGCAAAGCCATGATTTTGTGAGGTGATAAAACATTTTTTGGTACCCATTTCCACTACTGGCTGATTCTGTCCGCGATGGCCATATTTGAGTTTATAGGTATTAGCTCCTGCTGCCAGCGCCAAAATCTGCGAACCCAAACAAATTCCCAAGATAGGCACCGTGCCTGCCAAAGCTTTTTTGACATTGGCAATTGTGGCCTGGCACATCTTGGGATCTCCCGGACCATTAGAAATAAGAATGCCGTCGGCTTTAGTTTCCAAAAAATTATAATCCCAAGGCACACGCAATACCGAAATACCGCGACTGACAAACGAACGAATAATATTATTTTTTACTCCGCAATCAACCACGATTACCGTCTTATCTCCACTACCATATCTGACAGGCTCTTTTACACTTACTTCGGCAGATAAGTTTCGCAAGTTTGGATCATCAAAATTCACTGCGCTATTCTCATCAACCACAATTTTGCCCAACATCGTTCCACTAGATCTCAACTTTTTGGTTAAGGCTCTCGTATCAATCCCGCTTATACCGGGAATATTATTTTTTTTCATCCAAGCAGAAAGAGATTGTGCTGCGCTCCAATGAGAAAATTCTTCACATTGCTGGCTCACCACCAACCCTTGAATTTGGATTTTATCTGATTCAAAATTTTTAAAAAGATTTTCAGCGCCAGTATCATCGGGCACGCCATAATTACCGACCAATGGATAGGTCAAAACTAAAATCTGACCCCTGTATGAGGGGTCAGTCATTGTTTCCGGATATCCGACCATGCCAGTATTAAATACTACTTCTCCGCTTGTTGCCCCCTCTGAACCAAAAGAAATCCCCTCAAACACCGAACCATCTTTTAGTATGAGTTTTGCCTTGGGCATAGGCTATTTTATTTAGATTCCTTTTTTTTATACCCTTCCTTTGTCATACGCACATCTAAATCTAGTAAAATTTTATTCATAAAACCTTCTAAAACAAACTTTAAAGGAACACCAAGATTATTATTAATTTTTATATCTAAAACAAATTCTCTTTCTCTAGATGAATGATCTAACTTTAATTCCGTATCATAATCAATATCAAATTTATCTACTAACTTCCTTATTGTTGTTTTTGCTTTATACAACTCTTTCACACGGTTTTTTTCAGATGGTGACATTTCACGCTTTTTGAACCCGCCAGAAGATTCAGGACGAGCTTGCTTCGCCCTACCAGAAAAAGGGGCTTTAGGTTTAGGCTGTAAAAAATTACTTGTTTGTAAACTATTTCTTTCTCCTGTAATACCTGTGTTAGGTACTCTAGCCCTGGCTAACGCTCTTAAATCGCCCTTTGATTTAACTGCACCTACAGGAGCACCAGGAGCTAAATCTTTCATACTAGCACCTTCCTCCACATTATTGGCGGGAGCAATTTCTGCCTCCGCACTTTCAACTTCTCCTGGATTCCTACCTGGTTCTGTTTCTCCCATCATATATTTCAGTTTAAAATTTATCACATAAATACTACCACATCTTAATTTTTTTGTACAAGAAAATTATAAACAAAAATAACCCTTGAGAGAGTTACTTTTAAATGTCCCCGAACTACGTGTCGGGGAGTCACGACGTCATGTTGATGACGTATTTTTCTCCTTTCTCTGTTTGTTGCAAAACTACTTCCAGCCGACCTCGAGGGGCTAGAACCTCGACATCTCGCGACCAATCGGCACAGGATGAAGATCCAGGCCGCCAGGGTACCAATAGCTGGTGTCCTCACCATAGCCGTAGACCTGAATGCCGAACGGCTCGGAGCCAGTGATCGAGTGGTTGCCGTTGTTGAGCGGACCGTTACTGAGTGGCGTCACGCGGGCAAGACTGAAGCCGCTGTTGCCGATCGGCTGAAAGTTGCCAATCAGCTGTCCGTCGAGCGTCACGCTGGCGTTGGCGCTGGCGATGATGTCGACGCAGTTCGTCTCGTAGTTGGTCGGCGCATGGAACAGGTACTGCGAACGGAACTGCTCAACTGGTACCGCCAGCGACATCGACGGGTCGCCGATGTCGCCGGCCACGGTCGAGCCCTCCATGTACTGCGCCACCAGCACCTTGGCGCTAGCCGTGAGCGCGAAGCTCTGGGAGTTGCGCGCGATTTCTACGAAGTCACCGGCGTTAGCGATCATCACTGGCGCACCTACCACCGGCGGGTCGTACTCGAGCGTGGTGTTGGGCTGGGTGGCGATGATGCGAACCATCTCCTCCTTGCCATCCGGGATCGTGGTCACGGCTGGTGCGACCACGACGTAGTGGGTTGACAGTGCGTCGGTCGGGAACATCGACTCCTCCATATGATCACAGTATGGCGAGTTTATGTCCGGCACGTAGGCACAGTAGTGCCCACCGAATACCTCGACCGGCTTGTTAGAGGTCACAAGCGACCCGGTCAGGTCGCCAGAACCGTTGATTGCGGCCAACTCCAGTACGTCACCAGAATTGAGGGTCAGAGTCTGTGGCACACGCGCGATGAACGCTAGCGCACCGCCGGCGGCAGGCGTATTCGACCGAGTGGTAATTGTCACCTCGGTGCCATCCTGATAAGCGGTGACCGCCATCAAGCTGGGCCAGAAAACAAAGCCGTTGGTCAGCACCGGATACGATGCGACCAGATATTCGTTGCGCCAGGCATTGGACGGCAGAAGCAGTGAGGCGTCGTTGGAGAGTGAGTTCCCGTCTGGCGCGCCCGGCAGCGTGTAGTCGAGTGGGTTGAACTGGTAGACAGTCACCGGCTGATCCGAGCGCAAATGGTAGGCACCCTTGATAGCCAGAGCACCCAAGGTCGGGGCCTGACACCGGTTGATGTCTATATTGTCGCACAGCTTGAGCGCCGGCACCCATGGCAACTTTTTAACCACGATGCTCATGGCGGGAACGTTGAAAATCACTGGCACGCTGATGGCACCACCGTCGATGGTTACCGTTGCCCGGGTCGCAGTGGTGTTTGAGACCACGACCGCGAACTTGTAGAACGATGATACCATATTGCCGGTCACCGTCGGCCAATAGTCGCAGCCGATGTAGCTGTCGCCAAGCGAAGTTGGCGAGCACACGCCCTCGCACAGGCCGTTGACGCCACAGGCCATGCCCTGGACAGGGTCACAGAAAACATCGACGTAACCCGAACCGTCGGACCGGCACGCGTGCGAGATGTCGCCCTCGCAAGTGCCGGTGTTGGGCGGACAGACCACGCAGCCAATGGTGACGTCACAGAACTGCGAGCAGCTCTGGTCGGTGACCCAGTGACCGCCGGTGCAGACCTGATGGTCGGAGGCGCTGCACTGCTTGGCACCATCGGTGCACGGGGTGGCGTCGTTGCCACCGCCGTCATCGTCACCACCAGACGGGCCGCAGGCGACAAGCCCGAAGACGATACAGAAAAGCAGGCACACGCGATATTGAGTAGACATGGCAATCGACCTCTGTTGTGAGGAAAGAGCGAAAACAATATTACCGAGGACTTCCAAGGTAATCACAGATTAAACCATAAATTTTAATAAAAGTCAACATTATAACAGGCCTTGATTTTTCTTCAAAATTAGCTATAATCCCTACACAAATTTGTTTTTTGCTTAAAGTTAATTGTTATTTACTTCCATGTCATTTTTCCAACTCCTCCACAAAGACAAAAATTCCCGCGCTAGAACGGGAATAATACATACTGACCACGGTGATATTCAAACACCTATTTTTATGCCGGTCGGCACTCAAGCGACAGTAAAAACTTTGGATCAAACTGATGTCGCCAATCTGCCTGCGCAAATTATTTTAGGAAATACTTACCACTTGCATTTACGTCCGGGAGAAGATTTGATAAACGAATTTGGCGGATTGCACAAAT
>CAYIJG010000045.1:0-8289 GCA_964363685.1 uncultured Gammaproteobacteria bacterium
GTTATCAGAATGTGATTGTAGAAATGGTAAAAGAAAATAATGTTTGGTTGGCTGATAGCTTGGTGTGGAAATAATATGGGGCGGGCGTTAGTTTGGCTTAAAGATTTATTATTTCCCAGGTTTTGTGTTAATTGTCGGGAAGAAGGAGTTTGGCTGTGTGATAAGTGTGTAGAAGTGATTGTTAAAACAGAAAAATTATCATCAGAAAAACAAAATTTGGTTGCACCCCACTTAGATGGCGTGACGGCGTTATTTCATTATGGTGATAAAAATATTTCAAAGCTGATTGGAATGTTGAAGTATAATTCTTTGGTGGAGTTAAGAAAAGATTTCAAGAAAATTATTTTGACAACAGATTTTGAGTTGCCGTATAAAGATTTTGTTTTGATGGCAATACCGCTTCATCCACGTCGTCAAAGAGAAAGAGGTTTTAATCAAGCGATGATATTAGCAGAAGGATTTGCCGAGAAATTAAATTTTAAAATTAACACCGATTTACATCGGTCAACTTATACAACCCAGCAAGCAAAATTATCAGCCGTGGATAGGAAGGTTAATCTAAGTGATGCTTTTATTTTTGGGAATAAAGAAGATTCTGTGCCTGAAAAAGTATTGTTGGTAGATGATGTCTTTACTACGGGCGCGACTATGAGCGAGTGCGCCAAAGCTTTAAAAGATAGAGGTGTGAAAGTTGTTTGGGGTTTAGCCCTGGCCCATGGCGGTTAGTTTACAATGGCAAAACTGAGCGGATATCAGGGTTAATTCTGTCGACAGTCCAAATCGGATCCCAAACTATATTAACATCCACTTTTTTTATTTTAGGTAGATTTCTCATTTCATCTTTAATTTGTTCGACAATACTGGCGCCAAAGGGGCAGCCCATGCTGGTAAGAGTTATAGTAATGGTAGCTTTATCTTTTTTGATTTCCACATTATAAATCAAGCCCAAATCAACTAGGCCAATACCAATTTCTGGATCAAAAATATTATTGAGCACTGACCAGTATTCTTCTGTGCGTTTTTTAGGCGGAGTTGGTTCGATTTTGGTTTTCATATACGAAATGAGTGAATAAGATATTGAGCTTGCTCAAATATTTTTGAGCGAATGAGTATATATCATTTAGATATAAACGAAATGAGTGAATAAGATATTTTTTATTTTAATCCTTTTTGTAAGGTTCTTAGTCCCAGCAAAGCGCAGTTTATCCTCCCTGGGCTGATGGCCACACCTAGTAGTTTATAAATATATGCTGGTTTTATTTTTTTTAAATTTTGTATTTTTTTTCCTGTAATATAATCTGCGAGCATAGAGGTAGATGCTTGGCTGATAGCGCAGCCATTGCCGACGAATCCAACTTCGGTCAAGACATTTTTGTCTATTTTTAAATCCAGCCGAATAACGTCGCCACACAGGGGATTGTGCTCGATAACAGTGTTGGTGGGTTCTTTAAGTGCGCCATGGTGATGAGGGTGGTTGTAGTGATCAAGAATTGTTTCAGAATAGATATCCATACACAACTAAATTCTAAATATTTTGAAGACTTTTCTTAAGGCCTTTTCAGCAGCGTCTATATCTTTTTTTGTATTATAAATATAAAAACTTAGACGAGCGGTGCCGTTTATGCTTAATCTATTCATTAGCGGTTCGGCGCAATGGAATCCAGAACGAATAGCCACACCTTCCTCGTTAAAAATAGTAGCAATATCGTGGGGATGAACGCCGTTGATTGAAAAAGATAAAACCCCACCACAATCTTTAATTTGAGAAGGGGAATATATTTTTACTTGGGGATGCCTAGAAAATATTTTTTTAGCATAGGTTAGTAGTTCCTGGTCGTGAGTCTGAATATTTTTTAAACCAATTTCATTTAGATAATCCAAAGTTGCGCCAAAAGCAATAATACCGGCAATGTTGGGTGTGCCAGCCTCAAATCTCCAAGGGCCCGTGCGGTATGAGGCGGACTGTTCTTGGACAGACTCTACCATTTCACCCCCATAGATAAAAGGCGTCATTTCTTCCATAAGGCCGTCTTTTACATATAGAACCCCAACGCCAGTTGGCCCCAGCATTTTATGGGCGGAAAAAGATAGGAAATCGCAATTAATATCTTTGGCGTTCATTGGTTGGTGGCCAACAGTCTGAGCAGCGTCTACGGCGACCCTAGCGCCAACAGCATGAGCAGATTTCGTCATTTGTTTAATAGGATTGATAGTGCCAGTCACATTTGATTGGGATGTTAGGCAAACTAGCCTTGTTTTTTGGGAAAGCATTTTTTGATACGCTTGGAAATCAAGAGTGAAGTCGTTAGATAATGGTATAATTTTTAAAACAGATTTTTTAGCTTTGCATAATTCTTGCCAAGGTACTAGGTTGGCATGGTGTTCTAGGGCGCTGACAATAATTTCGTCTCCTTGTTTTATATTTTGCTCTGCCCAGCCTAGACGGATGCAATTAATTGACTCAGTAGTATTTTTGGTAAAGATTATGTTTTCCGAGCTAGGTGCGCCGATAAATTTTGCGATTTTTTGGCGCACGTCTTCAAATTGGTTTGTAGCTTCTTCGGAGAGAGTGTGGATGCCACGATGAATATTGGCGTTAGAAGTAGTATAAAAATCTTGCAGAGCTTTTAAAACTTTTTTTGGTTTTTGCGTAGTGGAGGCATTATCCAAATAAACCAAACGTTTGCCGTTGATTTTTCTTTTGAGAATGGGAAAATCTTTTTGGATATTTTTCATAGAAATGTTATATGAGCTTTGTTATAGAAAATAATTATTATTAATTTTGTTTCGCCCAGATTTCCTACGGTCACCCTTGCGAGGGTGCGATGGTCTAAACAAAATTAATAATAATTGTGGCTTAAAAATTTTGATTTTAACCAAGGAAATTTTTAACTGCTTCGCGAATAGTATTTTTTATTTTTTCATCAGGAATGTTGGCTATATCTTTTTCAAAAAATCCTTCAATTAAAAGCGCTCGTGCATCTGTTTCATCAAGTCCGCGAGAGAGTAGGTAAAATAAAGCGTCTTCGTCAATCTTGCCGACACTAGCAGAGTGACCAGCTTTAACATCGTCTGTTTTTATTTCTAAGTTAGGAGAAGTTTTGGCCTTGGCTTCTTCTGATAATAGTAGGGTGTGGTGAGAGAAATAAGCATTAGCACCGCTCGCGCCTTTTTCAATTTTCCAATTACCTTCAATATGGCCAGAGGATTTATCGGTGAGAGCGACTCGTAGGGAGGCTTTGATCTGAGTTTTAGGAGCTTGGTGGTAGGCTTCTATTTTGGCAGAAAAATTGGAATTATTTTTGCCTAAAATAAAAAATAGAACTTCGCATTTGGCGCTAACAGCTTTGGCTTTGATCTCGAGATGGCGCTGATCTTGCCAACCATCAAAGACTAAACCGATTAAAAATAATTTAGAATTTTTTTTTAAAATAATTTCTCCGCTAGGAATAGTATCCACAAACCAAAGCAATTCTTGGTCTTCACCAACAACAAGCGGTTTGGAGAAATTTTTGATTTCTTGTATTTTCATGTTTTAGCCTATAGAACCGGTCATCTCCAAAGTGAGAAGCCGGTTTAATTCAACGGCGTATTCCATTGGCAGTTGTTTGATAATTGGATTGGCAAAACCGTTAACAATGAGCGTGGCCGCTTGTTCTTCTGAAAGTCCTCGGCTCATCAGATAAAATAATTCATCCTCGCCAATACTAGCCACAGTCGCTTCGTGCGCGATAGCGACGTCTTTTTCTTTGATATCCATAGTTGGGTAGGTATCGGAACGAGATGCTGGATCAAGCATGAGCGCATCACAGACAACTCTAGTTTTGACATTCTTAGCGCCTTTAACGACTTTTACCAAACCTCGGTATGTGGTTTGGCCGCCATTTTTGCTGATTGATTTTGAAATAATAGTGGAGCTGGTATTTGGGGCGAGGTGAATTACTTTGCCGCCAGCGTCTTGGTGTTGGCCAGATGAGGCAAAAGCCAGTGATTGAATTTCGCCTTTGGCTCCCGGTTCGCGCAAAATGATACTTGGATATTTCATCGTCACTTTTGATCCCAAATTGCAGTCAAGCCAAAACATTTCGGCGTTTTCATTGGCTAGCGCTCGTTTGGTTACTAGATTATAAACATTGCCTGACCAGTTTTGGATAGTGGTATATTGGACGCGGGCATTTTTTTTGACAATTATTTCTACGACAGCCGAATGCAGAGAGTCACTCGAGTAGGTGGGCGCCGTACAGCCCTCTACGTAGTGCACAGAGCTGCCTTCGTCGGCGATAATGAGGGTGCGTTCAAATTGTCCCATATTTTCTATGTTGATGCGGAAATAGGCTTGAAGAGGGAGTTTGATATGCACGCCTTTTGGCACATAGATAAAAGAACCTCCAGACCAAACGGCGGAGTTGAGGGAGGCAAATTTATTATCATGAGGCGGGACGACGGTGCCAAAGTATTTTTTAAAAAGTTCAGGATGTTTTTTGAGACCATCATCGCTGGAGACAAAAATAACACCTTGTTTGGCTAGGTCTTTGGCGAGAGAATGATAGACCATTTCTGATTCAAATTGGGCCCCCGCTCCGGCCAAGAATTTGCGTTCAGCTTCCGGTATGCCCAGTTTATCAAATGTATTTTTTATGTCCTCGGGAACATCTTCCCAATTGCGTTTGGTTTTGTCTTGGGGACGCACATAGTAGTGGATATTATCAAAATCAATTCCAGAAAGATTGGCTCCCCAGCTTGGCATAGGCTTGCTCAAAAATATTTCATAGGCTTTGAGGCGAAAATCTAACATCCATTTTGGTTCGCCTTTTTGTTTTGATAAATTTTCTATAACTTGTTTGCTTAAACCTTTGGCTGAAGTAAAAAGATTATTTGGTTTGGTATGAAAAGAAAAAGCGGACTTATCGCCAGACTGAGCAATTATTTTTTTTGTTTTAGTGGGAATAGGCATAGTCCTATTTTGAAAATTAATACAGATTTTTTTGTGTCAAAACGGTCGTCCGCCCAAGCGGACTACCGCCCCTGTGGGGGTTGGTGATTGACACTGCAAAAATCTGTATTAATTTTTTAATAACTTTTTATTTTTTTAGAAAAGAATCAAAACCACCTTTCTCGATTTTTTTCAAAATTTCTTTACCTCCACTAGTGACAATTTTTCCTTTGGCCATAATATGTATTTTATCTGGTTTGATAAAATCTAAGATATGAAGATTGTGGCTGACAATAATCAGACCAAAACCTTGTGATTTATGAAGAAGGTTAATTTGTTGGCTGACAATTTTTAAAGCGTCAATATCTAAGCCCGAATCAATTTCATCCAAGAAAGCAAACTTTGGTTGGAGGATTGCAAGTTGTAAAATTTCGGACTTCTTTTTTTCTCCACCTGATAAGCCATCATTGAGAAAACGAGAAATAAACGTCGGGTCAATTTTTAATTTTTCCATTTCCGTGCGCATGAGTGCTCCAAAAGCAGCTGGAGCCATGGGGGCGGACTTATTTTTGGTATTATAAGCTAGGCGTAAGAAATTACCCAAAGAAACTCCGGTGACTGCCTGAGGGTGTTGAAAAGCCAAAAATATTCCAGCTTGGGCGCGCTCAGCTGGGGAGAGTTTAAGGATGTTTTGTTTGTCTATAAATGCTGTGCCTTTGGTGACCGTATATTTTGGACTACCCATTAAAGTTGAAAGAAGGGTGCTTTTGCCTGAGCCGTTTTGACCCATAATAATATGGATTTCACCTGATTTGACAACCAGAGAAACACCATTTAAGATCTTGGTTTTACCAACATTGGTGTGAAGATTTTTGATTGTAAGAATGGCCATATTTTTGTTTTTAGTAGTAGCTATACTACAGGGAAAATATGGGGGAGTCAATGAGTGCGGAGTGAGCGCAATGCAGTTTTATCTATAGA
Source organism: uncultured Gammaproteobacteria bacterium (assembly GCA_964363685.1). GTDB lineage: Bacteria > Patescibacteriota > Patescibacteriia > Magasanikbacterales > GWA2-37-8 > XYD2-FULL-39-9. The sequence continues at coordinate 5,915 of CAYIJG010000045.1, forward strand.
GGAGTTCTGCTATCCATTGTTAGGGGTACTATTTATTCATCAACAGATCTAGGTCAACATCCAAATTTTCAAATTGTTTTTTTAGTATTTCTTTTGAATCTTCAATTCCTTTATTATAGATATCTTTCCCGATATTTTGCAAGAAAAAGTCCAAGATATCTTCTGCTGCAATGACTCCGATTTGTTCGCCCCGTTTTTCTTTAAAAAAAGTTATAATTTCTTCAGTACATGATTTTCTTTTTGTTTTTGGAAGCAGATCCCATCTACGTTTGACTTCATTCATATTAGTGTGAGTGATTTTGTGTAAGATTTATATCGCATTTGGATCGGTTTGATGCATGCCAAAGGTATTGCCTTCAGTATCTAAAAAATATCCCTGCCAAGCCATGCCAGCCAAGGCAAATTTTGGAATAGCCACCACGCCGCCAGCAGCAAGTATTTTCTCAGTCATCGCGTCGTAGTTGTCTACTTGGATAGTACAGACAAAGGAATTTACGCCACACTCAGTAGGTGCAGTCTTGGCAGGGCGGGGTAAAAGACCACCATTTATGCCTGGATCCTTACTGTCTTTATCAGCAGTCATAATCATCCAGTATTGGTTTTGTTCCCATTGGCTTATTTTCCACTCAAAAACATCTTGGTAAAATTTGATAGCGCGTTCGATATTGTCAGCTTGGATTTCAAAGTGTACTACTCTATTTTGCATATGTTTATGATTAAAAAACTATTTATATTCTGGGCAAGTGGCAAATTCGCATCTCGGGCCACTGCGTCCGACATATGAGCCATCTGGGCATTGCTTGGCATCTTGGGTACACATTACTGGTTCCGGGGTTTGTTGGTTTGGATTACTTTTTGCGACACAGCCCGCACCAACTAAAAGAAGAAGGGCTGTTAGAGGGATAAATAGTTTTTTCATATGTCTTTAGTTTTGATTATCATTATTTATATTTGACCATTATTATACTTTATTTTTCCCTTGTAGCAAATTTAAATAATTTTTATTCCAAACAACCCCGTGCCGCAAAATAATCAGCCGCGGTTGGCTGGGAGCCGTTTTTAATTTCATTGGCGCGTTTATCGCCGAGTTTGGTATAAAAACAGGTTTCCATGGCTGGAGTGATTTGAGAAGGCAGAGCAGACGGATCAATGCCAGCTTTTTCTAGTGCCTGTTCCTGGGTAGGGGATAGAAGTGGGTTTTTATCAGCTGTACCAGTAGTTTTTAATTTTGTTCCTGCTTTTTGTTCGACTGTCATTAACATTTTGATAAGCGGTTTTATTTCAAATGGATCGGCGATGTATAAATAAACGCCGACACCTATAAGTATAAAAAATATTACGCCGAGGGTGGTGAAAAATATTTGGAGGAGTTTTTTCATAATATAAAATTATAAATTATTTTTCATCCAATCTGTAACATCCTTTGATATATTAAATGTTGCCCATCCGATTTTTGTTATGTTTATAACAAAAATTTTATCATTTAAGTCTACCAACGTTCTTATTTCATCACGCACTTGGGAAATTTTTTTATCAGTTTTTACTAGCCAAACTGATTTGAGTGGTTTTGCCCAATTTGAATAAGACTTTATATAATTAATCAAAGTTTTGTAATCATTATATGTTTCTGGTAATCCCAGGTCGTATGAAATTAAGTAAGTTTTCATATGCTTTGTTCTGATTGATCAGAAGTTTCTGATCTTCCAACGTCGTCTGTTAATATTTGAAGCGTTTCAATAGGGTTTAAAGTATCTTCAGATGAAACACTTAGACTTTCATTATTATTAAATTTATTTTCTGTAATTTTCCTAATTTCTTTTTCAACACCAGGGTTAGTTTTTCTTTTTAGATACTTAGTGGCTTGTTTTAGAAATAATCTAGAATTATACATGCAAAAAAATACGCCAGAAAAATCTTTTATTTCTTTGATTAATTCATGTCGAGCTCCATAGTTTTCTCCATTTACTTTCCACCACCAATCCTCGTCGTTTTCATCCGTTATAAAAATAACGGGTTTATTAACTTCTTTTGCATAAATCATAATTTCTTTCCAGCCAATCAGATCTCCAAATTTTGTTTCATCATCTTTTTTGTTATCTAAGTATCCAGGAGGAATTTTTTTTGAGTAGCTGATTTGACCCTCCTTAGTTATCTCATTAACAGCTTCTTTTTCTAGTGGTCGACCTACTTTATTATCAAATAAAGATGTTAATGTATTTCTAATATAATCGTTCTCGTTCCATTTTGGATGTGTGCGTCCTGCCTCTTGAATACTTTTTATAGCAGAACCCATCACCTGTTTCATTTTTAGAAATGGATGTCGTTCAAATTTTTTAATTAAGTTTTCTATTTCTTCCATTAATTTTTTATAAGAA
>CAYIJG010000046.1:0-8079 GCA_964363685.1 uncultured Gammaproteobacteria bacterium
AAATCAAGAGTCCCGTCCTTCGCGAAGAACGGGATTTTTGTTTTTTAGTAATTGTGTTATGATATATCATTATGTATTACTATCAATTTTTCGGTAAGTTTGCCTATCTCATTATTTTTTTATTAGGGTTATCCGTAGGTAGCTTTTTGAATTCTTGGATTTGGCGTGTGCGGGAAAATTTTCGGATTACCAGTGGACGAAGTATGTGCCCCATCTGCCGTCGTCAGTTGCATTGGTATGAAAATATTCCGGTCTTAAGTTTTTTGGCTTTGCGAGGTAAATGTTTGACTTGTAAGAATCCTATTCCCATTCATTATACTTTGGTAGAAATCGGTACCGCTATTTTATTTGTTCTCCTTGCCAGACACACCTTAAATCATCCTGTTGAAAATTATTTATACTTTTTACGTAATATAATTTTTTTGATTCTCCTGACTGTGGTTTTTGTTTATGACGCTCTTTATCAAGAAATTTTATCCGAAATTGTTTGGTTGGGATCTTTGATTGGCGTTTTTTTTAATATTTATTTGGATTATAGTATTACCTCAATGTTGCTAGGCGCGGTCTTTATTAGTGGCTTTTTCTTGCTCCAGTTTGCCGTTTCCAAAGGCCGTTGGATTGGGGGCGGGGATGTGCGACTGGGAGTGATGATGGGGTTGTGGTTAGGTTGGCCAGTAAGTTTGGCTGCGCTTTTTATTGCTTATATTTCCGGAGCGGTAGTCAGTCTAGCTTTATTGGTTTTGAAGAAAAAAACTTTAAAGAGCGCCACGCCATTTGGAACTTATTTGGCTATGGCGACGCTTATTTGTGTTGTTTGGGGAGATAGAATTGTAGATTGGTATATGGGACTGTTGTAGCGCTATGTCAATTTCCAAAGAATTAAAAACTAGAACTGAAAAACTGCGGGCACAAATTGATGATTTGCGTTATCGTTATCATGTCTTAAATGATCCGCAAGTGACCGATGCGATGTATGAGGGTCTCATGGATGAATTACGTAAGATAGAAACTCAAAATCCAGAACTTGTTACCCCCGATTCTCCGACCCAGCGAGTAGCAGGTCAGCCATCAGAAAAATTTGAAAAAATTAAACACTCCGTGCCGCAATGGTCTTTTAATGATGCTTTTAGCGCAGAAGACATGTTGGATTGGGAAGAAAGGATTTTGAAGATACTGGAGAAAGAATTGGACGCTCGCCCCAGCGACTTAGATTATGTTTGTGAATTGAAAATAGACGGTTTGCATATGGTGCTAACCTATGAAAATGGCCAGCTTAAAACCGCCGCTACTAGAGGTGATGGTCAAGTGGGAGAAAATGTGACGACTAATATTAAAACCATTTGGTCGGTGCCGATAAAATTAACCGAAAGTTTGAGTTTGGTCGCTGAGGGCGAAGTTTGGATGGATAAAAACATGTTAATAACAATAAATAAAGAAAGAGAAAAACAAGGCGAACTGCTGTTTGCTAATCCCCGCAATGCCGCTGCCGGCACGATTCGCCAACTTGATCCGGCCATTGTGTCCGCGCGTAAATTATCTCTTACCGCGTATGATATTTCCAGTGATAATACCCCAACTTCGCAAGAAGAAGAGTTAAAGTTATTAAAAAAATTAGGTTTTAAAACTGATACCCATTGGAAAGTTTGTAAAAATTTAACTGAAATTTTTGAGTTTCATAAATATTGGCAAAAACAAAAGATGAGCCAAGATTTTTGGATAGATGGCGTGGTGATAAAAGTTAATCAAAAAAAATATCAAAATGCATTGGGTTTTACTGGCAAAGCCCCGCGCTGGGCTATAGCCTATAAGTTTCCAGCTGAACAGGGCACAACCAAAATAAAGGAAATAATCTGGGGTGTAGGCCGTACGGGCGCGATTACCCCGGTGGCCGTGATGGATCCAGTCAAGCTCGCTGGCACGACGGTGACTCACGCCACGCTTCATAATTGGGATGAAATAGAACGTTTGGGAGTAAAGGTAGGTGATACGGTGGTGGTGGAAAAAGCCGGAGATATTATTCCAAAAATTATCAGAGTTTTGGATAAACTGCGAACTGGCGAAGAGAAAAAAATAAAAGAACCAAAAATTTGCCCGATCTGTAAAAGTGAAGTAAGAAGAAAAGATGTAATCGATGCCAAGCAGGAACAAAGCGTCGCTTTATTTTGCGCGAACAAAAACTGTTTTGCTCAGCAGTCGCGTCGTATTATCCATTTTGTGGGCAAGGCTGGGTTTGATATAGATGGGTTAGGTAAAAAAATTGTGGAGCAACTGGTCAAAGAAGGTTTGGTAGAGACGCCAGCTGATATTTTTGTGTTGAGTAAAGGAGATTTGGAACCACTGGAGCGTTTTGCTGAAAAATCTGCAGATAATTTGATTACCGCCATCGCTCAATCAAAAAGTATTTCTTTAGCAAGTTTTATCAATGCTTTAGGTATTTCTCATGTGGGAGAAGAAACAGCGATAAAGTTGGCGCAGAAGTTTTCTACGATAGATAATGTAATCAAAGCTAGCTTGGAAAATTTGGAAAATATAGAAGATGTGGGTCCGCAAGTATCTTCGTCTATTTATAAATATTTTAGAGATGAAAAAAGCCATAAACTAGTTCAGGATTTGATTAAAAACGGCGTAAAAATTTCCAGTTTTCAATTTCCAGTTTCTAATTCTAAGTTCGCCGGAAAGACTTTTGTCCTTACTGGCACTCTCAGTTCTATGAGCAGGGATGAGGCAAAGGCAAAAATTCGTAGTTTGGGCGGAGAGATGTCTGAAAGCGTCAGTAAAAAAACAGATTATGTAGTGGTAGGGGTTGAACCTGGGAGTAAGGCTAAAAAGGCAAGGGAGTTGGGGGTAAAAATTTTGGATGAAAATGAATTTTTTAAGTTCCTGGATTCTTCTTCAAAAAAATGATAAGATATACAAACTATGTATATTCGTTGGTTCAAAGATTTAACTATCAAAGACATTCCTTCGGTTGGAGGCAAAAATGCTTCTCTTGGCGAAATGTATGCCAAACTTACTTCTAAGGGTATGAAAGTACCCAATGGTTTTGCGTTGACTGCGGATGTCTATTGGGATTTTATAAAAGAAAATAATTTAGACAAAAAAATAAAAGAGACATTAAGAGGTTTAGATAAAAAAGATATCAAAGAATTGGCTCGGGTGGGAAGCAAGATTCGCAAAATGATTCTAGATTCCAAGTTTCCCAAACAAATAGAAAAAGAAATAATTAGTGCTTATCACGAATTAAGTGAGTTAGCATATAAAAAGGATGCGAAGTCCGCAGGACGGAGCCCCATACCGAGCCGTCGTAACGGCTCTGGTATTGGGGTAGCGGTGCGCAGTAGCGCCACAGCCGAAGATTTGCCGGATGCCAGTTTTGCCGGACAGCAAGAAACATATCTCAATGTCCGCGGTGAAAAAGAATTATTACTCGCCAGCAAAAAATGTATAGCATCATTATTTACAGACCGAGCTATTTCATATCGTGAGGACAAAGGCTATGAACATACAAATATCGCCTTATCGGTTGGGGTGCAAGAAATGGTGCGATCAGATGTGGGTGCAAGTGGCGTTTTGTTTACCCTAGATACTGAATCAGGTTTCAAAGGTGTGGTTCTTATCAATGCCTCCTATGGACTTGGTGAATATGTGGTCAAAGGCCAGGTTACCCCTGATCAGTTTTATGTGTTCAAAAATGGGGTTAAAAATGGTTTTAAGTCTATTATTAGCAGACGTCTTGGCAGTAAGGAAGTAAAACTTGTGTATGGTAAAGTTGGTACCAAGCAAGAAAAAGTAAAACCCTCGGACCAGAGAAATTATTGTTTGACCGATGAGGAAGTGTTGCAATTATCCAAGTGGGGGATGCTGATAGAAGAACATTATGGCCATCCAATGGATATAGAATGGGCCAAAGATGGAATTTCCGGCAAGTTATTTATTGTGCAAGCCAGATCCGAAACTGTCCGTTCCAAAATAATAAATACGATCGAGCAATACCAATTAAAACAAAAAGAAAAAGGCAAAGTTTTGCTGACTGGATCCAGCGTCGGTCAAAAGATTGGGCAGGGCAGGGCCAGAGTTATCAATTCTCCCAAACAAATGAAACAGTTCAAACCTGGAGAAGTTTTGATAACCAGAATTACTGATCCTGATTGGGAGCCTATCATGCGTATTGCGAGCGCTATTGTGACTGAACAAGGTGGTAAGACCTCACATGCGGCTATTGTGAGCCGTGAGCTTGGCACACCAGCCATTGTCGGGGCAGCCAAGGCCCGCCAGACTATCAAGACTGGTGAAGAAGTGACTGTATCGTGCGCAGAGGGTGAAACCGGCTATGTCTATAAAGGATTATTGCCGTTTGAAGTTATCCGCACAGAAATAAAAAACGTGCCAAACACTCGTACCAAGATAATGATGAATGTGGGTGATCCAAGCAATGCTTTTACGTTGGCAAATTTGCCAAATGATGGTGTGGGCTTGGCTCGGGAAGAATTTATCTTTACCAATTTTGTCAAAATTCACCCTCTAGCGCTAGTCAATTACAAAGACCAGCCCAAAGATGTTAAAGCCAAAATAGACGCGCTCACAAGCGATTATAAAGATAAATCAAAGTACTGTGTAGACAAGCTCGCCGAGGGTATCGCCTTTATCACTTCTGCTTTTCATCCAAATGATGTGATTGTCCGTTTGTCAGATTTCAAGACCAATGAATATGCAACGTTAATCGGTGGGCAAGCTTATGAACCAAAAGAAGAAAACCCAATGATTGGTTGGCGAGGCGCTTCTCGTTATTATGATCCAAAATATAAAGCCGGATTCAAACTAGAATGTGAAGCTATCAAAAAAGTCCGCAATGAGTGGGGGATGAAAAACTTGATTGTGATGGTGCCGTTTTGTCGTACAATCGAAGAAGGCAAAAAAGTAATGGCCGTGATGAAAGAATTTGGTTTGGAGCGAGGTAAAGATGGCCTCAAAGTTTATGTCATGTGTGAGATTCCGGCTAATGTAATTTTGGCCAAAGAATTTTGTGAGATTTTCGATGGGTTTAGTATTGGCTCAAATGATTTGACTCAACTCACGCTTGGGGTAGATAGAGATTCTGCCTTAGTGAGTCATGTTTATGATGAAAAAAACGAAGCCGTAAAAACTTTGATTAGACAAGTAATAAAAGTAGCTCATGAAAATAAGCGCAAAGTTGGTATTTGTGGTCAAGCGCCAAGTGATTATCCGGAGTTTGCCGAATTTTTGGTGCAAGAGGGGATAGATAGTATTTCTCTTAACCCAGATACAGTTATCAAAACCCGTGAGCGCATCGCCAGTATGGAGAAGAAAGTGGCTGCCAAACCAGCCAGCAGTTTCAAGATGAACGTGGCCTCCAAAATGCTTTTGATTTTTGGAATGTTGGGACTCACGACAATTTTGGGTGGCTATACTTGTCAGAATGTAAACGCGAATAAAATGTCAGCGGAAGAAGTAAAGATAGAAGTAGAGAATAAAGTAGCTTTGGCAAAGTCTGAAACAAAACGGGAATTAGAGAAGGAGTTTGAAAATAAAATTTCAACCCTAACAACTACTTATAGTGAAGATAGTTTTGCTAAATTTAGACTTTCTTATCCAGTTGGTTGGACGATAACGCATATAGATAATAAAGACTTCAATCACATGAATAATCTGATTTCGTTTGATTCACCTGAAAGTCCTGTTGGAAATGCTGGTGTACATATAAGTTCATTTGTTGTCGCTCTGAGCAAAGATAGCGCGCTTTCTATTTTTCCCAAGGAATCATTTAAAAAAGATGCAACCACCACTTCGTGGTTAGGTTTTAAAATAGCACAACAGTTTGTGGTGCCTTATGCTGAGCCTTATCACGATGTGAAAGTTTGGCGTTTAACTTCAGATGATTTAACAAAGAATGGATTGATTCTAGAAATATCTGGCACTATTGATTATTTTGATAAAATAATCAATTCAATAAAAGAGTTTAAAATTAATCAATAAATTTATTCACTAATTAATTCAAAAATATATGTGTGATGATAAAATGGGAAGCGGTAGTAAAGAAGGCGGAAGTTGCTGTGCAGGACATGGTATGGCTTGGGGTCATAAATCTTGGCTTTGCTGGCTTATCGGCGCGGTGGTGCTTGTGATAGTTTTTTGCACAGGCTATAAGCTTGGTATGTTGAGAGCCTATCTAGGTGGTTGGGGGTATGAAGGCGGAAATTATCCATCCCAAATGATGTATCGTGGCGGTAATGTGTTGTATAGAGGGGGAATGATGGGGAATTGGCAGTATGCAGAAGATGCAGAGCGTTTGGAGGATCAGGTGACTAGTAGTCTTAAGCAGTAGAATTTTAAATCAAAACCCCGCTCGCCTAGGCGAGCGGGGTTTTGATTTACTTAATTTTTAATTATAGAACGAATATCCTCCGTAGCTCTTTTTAATCTTTGTTTAGCAGCATTAAGTTTTATACCAAGAATTTTAGCTATCTCTTTAACCTCCATTCCTCCCAATCTAAGTTTAATAACTTCCCTATGTTCTGTAGGGAGGGCTTCTATAGCAGTGTAGAGTTTGTCATTCTTTTCTTTTTGTAAGTACTCTTCTTCTGGATTTTTTCCTGGATGCTGAGCTTCAAAGTAACCTGGTATTTCATCTACAAGACCTTTATCGTGCTTCCTTTTTTTACTCCTTGATTCATCAAATATTAAATTTCTTGTTATTTTAAATAACCAAGTTTTTATATCTGATTCACCCTTGAAACCATTTTTTCCTTTAATTGCTATAACTGCTTTATGTATTACTGCTTGTGCAATTTCTTTAGCATCCGTATCTGAGAGATGGCTGTTTATTTGGTGAGCAATACTAATTATGTAATGTCTATTCTCCTCTAATTTATTTAAAACAATCGCTTCGGTTGGTTTATTTATTGATTCAGATGATGGTAAAAAAGTAGGGGATACCTCGTTCATATTTAAGAGTTATTTTTATCTTCTGAATAATAACATAAATAAAAAAAAGGAACAAACAAACCTCGTTCGCGGTCGCCCTCCTGACCTGTTTCCAATTGTTTAGAAACAAATCAGGTGTTGCGAACGAGGTTGATGTCCCTTGTTCTGAGGTTGGCCTCCTCTGCAGAGCACCTAGGGGTGTCATTGTTGGATTTCTTTGTAGAACTTCTTGGGTGGAAAAATGCTCATTCCAACAATGTCCCGTGCAAGCAGGTTTTCCAACCACCATCTGTGGAGCCTGCCGTAAAACGGCTGGCTGTCGAGAAGGTCCAGCACGCTGACGCTGCAGGCGCCACTTCCATCCTCAGCAAGGATGGCTCCAATGACCTTCCCCTTGAAAGGCGCTCTGAACTTCTTGGGAATCAGAACGCCCCGGATGGCGGGTGGAAAGAGCTGCGCAGGAAGAACCCGAGTAATCTTGATTTTGATTGTCTGCATCTTGCCCTAGATTATATGTCATGTAGCAGTCTTTTGTCAATCTTAAGGAATCATAGCCAGTTGACATAAACCAAGTTTTTTTGTATAATTTTCTTATTGTAAATAAACAATTTGGGTCGGGATAGTTTCCGCTCGCCTAGGCGAGCGGATCTCAGCCCAAGGCTGATGATTCTAGGGTTCAAGCCTCGGGCTGACAACTGGTTAGTAAAATTTAATTGGGTCGGTAGTTCAACTGGTTAGAGCACTGCCCTGTCACGGCAGAAGTTGCGGGTTCGAGTCCCGTCCGACCCGCCAGTTTAAAAAAATAGCTAAGATTAGCTATTTTTTTAATAATAAATTTTTATTATTAAACCAAAATTTTTAAGGAATCTAAAAGATATTGACAAAAACCAGTTTTTATGTTATTATTTGGAGTTCTAAAAATCGGAAAAGGCCTTTTGCGTAGCAATTTGATACGTAGAATGCCTTTCCCGCACCTTAGGCAAGTGTGCTCCTTCAGCAGGCAGCGTATAGCTGTCATTCAGGAGATCGACATGGCGCATCAGGAAAGTTGGCGATCGTTCGGTCGTCGGGTCGAAGCTATCGTCGGGGTCCCGCTCAAGAGCATCCCCGAAGGCGAGGTTGCCGATCTGCGGCGGG
>CAYIJG010000047.1:0-7972 GCA_964363685.1 uncultured Gammaproteobacteria bacterium
TAAAAGAATTCAATAAAATTGATTTGCACCCTCGTGCTACCAGTAATCACGAGATGGGTTCTATTTTTGAAGAATTAATCCGTAAATTTAATGAACAATCAAACGAGACTGCCGGTGAGCACTACACCCCACGCGAAGTTATTAAAACTATGGTGGAAATTTTATTTGCACCCGACAAAGAATTGCTGAACAAGAAACACATTATTAAAACAATTTATGATTGCGCTAGTGGTACCGGAGGCATGCTTACCACCAGTAAAGAGCATATTTTGTCTGTGATCAACAAAGATGCTGACATATATTTGTATGGGCAGGAATTGAATCCAGTCACTTACGCCATTTGTAAATCCGACATGCTTATCAAAGGTGATGACCCAGATAAAATCAAAGGTGGAGACAAAGATCATACCAAAGCCAGCACACTTACTAATGATCAATTTATTGGTGAGCAATTCGATTATTGTCTGACAAATCCTCCGTTCGGCGTGGATTGGAAAAAAGACAAAGAAGCGGTAGAAAAAGAAGCCGAACGCGGCTTTGCCGGGCGATTCGGCGCTGGCTTGCCAAGAATCTCTGACGGCCAATTTTTATTTCTGCAACATTTAATTTCCAAAATGCGCAACCCGGTTGATGGCGGTTCGCGTTTGGCAATTGTCTTTAATGGCTCACCGTTATTTACCGGCGACGCTGGCAGTGGCGAAAGCGAAATCCGCCGCTGGATATTGGAGCATGATTGGCTAGATGCGATTGTGGCAATGCCAGACCAACTATTTTATAACACCGGTATTAATACCTATGTATGGTTTTTGAGCAACCGTAAAGAAAAGAGACGACAGAATAAAGTCCAACTTATTGACGCCAGAATATTTTTTGAAAAGATGCGCAAATCGCTTGGTAATAAACGCCATGTAATTTCCGATGAAAACCGGGCCAAAATTTTGGATTTGTATAATTCCTTCGCCGAAAATCAATATTGCAAAATTTTTAACACCACTGATTTTGCCTTTCGCCAAATTATCACCGAGCGGCCGTTAAAATTAAACTTTCAAGCCAATGCGGAACGGCTAGCGTTATTGAAAGAAACGGAAAAAATAAAAAATGACACGCCTAGTAAAAAGAAAGGCGCAGTCGGTGAAACAGAAAATCAAGAATGGCAAAATTTGCGCGTAGGAATATATAAAACATTAGAAACTATTGGAGACAAGCTCTATAAAAATCGTGAAGAGTTTTTGAAATTGCTTGAAGAGAAGTTTAAAAAAGCCAAATTAAAAGTGCCAGCGCCATTGTTTAAAACAATTTGGCAAGAATTAAGCGAACGCGACGAGACAGCCAGTGTATGTTTGGATGGCGATGGTAAGCCAGAGCCGGATAGCGAATTGCGCGATAGTGAGAATGTGCCGTGGGGTACGGATGTATACGCATATTTTAAAAAAGAAGTTTTGCCATTCGCGCCCGATGCTTGGATTAACGAAAGCGTGCGGGATCATAAAGATAGCGAAGTGGGCAAGGTCGGCTACGAAATCCCGTTTACCAGGTATTTTTATAAGTATGTTCCGCCACGTGACTTAGCAGAAATTGAAGGGGAAATTGAAGGAGTGGAGAACGAGCTGTTGGAGATGTTAAAGAAGCTGTAATTTTATGTTTAAAGCAAAAACCAAAAAAATTGAAGTGTTGGCTACGATACTGCCAAATCGTACTGCCAATTTAGAAAAAGATGTATTTTTTGGAAACACCAATATTTATATTGATTATGCTAACGTTAAAAATTGGTATGACAAGCTTGGCTGGCATATTGATCTGGAAAGGCTGCGTATTTTTTTAGCCTGCTTTGATAATATTGCAACTGTTAATTTGTATCACGGCACCCTTATTGGGGATGAAAAGTCTGAAGAAGAAATAAGTAAAATAAAAAAGTGCGGCTACACATTACACACTAAGCCGGTAAAAATCATGCAACATTCTATAGATGCACGTCGTATCAACATTCAAGATCCGAGTATTTTAAAAAGCTTTATTCGACAAACCTTATTACGACGTTGCGATTTGGAAACCGTAGAATATTTAAACAGAAAATTTAGAGCCATGAATCAAAATGGCGAGTTGTATTTGGAAGATAGAAAATGTAATTTTGATGTAGAAATTGGTCGAGATATGCTACTTGATTTTGCTGGAAACAACCTAGATACATTTGTTTTGTGGAGCGGTGATAGTGATTTTTATGATCCGCTTCTACAATTGTTAAAAGATAAGAAAAAGGCAGTTTTATTTGCTACGGCGGGCGTAGTTTCAAGAGAGTTAAATGCTTTGCAAAATGAAGGTTTGTTTATTTTTGATATCCAAAAAATTAAAGATTTTATTTGTTATAACCGAGAATTGGGCGAGGCTGCAAAAGAGAGTTTGGGAAAGGCCTTTATGACATTACCCCTAAAACGCAAAAGAGAGCCCTTGCAGGCGCTCTAAGCTATAAAATTAGTGTAAATGACTTTACGTCAATTACACTAATATTATAGCTAGATTTGGGAGATTTGTCAAGAGTAAAGTTTATTAACAGTTTAAAGTATAAAAATTGCCTAAAACTAGATAAATATGGAAAAAATAGAGTTAAAAAAACAAATTCAAAAATATTCGGAATATAAAGATTCTGGAATTGATTGGGTTGGAAAAATTCCGAAAGAATGGAGCTTGTTTAAATTAAAACAAATTTCAAAAATCGAAACCGGAAATACACCGCCACGAGTGGAGGGTGATTTTTATGATGACAACGGCCTGATTTGGGCAAAACCAAATAATCTAAATGAGTTTAAGCCTATTACCGATTCTAAAGAAAAATTATCGCTTGAAGGCGCAAATTTTGCCAGACGAATTCCAGCTGGTGCAGTATTAGTTAATTGTATAGGAGATATTGGTCGTATTGGTTTGGCTGGTGTTGAATTAACTACCAACCAACAAATCAACTCCGTTATTTTTTCGGATAAACTTTATCCCGAATTTGGTAAATACATGATATACATATCGGCTGCTGAAATGAAAAGCCGATCAAATAGTGTTGTGGTTGCAATCTTAAATAAAACTCAGCAAGGTAATATCGAATATACTTTACCATCAAAAGAGGATCAGAAAAAAATCGCCGATTATCTGGATGCAAAAACCGCCATTATTGATAAAAGCATAGAACAAAAAGAAAAGCTGGTTGAGTTGTTAAAAGATAAACGCGCTGCGGTAATCAACCGAGCTGTAACGCGTGGTTTGGATGAAAAGGCAGAATTGGTGGATAGCGGAGTGGAGTGGATTGGGAAGGTGCCGAAGGGGTGGGGGGTGGAGAAGCTGAAGTTTTCAGGACAAGCAATAATAGGGTTGACGTATAGTCCAGACGATGTCGTTGGCGAGGAAGGGACATTAGTTCTTCGTTCATCAAATGTGCAAAATAATTCTATTGAGCTGAATGACAATGTTTATGTAAAGAAATTAATACCTAGAAGTTTGAAAACAAAAAAGGGAGACATTTTAATATGTTCACGAAATGGCAGTGCTGCATTAATTGGCAAAAGTGCCGTTATTGATGGGCCAGGTGAAGGCAGTACTTTTGGAGTGTTTATGTCTATTTTTAGAAGTAGATATTGGAGATATATGGCATATTTTTTTAAATCCGAATTATTTTTCTTTCAATTACGTTCGTCCGCCACGTCCACAATTAATCAGTTAACCATAGATGATTTGAAAAATATTATTTCAACTATTCCAAAAATTGAAGAACAAGAAAAAATTGCGAAGTATTTGGATGAAAAAATTACTAAAATCGATGAATGTAGCGAAAAAATTAAAAAATCCATTGAATTATTACAAGAATATAAATCGTCCCTTATTTTTAATGTGGTGACGGGGAAGGTAAAGGTTGAATAATATGAAAACAGATAGTGTTGAGTCTCAAAAGCATACTGCAAATGTTATGAAGGTCAAAGAGTTAAAAATTGATATATTCAGAAATCTTGAAAATATTGTGATACCTTTAGCCCCACAGCTAACCGCTGTGGCAGGGCATAACGGAGTTTCAAAAACATCAATTCTTGGACTGATTGCGCATGTTTTTAATTTTGATTTAAAGTATAGGGATGTATCAGGCGCGCCATTTGCTGCGAAGTATTCAGAAATTTTTAAACTTTCACCAACTTTTGATAAGGCTGGAAAGCATAAGTACCAGATAGTATTTGAAGGTAATAAGCAACATGTTTCGGTTTTATCCACCATTCGAACAGAAGGCGGTAAGACAAAAGGCATTCGTTTCAAAATTATTAAAAGCATGGAAGGGCGCGGCAAAATTAAAATGCCAGTCATATATTTGGGCATGAGACGTTTATTTCCGATTGCTCAAGAGAAAAAGGTGGAAAAGAACGCTTTAAATCCCTTGACGGAGGAAGAGCAGATTTTTTATAAAAAATTTCATAATGATGTTCTACTGATGCTTGATGAGGAAATAAATCCTGTAAGGATTGTAAGTAAAAATAAAGACTATTTTTCACCCAGCACAGTTAAATATGACCATTTTGGTATATCTGCAGGCCAAGATAATTTAGGTCAGATTATTTCTGCCATAATATCTTTTCATAGATTAAAAACTGTGCTAGGTAATAATTACCCAGGTGGTTTAATTTTTATTGATGAAATTGACGCAACACTTTTTCCTGGTGCCCAACTAAAATTAGTTGATAGATTATTTCAAGAGGCTAAAGATTTAAATTTGCAAATTGTTTTTACCACTCATTCAACCGACGTCATTGATCAGGTTTATAAGGGTGTAAAAAAAGGAAGTTCTAGGTTAATTTATCTTGATAAAAATAGATCAAAAATTAAGGTCAATATTGATATTAGTCCTCAAAAAATCCGAGAAGATATTCGAGCTGATTTACCGAACATTGAAATGGTTACCAAAAATAAAAAGAAATTATATTGTGAGGATTCTGCTGCCAAAGATTTTATATCCTGTTTACTTTCGTCAAGAAATAAGAAAAAAACTAAGATAGCCATTTCAGATATGGGATGGGTACAGCTTCAAAAGGCCTTTAATAAATTTTCGGAAATTAAGGAATGTATAATTGTTGTTGATGGAGATGCTAACCCATCTGAAACTAGGATAATTAAACTACCAGGTAAAAAAGCACCGGAATTAGTAATTTTTGATTTTTTAAGAAATTTGCACGAAGACAACGCTTTTTGGGGTGACACGCAAATAGGAGGCATAACAAAAAAAGCATGTTTTAATAGCTGTGTAGACAATACTAATACTGATAAAGTAAAGGAATGGTATAAATCGATGATAAAGTGCCTTAAACAGCCATGGTCCTTGTGGTGCAAAGATAATGAAAAGTTAGTGGATGAATTTAACAAAAAAATTGAAAAAGTAATATGAAAACAAACACCAAAGAAAAAGGATTTGAGGATTTTATTGAGGAGTACTTGATAAAAAATAATAGTTATGCGGAGCGAAAGCCAAGCACTTATGATAAGGCGCTATGTTTTGACACTGAGCTGGTTTTGGAATTTATAAAAAAATCCCAAGAAAAAGAATGGCAGAAATTGGCAGATCAGCACGGCGCAGATGTGGAGCAGCGGTTTTTAACTCGGTTAGACGAAGAAATTCAAGCGCGCGGAGTGCTCGACGTGCTCCGCAGTGGTCTAAGCGACCACGGCGCAAAGTTTGATTTGGCATATTTCAAGCCCGAAACCGGCTTGAATGAGCAAACTAAAAAGCAATTTGCCAGCAATATTTTAAGCGTAATGCGACAGGTGAAATACAGTGATAAAAATGAAAATTCTATTGACATGGTAATATTTTTGAATGGTTTACCAATTTTTACTATTGAACTTAAAAATCAACTAACTGGTCAATCGGTAAAAAACGCTATCCAGCAATACCGCACTGACCGTGATCCGAAAGAAAAATTATTATCTTTCAAGCGTTGTTTGGTGCATTTTGCGGTTGATACCGAATTGGCATATATGACTACCAAATTAGCGGGGTTGGCTACGTATTTTTTGCCGTTTAATAAGGGCGATAATAATTCGGCCGGTAATCCAGTGAACGTGAATGGTTATAAGACCAGTTATGTATGGGAAAATATTTGGACAGCAGAAAGTACACTGGAAATAATTAGCAGGTTTGTTCACTTGGAAAAAATTGAGAAAACCGATGCAAAAGGACGAAAATATTATGCCGAGACATTGATTTTTCCACGTTTTCACCAGCTTGATACTGTGAGAAGGTTGGTTGTCGATGCGAGAGAAAATGGGGCCGGACAAAGCTATCTTATTCAGCATAGCGCCGGTAGCGGTAAGAGCAATACCATTGCTTGGACGGCGCATCACTTGTCGGAGTTGCATAATATCAAAGATGAAAAAGTTTTTGATTCGGTGATTGTGATTACTGATCGCCGGGTGCTGGATAGACAATTGCGTAATACAATTATGCAGTTCGCACAAACGGCCGGAGTAGTGAAACCGATTGTGGAGGGATCGGGAGAGTTAAAAGAGGCCTTGGAAGCCGGAGAAAAAATTATTATTACCACACTACAAAAGTTTCCCTTTATTGTGGAAAATATGGACGCGATACCGGGTAAAAAGTTTGCGGTAATTATTGATGAAGCACACTCATCGCAGTCGGGAGAGAGTACAAAAAGTTTGAAGCAGGTTTTGAATGCGGATAGTGGTACTAGCGAAGATGCGGCCTTAACCGAAGCGGAAAATGAAGAGGAGGCTTTTGAGGTAGAAACGACCGAGGACATGGTGTTGAAAGAAATGAAAAGTCGCCGCGCTAAAACGAATAACATTAGCTTCTTTGCCTTTACCGCCACCCCCAAACAAAAAACATTAGAAATTTTTGGCCAGCGCAGCGTGTTGGATGGAAAGTTTTATCCATTCAGCCTATATTCAATGAAGCAAGCGATAGAAGAAAGATTTATCTTGGACACTTTGAAAAATTATACAACTTTTCAAGTATATTTTTCTTTGCTTAAAAAAGCCACAGATGATCCGGAGTTTAAAAAGAAGAAGGCGCAGATGTTGTTGGTTTCCTATGTTGAGCGCCATGAGCATGCGATAAATAAAAAGGTAGAAATAATGGTGGATCATTTTGTTGGCAATATTGAAAGACAAATTAATGGCAGTGCCAAAGCGATGATCGTCACTAAATCACGTTTGCACGCCGTGCGGTATAAAATGGCTGTGGACGCTTATTTAAAGAGCCATAACTACCCTTTTAAGGCCTTGGTGGCCTTTTCCGGCACGGTTAAAGATGGTGGGCTAGAATATACCGAGGGTCAAATGAATGGTGTGCCGGAAAAAAATACCGCGGAAGAGTTTAAAAAAGATGAATGTAAATTTTTGATTGTAGCGGAGAAGTTCCAAACCGGTTTTGACCAACCACTACTTTCGGTAATGTATGTGGATAAAAAATTGGGAGGAGTTAATGCGGTGCAAACCTTGAGCCGATTAAATCGTACATGTCCTCACAAAGAAGAAGTATTTGTGCTTGATTTTGTAAACGATACGGATGATATCAAAGCGTCTTTTCAACCATATTACACTACCACTATTCTTTCGGAGGCAACTGACCCGAATATTTTACACGATTTAGAACGCGATATTTTAAATTTTAAAATGTTTAGCGAGGATGAGATAGAACATTTTGTGACTGATTATTTTTCTGGAGCAAAGCCGTCGGTTTTAAACAGCTTTCTTGATGGTGTGGCAGTGAGGTACAAGCAGTATTTGCCCGAAGAGCAAGAGGATTTTAGAAGTAAATTACAGGACTATATCCGTAAGTATGCTTTTATAGCCCAGATTATAACCTTTGAGGCCACAAGCTTAGAAAAATTATATGTGTTTGTTCGGTTTTTAATTCGCAAGTTGCCGGTGATTAAGGAGCGATTACCGTTTGAAGTGTTGGAAAGTGTGGATATGGAATCGTATAAAATATCCA
>CAYIJG010000048.1:0-7907 GCA_964363685.1 uncultured Gammaproteobacteria bacterium
CAAAATAAATTTTTTTTGATACGCCTTGGCAATTCCATATACTGCCAAATTGTCGGACTCAGTACCACCACTAGTAAAAATTATGTTTTCAGGCAAGGCGCCGATAAAACCAGCAACTTCTTTGCGACATCTAGTTAGTTCTTTTTCCGCTTTCTGACCTTCGGTATGTAAAGAAGACGGGTTACCATAAACCTTATCAAAAATCGGACGCATCGCTGCCAAAACTCGAATGTCAGTCGGAGTTGAGGAGGCGTTATCTAAATAAATTGTCCCGATTTCGACATCGGTCGAAATCGCGGATGCTCGATTTTGTCGATGCAAAATCGGCATTTTTTTCTTATTTTTTAGAGGCATATTTTGTATTGTCATCCTGAATGAAATGAAGGATCTCTGTCTGTTGTTATATTGGACAAGGATTCCTCCACTTCGGTCGGAATGACAGTTAAAAAGGTAATGTCAAATTTATATTCTTTTTTGTATTTGTATTTTCTTTTCCAATATTTGGAAAATCAAAATTAACCGCAAAGGGTAGAACTTCTCCAGTTAAATTTTTATAAAATAATTGCTTGTTATTCTTGCCAAATTCATAAACTTCTTTAGTTACTTTTACGTCTTGTTCACAATATTTTTTTATCTCATCAATTTTACCTTCCTTCCACCATTTCATGGCTTGGAGACCGTCCGCGCTTTTGGTGATATCAAGCGTCGCTTCCGCTACGTCATTAAGCCTTAATCTGCGTCCAATTGAATCTTTAATAACCTTTAAAAGATCTAGACTAGGAAAAGTGAGTAAATCTCCTGGATAATACCGATTGAGGATGGGAATATCAAAATGATCGCTGTTATAGCCGATCAAACAAGTGGCTTTTTCCAAAATTGGCCATAACTTGCCTAGTTCGTGCCGTTCAAACGAACTGTAAGCATCTTTTTCATATTCATAGATAGAAACCACAGTTATTTCCATCGTGGTCAGGTCGGTAATATCGCCGATTGTTTCTATATCAAAAACGATTTCATTACTCATAATTTTTATTAAAACTTGATATTTTACCGAAATACTATATCATAAGTAGGCTTTATTAACAATATAATAATATGTCCAAAAACATCGCCATCATCCTCGGAGAGTTTCATAAAAAAGAAGTAACGGAAATGCTAAACGAAGCCCGCAAAGTGGCCAAAGAAAATAATCTAAAAATTGTGGAAGAACTTTGGGTGCCTGGGTCTTATGAAAAGCCTTTGGCTTTGAAGCGTATCTTAAAAAAGAAAAGTATTGCCGGGGCGGTTCTGCTTGGCATTATTGAACGTGGAGAAACAAAGCACGGATTGGTGATGGGTCAAGTTGTAATGGAAGCTGTAATTAGATTGGAATTGAAATTTATGAAACCTGTGGGAATTGGAATTCTGGGACCTGAAATTTTACCTGAACAAATCCCCTCTCGGTTATTGCCTCACGCGCGACAGGCGGTGTTGGTGGTGGCGAAAATGATAAAATAAATAAGTTATGGAATTCAAATTTTTAAAACCAGAAAAACTGATAGATAAAGATCTTGAACTTGTTTTAGTTAAAACTACGCCAGCTGACGATACTAAAGGTTATGTGCCATCTTATAATTTTAAAATGATCAACACTAGTACTAAAGAAAAAATGGGTGACATAAATTTACGTATTGGCTATAACGAAAATATAAAATACGGCGGGCATATGGGATATGGCGTGGATGAAAAATTTAGAGGGAACCATTATGCTACTCGCAGTATAAAATTACTTCTACCATTTGCAAAACAGCATGGATTAAAAGAAATAACTATAACCTGTGACCCTGAAAATAAAGCTTCCAGAAAAACATGTGAACTTGCTGGAGGAAAATTTGAAGAGATAATTGATTTACCAGAATATAACGACCAATACAAAAGAGGAGATAGAAAAAATTGTATTTATAAGTTTGTTTTATAGATCTACAGCCCTCAAAATCTTCTCCTTAATCCCCTCTGGCGACATCCCAGCCAATTCGTAAACTTCTTTTACATTTCCAGATTTGAGATAATGGTTTATCCCGATGGCTTTTTGTGTATAATCTTCCGGCAACATAAATGGATATAAAAATCCTGGCCAGCCATTGTGCAAAGTAACAACCAATCCTCTTTCTTCATCTGACAAAATACTTTCTGCTTTTTCCGGATTTGTTTTTCTTAAATCTTCAAACAACTCAGGCGAAGTGACTGTAATAATTTTTACATCAAAATTTTGTTTTTCAAGTTCGGGTAAAATTTCTAATGTATTTTGCAAGACTTGTGAGCCGGAGATTGCTAGGATAATTTTTTGTTTTCCTTTGTTTGAAAAATCTTTATACACATAAGCGCCATTTGTAGATTCAATCGCTTTTGGCACACCGGTAGATCGATTTAAAACTGGCATTTCCGGTCTGGACACAGACAGCATAATAGGCTCACCTTTCTCTAGAGCTGAAAAAAGCATCTCAATCGTCTCGTTGGCATCCAGGGGCTTGTAGACCTTGATTCCTGGCAAAGCGGTATAAAGTGACATCCAATACATTCCCTGGTGCGTAGGGCCATCCTCGCCGGTTTCTGGGCCATCGTGACCCGCGAGCGCGATAAAAAACCCTTTCAAGTCTGGGTTGAGTTGATTGCCAATAACCGCCAAGCGAATGGCATTGCCCATCATTGTGGTAAAGACCGCAAAGGTGCCAAAGACCGACGCTGGTCGATATCCACCAGGCAACACATCCATTGTCAGTCCCGCGCCCATCATCGCCATATTTTGTTCGGCAATACCATAGCGAATACCGCGACCAAGTGGATTTTGTTTACTAATCAATCCATAGACTTCTTCGGCCGAATTGGTATAGACAGATTTTGCCAAATCCCCGGCTCCAGCATAAAAAAACGCAGTCTGTTTCATAAACCACGCCATCCAGGCTTGCGCGGCTTTACGGGTAGAAACTTTTTCTCCTTCTTTGAAAACTAATTCCGGAGGTAAATTTTTTGGACGACGGATAGAAAGCGGATTAACAAGCGGTCTGCCTGCCAACGATTTTTTCATTTGATTGACGAGCTGTGATTCTGGCAAAACTTTTTTGGCGCCTACTTCCAATCTTTCTAAAATATATTTTTCATCTTCTACGTCTATCTCACTCATCACGGTTTCGATATCAGACATTACTTCACCCTGTTTTCCCTCTATAAAAAATCCTAATTTTTTCATTATCTCCATGTATTCTTCATGCTTCGCGACTGTGCCATGCGAAGCAGCCGTATTTTCTACTTTGCCATAGCCTTTGCCTTTAAGCGTGTGGCACAACACAACGATTGGCTGATTATTTTCAAATCCTTGTGAGGCTAATTTATACGCTTGCGCTACTTCTGACACATTATGACCATTGACCTCTATCACATTCCAACCCAAACCAAGCCAATGATTGATATATGGGGAAGATATAACTTCTTCTATGTCGGCATCAATGCCAAAATGGTTGTAATCCAAACTGACAATAAGATTTTTAAGGCCATTGGTAGCAGCCAAATTGCGCGCTTCATAGGTCATTCCCTCTTCGCTTTCCGCATCACCCATAAAAACCCACGTTTTATTATCTAATCCCGAGGCACGATGGGACATCGCAATACCGACCGCTGCCGAAAATCCATGGCCAGATGGGCCGGTAGTAAAATCAGAATATGGAAAATCTGATTGGGCATGGCCTTGCGGACCGTCCGCATGGTGATAACGAACCAAATTTTCTAATGTCACGGCTTTGACAACTGCTTCAGAAAATTGTCGACCGCCTCGGCGCAATATCTCATAATACAAAGCCTGTCCAGCAAACAGTAGTGGCGTGCAATGCCCGGCGCTCCAAATAACCCGATCTCGACCAGGATTTTTGGGTAACATCGGATCATACGCCAATACTCCGCCAAGAGTCATAGCCAAAAATTGTTCCACCTTGCCGCTACTGCCGGGATGACCGGACTGCCCAGCTTCCACGGTAGCAAAGATAAGGCCACGCAAAACTCGAGCCAACTTTTCCATTTTGACAACATCAATACCTTCTAAATTGGGTATTTTTTTCTTTTGGAGGTTTAGGTATTGTGGAACTAGAGAATCTTTTGATTTTGGTAACATAAAACTAAAATATTTATTTTTTTTTGAACTCAGGAAGACTAATTATCTGTGCATCGGGTCCATACCTCTTGGCTTTTTCTTTCTCTATTTCATATACCTTTAAAAATCTTCTTATTTCATTAGCAATCTTTTTGATATCAGTCTCATCAAATCTCTGTTCTTTTAACCACAGCTTTAAGTCCCAAAGTGTTTTGTCTGAAAGCTCTTCGATTGAATCCATATTTTCATTCTCAAGAAGAGTTACAAGATGTTCTCCTATCTCTTTTATATCATTGGCAGTATAAGAACTACTCACTCCTACGACAGCGGACTTTACAATATCATGTACGCGTCTTTTTTGAATATTATCCATCATAAATGTCTTACATCATCTTTAATCATTTTAACAATCTCTGGAAATTTTTCTATTAAAAAATGTCCGTTCTTACTTTTGTATACAATTTTATTATTAAAAGTCATGCCACCGTGGATTATAAATACCTGGGTCTTTTTGGGCATAATTTAAAACTTGAAAATCCACTATATATGGTTTAATTAAGTTAATTTCCGATGGAAAAGATCACCCTATGAAGTTTCGTCTTTATAGGGTCTTTTCTTTTTTATAGACTAACTTATTTTTATTTCTCTTCCTAAAAATACGCTTTGCTAATTTATAAATAAGTAAAAAAATTAACCCATATATAATTATCAAATATACAGACATAGACACATACGACCACGAGCCAGGATCATTGATGAAATAATGTGATCCTAGGATAATCTCCATTATAAATCCAAAAAATATAATCAGCGGTATTGCTGGAATTACAGGAAAGAAAAAAATATTTAACACTTTTAGATAGCTACTGAATACAGATATGTCTACAGCGAGCCCAAATAAACAGCCTGCCAGAAACACATAGAGTCCTTTTGATTTGATTATATTTTTTATATTCATACTATTGTATTTATATACCCCAAAACCGCCCCTGCTCAAACATCTGCCGTTTCCATTTATAAAATTCTAAATATTCACACAAAGTTAACGGCGTACTGGAATTAACTGTATCATTTTTCGCACCACACTTCAATTGACTAGGAATTTGATAGTCTATTTTTCTTTTACCATCACTTTCTTGATTTATATACAATCCATACTCATGCATCCCCAACAAATTTTGGTATTTATCCCGATCATCAAAAATAGAATGGCCTTCAAAACTATTTTCCGGATTGAGGTTTAGAATTTGAAGCAATGTCGGTGCTAAATCAATGCTGGAAGCATAAGTATTAACTTCTTTTGGCAGGGTTGGCGGTGGTTTACGTGGATCTACTCCAAATAAATCAGGCCCCATATCTGGCACATACATCATTAACATATTCTCATCATAAAAACTAAGTTTGTCCGCATCTTTAGGAAATAAATTTTTTATTACTGCCCCGGGAAAAGCCGCGTGATCAGCCACAGCCACCACAATTGTATTATTATAGTAATCACTTTTCTTAAACTCTTGCCAAAACTTGCCAAAGGCGTCATCGGCCGTGTGATATGAATTCAGGACATTATTTTTGCCATCGCCATACAAAACCATATCTTGAGCTAAATCAAATGGCGGATGGGTATCCACGGTAGAAAGCATCATCAAAAACGGTTCTCTTGTCCCGATTTCGCTTTGGCGCGAAATCGGGTATGCTCGATTTTGTCGAGACAAAATCGGCATTTTTTCATTTATCATTTTCCACATTACGTCAAAAAGCTGATGATCCGAATATCCCCATGATAGCGGTTCTCCTATTATCATCTTGCTGAGTTCTTCCTGTCCATAAATATTCTCCACATCCATACTCCCAAAAATTGAATCTTTATTTTCAAATTCTTTAGGTACAGCGGTGATATAGGTATTGTAATAACCTTGTTCTTTGAGAATGTTTGGTAAACAAAGCAGGCGTAGTCTTTGTAAATTTTTGTTGACCTCTATCTCCGTATAGCCAGTAGGCGGCAAAAAAGAACAAAGTTGAGCGATAATCCCATTGATGGTCGGTGTGGAGGCATTAAAATAATTTTTGAAAACTGTAGTGTGCCGATCCCCAGCCATTTGCTCCAGATTTGGCGTAAGCGGATCGGCAAAGATAGAAAAATTTCTATTATAGACACTAGTCAGCCGGCTGGAAAAAGATTCAAAGAACAAAATAATAATGTTTGGCTTATCAGGACTAGACATCTCAGACAATATTTTTTTATCAGAATTAAAAACTGTTTCTTTATGCGCTAAATAAAATTCATTGGTATTGTAAAATAAACCAAATTTTTCTAACTTTTTTTGTATAGCCGGATTTAAAACCGCTTCTGTTTTTTGACCTCTAAAAAATTCATAAAAATTTTTGGCAATCGTATATTCGGGCGTGTTTTGAAAAGAACTAAGGCCAAATAAAGACATCAGCGCCACAGCAATCAAAGCCAAACTATAATATGACCATTGGCGAAACGAACTTTTTTGATATGACTTAATAATCTGGCGAAAAATAAAAATAAAGACAGCAAGAATTAATATGGCCACAACTCCAATAAAGATGCTTAAGCCATTCCAAGTGACGCCGGAAGAACCTTTGGCCACCGCCAGCATCAGCGGGCTCAAATAGAGTCCGGTAAAGTACATGATACCTATATTTGCCACCCACAAAGACAAAAGCACGATAAATACTATTGCCCACAAACCCAAGGCCAGATAACGCCACCATGATTTTATTTTCCAATAAATAAGCGTGGCGACCGAAAATCCCAAAATCAAAAACATGGTCATGGCCCAGGCGCGAAATAAAACAATATTATGAAATTTCAAGTACGCATCGAAGTTAGCCAAACGAAATGCGAAGTATTGAACTGCGGAGAAAAAAATAAATAAGAAAAAAATCAGGGTAAAGACATGCTTATTTACTATTTTCCACTCATGTGCGCTCGGGTGATATGACAAATATTTCTGGGTTCTCCAAAAAAATAAGGCCGTCAACAATAGAAATACTACTAGGCTCAAAATTTGATTGGTACTAAAAAATACCAAGAAAAAAAGTGAGAAAAGAAAAAATAAACTATCCAAAAATAAACCAAATTCTTTTTGCCAGAAAATATGGCGATTAAATTTGACGGTAAAAAAATGATAGAGCCATTTAAAGATTCTGTAGCCGATAAACACAGCTACGGTAAAACCCAAAACCAACAGAATAAACTTACTATGCGGTCGGTGTTTGAAGTGATACCAACTCCAGCCAGAGGAAATAATAAAAGAACCGGCTAAGGTCTGCATTATCCCCCACCAAGATTTAAGTTTGCCTAGAATTGATGTAAGCATTTATTTAAAGCTGGATTTCGTATTCTTTGGCTTGACGTCTCTGTTTCTTTTCTTTTTCTGTCACTCGTTGCTTAAGTTTATGTTTTTTGAGTTCTGATTCAAGATAATCTCGAATCATATCAATCGCTTTATAGAGAGTATCGGCTTGTTTGGAAGCAAATAGATCCTTGCCTGGCACTTGTAACTTGCATTCCGCAAAAAACATGTTGCCTTTGGTGTGGTGGCGGCTATTTATACCCAAAATCATTTCCGCCCGAATGACGCGATTATTATAAAATTTATTTAATGAGTCTGCCTTTTTGCTAGCGTATTCTTTAATAGCCTCTGTAAGATCCATGCCTTTGCCGGTAGTTTGTATTTGCATATATCCAAGTTACTAATTTAAACGAATAATCACTAATTTGTACGAATCACGAATTCGTGATTCGTATTTATTCGTA
>CAYIJG010000049.1:0-7706 GCA_964363685.1 uncultured Gammaproteobacteria bacterium
GCAACCTTGTTGAGGATGTTCACACCGTTGGTGAAGACGGTGAGGAGCTCCAACTCCACCCCCACCCCGACCTTCTTGCGCTTGATCAGCTCCAGGGCCCCGAAGAGCTTTTCCGGAGCATCAATCGGCTCACCGCCTCCGGTCAGAAGGATGCGCCGTCCTCCATTTCCGAGGTAGTGATCGAGATGCAGGTCAAGTTGTTCGAGGAACTCCTTCGGTTCGGCCTCCCGAACAGTGGGCCTGAACAGTGGTGAACAGAACCTGCACCGTCCGTGCAGGCACCGATTCGTGACCTCGATCTTCATTTCGATGCCTGTAAACACGGCTATATCCTTTTTGAAAGAAGTTGTTCTCCCTCGGACCCATTCCGAGTTTGAACAAGTCATCATAACCCAAGCTATTTTAATTGTCAGTATAGATGTCTAAGTTTGTATCTTATATATAAAACTACTTGCAATTTAGCCAAATATATGCTATGCTACTGTTGTCATAAAAATTGACAGTATGGATATATTACACGCTTTAGAACTCTATGGCTTCTCTAAAAATGAAGTCTTAGTGTATCTATATTTATTAAAAAATTTAGAAGGCACAGCTTTTTTGATTGCTAAAAATACCAATATACCCCGCAGTACGGTCTATACCATTTTGGAATCACTCAAAAAACAAGGTATTATTTCTCAATTTAGAAAAAATAATGTAGCCTATTTCACACCGGAGAGCCCGAATCGATTATTGACGTTGTTAAAACAAAAAGAAGAAATCATGAATGAGGTGATGCCACAAATTCGAGCTGTAACTTCGCGCAGTATGGATGTGCCGGTTGCTAAATTGTATGTTGGAGTAGAAGGAGTGAAGGTAGGGTTGGAAGATGTGCTAGAAACAATTAAAGATCAAAAAATAAAACAGATTTTTGCCACTTCACAACCTGAACTGTTAAAATATTTACCAAAATATTTTCCCAGCTGGCTTAGACAAAGAGAGGATTTGGGTGTATATACTAAATTGATCCTGCCACAGAGCGCGAGAAATTTTTTGGAGACGAATAAATTGAGAGAAGTGCGGTATTTGCCGGATAAATTTCCGTTTAACTGTTCGGTTACTATCTATGGGAACAAAGCGGCATTTTTTTCTGCTTCGGAAGATGATATGTATTGCATGCTGATTGAATCCGAATCGGCAGTTGGCATGTTAAAACAATTTTTTCTGTTTACGTGGGAAATGTTAAAGCCAACTATTCATTAATTATATATGATCGATTTTGCCAAAGAATTAAACCAAGAACAATTAGAACCAGTTTTGCACGGCGACGGGCCGTGTTTAGTTTTGGCTGGGGCTGGCAGTGGAAAGACCAGGGTGATTACATATCGGGTAGCATATCTTTTGGAACAAGGCACTAGCCCCGAAAATATATTACTGGTCACTTTTACCAACAAAGCTTCTGACGAGATGATTCGTCGGGTGCAGAAACTCACTGGCTCAGATAAACGTTTGCCTTGGGCAGGAACTTTTCATCATATTGCTTATCGAATTCTTCGTATATACGCGCCGATTTTGGGCTACAAAAATAACTTTTCAGTATTAGATAGTGATGATAGTGAAACGATTTTAAAACTCTGTGCCAAGCCATTTAAGTCAGATACCGGTCGCGTCAAATTTCCCTCTGCCAGAGTTTTACAATCAATTATTAGTTTTGCGCGTAATTCAGAAACCACAATTGATAGTGTGTTAGATCTCAAATATCCGCAATGGCAAATTTTTAGTGACAATATAAAAACCATTGCTCATGAGTATGAACAAAAAAAGAAAGAAGCCAATGCGATGGACTTTGACGATCTGTTGGTAAATTTTTTATTGCTACTTAATCACGAACCAGCCATAAAAAAATATGCTGAGCAATTCAAATATATTTTGGTAGATGAATATCAAGATACCAATAAAATTCAATCTTCTATTATTAGAAAATTAGCTTCGGTGCACGGCAATGTACTGGTAGTGGGAGACGATGCCCAGAGTATTTATTCTTTTCGTGCGGCTGATATTGCTAATATTTTGGAGTTTTCCGCCCAAGGCGGACCCGCCTCGGGCGGGGAGGGCTATGCGAATGCTAAGATATTTTATCTAACGACCAACTATCGATCGAGTCAAGAAATTTTGGAAGTAGCTAACGGCGTGATTGAAAACAATTTAAAACAATATAAAAAACAATTAAAAACATTATCTAGCAGTGGCCAAAAGCCAGCCTTGCATCCGCAGATGGATCAATCGGGTGAAGCCGAATTTGTCGTGAGTAAAATTTTAGAATTTTTGGATAAGGGCATACCGGCGAGTGAGATTGCAGTGTTATTTCGTGCCGCCCATCATTCACAGCTTTTGGAAATGGAGTTAGTCAAAGCTGGAATCGCCTATGATTATCGGGGTGGTTTGCGATTCTTTGAGCGCGCTCATATCAAAGACGTCTTGGCGTATTTGCGTATCCTCAACAATCTAGCTGACACAGCTGCCTGGATGCGAGTGCTAATGCACGAAGAAGGTATTGGTCCAGCCGCGACGGGAAAAATTGTGGAAGCGTTAAAACATATTACTAATATTGACGAGGTAAAAATTGTGGGGGAGAAAATTTTGGGAGAAAAAGCCAAACAGGGTTGGTATAGTTTTGTCAGGATTTGGGAAAGTATGCTTGGTAAAAGTAAAAATGATATCTCCGGTTTGTTGGATGCGATTCTTGCTTCCCCATACAAAGATTATTTGGAATCCGAATTTATAGACAGTAGAGATCGGATAGAAGACATTACCCAGTTAAAAGTTTTTGCAGCCAAGTATGATGAGTTGGAAGAATTTTTGGCAGAAGCGAGTTTGCAAGAAGGTTTTGGCGCCAAAGCTGGTACCGCCTCTGCTCGAACTGACAGTGCTGATAAAATTGTTCTCTCTACAATTCATCAAGCTAAAGGTTTGGAATGGTCAGTGGTATTTATTATCAACCTAGCCAGCGGTTCATTCCCCAATGATCGCGCTTTGCGGGAGGATAACGGGTTGGAAGAAGAGCGTCGTTTGTTTTATGTAGCAATTACCAGAACCAAGCACCACCTCTTTCTCACTTATCCGATGGCCTCTGGTGGCTGGGGAGATTCTATGTCTGGCCCAAGTATATTTTTGGGCGAAATCAGTTCAGATTTGCTCGAAGACCACTCACTTCTTTCTCTAAATGGTTTGGTTCTCAATGACGAGGCTGCCGACGTGCATTATATTGATGAAGACAAGCCCTTAAAAATAAAGCCAGGGAGTTTTTTGCGGGATTTGAGTGATCTCTAATTATAAATTTATTATTAAAACATTGACTTTTATGTCATTTTTTGGTATAATACATCAGTTAAGTAGTTAATTTTATTTGATTTTTAGTCTTTTAAATATGAGTGATAAGCGTGATAAAACTGGGATGGCTGGAGATTCGTCGAAAGTTGATCCAAATAGAACTATAGTTGATGATCGAGAAAGAGGAGGCGTAATAAGAGCAGGAGGAAAGAGTGAAGGGATAATGAGTGAAATTACAGAAGGAGGGGAAATAAATCTTTCTACTTTTGTTGGTTGCAAAACATTAGAAGAAGTTTTAGAGCAGATATCGAGAACTACTATATTATTAGATGGAAAAACTTCTGGCGTAATCAAAAGAAAAGTAGAAGGTGTTATTGCCCTTCTGAAATTAGACAAAGGCATCTTTGAGGCATTTGCTGTACTTTTGGGTGAAATCCCAGAGGACCAACATTTGCGCCAAACGTTAGTAGAAATTCTAAGAGGGAAGATAAAAAAACCTTCGTTTGAAGGTGTGCAAAGTTTAGAAGACATAATTATAGTTTTGAAAGATTTAGATAATCAAAATAAAATTTTAGATAGCTTTTATAAGGCAGACGATGCAGTTGTTGATTTGGACAGTTTTAATGTAAGGGCTATTCCGGGTTTATTGAACGATTTAGAAATCCATAAGGAAATTCTGGCGTTAAGAGGAGCTGTGCCATATTCAATTTTTTCTAATGCCTTCGGTTTAAGGGAGGCAGTTATCAGAGGCTCAAGTCAGACAGTTGAGGATTATATAAAGCCAGTTAGGGAAGCTGCTTCTATCGAAGAAGCGGTGCAAATTTTTGGCACTATCCAAGGACGTATCAAAAATTTTTTTGGTCACAATGTTAATATAACAAAGGATAGTTCTTTCTATAAATCAAGCACTTCTGAACTACCAACAAGGCGATTAACAATTAGGATAGCGACATATCAAGGTCAAAGTAGGGAGGCTATTTTTGAGATAATGCATATGGGAGTACAGGGTATTAATTCTTATTTTTTATTACCAGTTGAGGGAGATGCTATGGCCAAGGAAATTATGTTATTAAACCAACAATCTTCGCTAGTCTCTTGAGCAGTTTAGTCTTTTAAGTATAAAATCTAAGTTAATATACTAAACCTTGACATATCCGATCCCTTCCTATATACTCATACCCAGAACGTCCCTAATCTAGGGTTCTCCAAAAAATGGGAGAAAAAAACTCGTGGCTGAGCACATTTTCGTTCAGTTTTTTTGTTTAAGTTTATTATTTAAAAATTCGGTTTTATAATTAAATTAACGTATGCCAACAATTAACCAGTTAATTCGCAAAGGCAGAACTAGTAAGAAGGCAAAAAGCAAAGTCCCGGCTCTTCAATTTACCGTAGACAATTTGCACAGACGCAAGACTGTTTTTGCTAAAGGCGCAGCTTTTAAGAGAGGCGTTTGTACCAAGGTGTATACAACTACTCCAAAAAAACCAAACTCAGCTTTACGTAAAGTTGCCAAGGTTCGTTTGAGTAATGGTATGGAAGTTATTGCTTATATCCCAGGTGAAGGCCACAATCTTCAAGAGCACTCAATCGTGTTGCTCCGCGGTGGCCGTGTAAAAGATTTACCAGGTGTGCGTTATCATATCGTCCGCGGTGTTTATGATGCCCAAGGTGTAGAAGGCAGGCGCAAGGGTCGAAGTTTGTATGGAGCTAAGAGACCAAAAGCAGGAGCACCAGCTAAGAAATAATATTATTATTTAATTTTTGAAATATGCGCGGTGGAAAACAAGATTATAAACGAGTTATTGCTCCGGATCCAAAATACGGCAGTGTTGTGCTTGCAAAATTTATCAATCACATTATGAAAGGTGGTAAAAAAACAACTGCTCAAACTATTGTTTATACTGCTTTTGACAAGATTACAGCTGCCAAAAAAGATGCAATGAAAACTTTTGAAGATGCTTTAAAAACAGTTCAGCCTCAAGTTGAGGTTCGTTCTCGCCGAGTTGGTGGCGCCAACTATCAGGTGCCAATGCCAGTAAGTGTTAGTCGTCAGAATGCTCTTACTTTCCGCTGGATTGTAGAAGCGGCTCGCAATAAAAAAGGACAAGCGATGGCAGATAAATTGGCCACTGTGCTTATGGACAGTGCTCAAGGTGTAGGTGATGCTATTAAGAAACGTGATGATGTTCACAGAATGGCTGAAGCAAACAAAGCCTTTGCTCACTTTGCCAGATTTTCTAAGTAAACAAATAATGCGAATAGATATGGGATTACACGAATCATAACCGTGCCCATTCGTAATTCGTATTATCCTTTATATTATTCGTATAATTTGCAATATATATGCCTCGTGAATATCCAATAGATAAAACCCGTAATATCGGCATCATGGCGCACATTGATGCTGGTAAAACCACCACTTCTGAACGCGTGCTTTTTTATACCGGTAAAAAACATAAGATCGGTGAAGTGCACGAAGGCGAAGCGATTATGGACTGGATGGAACAAGAAAAAGAACGCGGTATTACTATTACTTCCGCCGCCACTACTTGTTTCTGGAAAGGGCATCGCATCAACCTCATTGATACTCCAGGTCACGTAGACTTTACGGTAGAAGTAGAGCGCAGTTTACGTGTGCTCGATGGCGCGGTAGCGGTGTTTGACGCTTCTCAAGGTGTAGAACCACAATCTGAAACTGTCTGGCACCAAGCTGATAAATACAACGTCCCTCGCGTCGCTTTCATCAACAAAATGGACAAACTCGGAGCTGACTTTTATATGAGTCTTGCTTCTATTCAAGAAAGACTTTCGGTCAATGCCGTGGCCGCGCAATTGCCAATCGGTCAGGACAGTTCTTTTTCCGGTATCGTTGATATTATTTTAGAAAAAGCTTTCAAGTTTGAAGGTGATAAAGGAGAAACTATTGTAGAAATTCCAGTGCCCGAAGATATGAAAGAATTGATTGTCGCGCATCGCGCCAAACTCATGGAAAAAGTGGCTGAAGCTAACGATGACATGATGAATAAATATTTGGCTGGAGAAGCTTTTACTATTGCCGAAGTTAAAGCTGGTATTCGCGATATGGTAATTCACAGTAAAATCTATCCGGTTTTGTGTGGATCAGCCCTAGCCAATATTGGTGTGCAACTTATGCTTGATTCTGTAGTTGATTATTTGCCTTCCCCAGAAGATTTACCTCCAATTGCCGGTGTTAATCCAGACACTAATGTTGAAGAATCTCGATTGGCACTTGATAAAGAACCTTTCTGCGCCTTGGCTTTTAAAATTGCCACTGATCCATTTGTGGGTAAGCTTATTTTCTTCCGTGTTTATTCTGGAACTGTTTCGGCTGGTAGTTATGTATATAATGCCAGTAACGGTGAAAAAGAAAGACTTGGTCGTATCGTGCGTTTGCACGCTAACCAACGTGAAGATGTGTCCGAAGTTTATGCCGGTGAAATTGCCGCTGCCATCGGTCTTAAAGACGTACGCACTGGTGATACTCTTTGTGATGAAGATAAACCAATGGTGATGTATCGTCCAACTTTTGCTGAACCGGTAATCTCAATGGCTATTGAACCAAAGACCAAAGCTGACCAAGAAAAAATTGGTATGGCTTTACAAAAACTGGCTGAAGAAGATCCAACTTTCCGTGTCCATACTGATGAAGAAACATTGCAAACTATTATCGCTGGTATGGGTGAATTGCACCTTGATATCTTGGTAGATAGGATGCGCCGTGAATTCAAAGTAGAAGCCAATGTTGGTAAGCCTCAAGTTGCCTACAAAGAAACAATCAAAATCTCTGCTGAAGCTGAAGGCAAATATATCAAACAGTCCGGCGGTAAGGGTCAATACGGCCACTGCTGGCTTAAGGTTGAACCGCAAGAACAAGGCAAGGGTTATGAGTTTGAAGATGATACCAAAGGCGGATCTATTCCTAAAGAATTTATTCCAGCTGTTGAAAAAGGTGTAAAGAGTTCTCTTAGTCGTGGTATCCAAGCTGGTTATCCAGTGGTAGATGTAAAGGTGACTGTATTTGATGGTAGTTTCCACGATGTTGACTCTTCTGAAATGTCATTCAAGATGGCGGGTTCTATGGCTTTCCAAGCTGCTTGTAAAAAAGCAACTCCCATAATTTTGGAACCAATCATGAAGGTAGAAGTCACCACTCCGGAAAATTATATGGGTGATGTGATCGGTGATTTGAATTCCAAGCGCGGACAGATTCAGGAAATGTTTGATAGAGGCCAGATCAAAGTAATCAAGGCGATTGTGCCGCTGGCCAGTATGTTTGGCTATGCCACTACTCTGCGCAGTGTCAGTCAGGGTCGCGCCAACTATTCTATGGAATTTGGCTATTATGCCGAAGTTCCAAGAAATGTGGCGGAGAC
>CAYIJG010000050.1:0-5843 GCA_964363685.1 uncultured Gammaproteobacteria bacterium
GATTCCAAAACTGCTGGTACCGGCACAGGCACAGGCGCATCGTTTAGCGCTGACGAACCAGTCACTGGAGCCAGTAGTGGCCCGCAAGAAGTTATTGAAGAAGAAGTAAAAGTTGAAGATATTCCGTTTTAATACATTGTAAAAAATTATGCATACTAATGCCCAATCTAGAGAATTAGCACCAAAAGATAAGCCTTGTTATTACTGTGTAAACAACAAGTTAGTTGTAGATTACAAAGATGTTAACGTTCTTAATAAATTCATATCTTCTTATAAGAAGATTGCCCCTCGCAGGCGCAGTGGCCTGTGTGCCAAGCATCAACGCCAGGTAGCCACCGCTGTCAAAAGAGCTAGACAAGCCTCGCTAATACCATATACTGCCTAATCAAAATAATAAGAGCCCCGAAAGGGGCTTTTAAAGTTTATGAGTAATTGGTCTGAATTAAAAAATACTCCGCGCTTGAAAAACATTTATGATACTCGGATTGAGATTATTAAATCAATCCGGGAGTTTTTTTGGTCGCAAGGTTTTGTAGAAACAGATACACCCGTCGCAGTGCGACTAGCTAGCCAAGAACCATATCTTAATCCAATATCAATCAACGTTCATGATCCAAACGGCAAGTCAGAAAAGTTTTATCTGCGTACCTCGCCAGAATACGCATTGAAAAAATTGTTGGCAGTTGGATATGAAAAAGTTTTTGAAATTGGTAAATGTTTTCGAAATTTTGAAAGTTTTGGCGGTAATCATAATCCTGAATTTACGATGTTGGAATGGTACCGAGCGCCAGGCAAGTACCAGGATTTTATGAATGATATGGAAAATTTATTTAAGTATGTAGGAGAAAAATTGGGTGTAAAAGTATTAAAGTATAAGAATAAAGAAGTTAATTTTTTTGAGAAATGGGACAGAATGAGCATGAAGGAAGTGTGGCAGCAGTTTATTGGAATAAAATTAGATGATTATCTGGAGTTAAGTCAAATGCAACAATTGGCAAAAAGTAAAGGTTATACTGTAGATAGCGGTGATGCTTATGAAGATTTGTTTTACAAAATTTTCTTAAATGAGATTGAACTGAATTTAGGTAATGACAGGCCAATTTTTATCTATGATTTCCCGGCACAGATGACTTCTTTATCTAGGCTGTGTGAAAACGATAGTCATTATGCTGAAAGAGTTGAATGTTATATCGGTGGTTTAGAAATGTGTAATGGTTACGGTGAACTCACAGACGCCCAGGTACAAAAGCAGAAATTAGAAGAAGATATGGCCAAAAGAAAAGCTTTAGGTAAAGAAATTTGGCCAGTTGACCCCGATTTTATCTCAGCCATAGTGGGCCTGCCTGCCGAAGCTTTAGTGCAGGCAGGGGTTGCCATGGGCGTAGATCGTATGGTATTATTGTTTACCCGAGCCAAAGATTTGAATGAGGTTATATTTGGATCGGTTAAAGATCAAATTGATTAATTATTTTAACTTGAATTAGACGAATGGTCGCTTGGGCGACCCACAAATAATACGAATACGATATTCGCATAATTCGTGGGCAACAAGGCCATTTGCATTATCCTTATTATATGTCCTCAACCTCAGAAGTTAAAAAAGGAGTCGTTATCCGTCAAGCTGACGATTTATTCGTTGTGGTGGAATTTCAACATGTTAACCCCGGCAAAGGCGCTGCTTTTGTACGCGCTCGCATGAAAAGTCTTGGCACAGGCAAGGTGCTGGAAGTCACATACAAGACCAGTGAAAGCGTGGATATTGTGCAGGTAGATTTCCGCACCATGCAATTTTTGTATAAGAGCGGTGACAATTTTGCCTTCATGAATATGGAAAGTTATGAGCAAATAGAGATGAACGGTGATTTGGTAGGTGATGAAGGCAAATATCTCAAAGAGGGTTTGGATGTGGTAGTTGGTCTATATGAAGATAGACCAGTAAGTATTGAATTGCCAAAGAAAATTAAATATAAGGTAGTAGAGGCTCCACCAGCGGTGCGCGGAGATAGCGCTACTGGCAACGTAACCAAAGAAATTGTCTTGGATAATGGTTTACATGTGCAAGCGCCAATCTTTATCAAAGAAGGTGAAGAAATTTTGGTTAATACTGAAACCGGGGATTATTCTGCTCGCGCTAATGCCTAAATTAAAATAATTTAAAAACACCCGACTAATTTAGTTGGGTGTTTTTTTTGTTTTTAAAATTTTATTTATTCCACCACAATTGTCCCAGTCATGGCTTTATGCCCAGCGCCACAAGGGACATTACAGTTGAAGGTAAAGGTGCCAATTTTGTCGGCGACAAATTCTACAGTTTTAGTTTCGCCTTTGTCGAATTTTTCATCAATCCCAAAATCAGGAAGATTGAATCCGTGGGCAACATCAGTGCTTGTTAATTTCAATACAACTTTATCTCCTTTTTTAACTTTTATAACTGAAGGGGAGAAGGACCATTGTTTGGCAGTGATAATAAATTCTTTGCGGGCGCCAGCGGATTCTTCGGCAGGACTGTCTTTTTTGATTTCACTTGGGTTTGAAATATTAAATTCTTGCATGATAACTTGCTGGTCTTTAATGACTGGCCCGTCGGTGCCAGGAGATTCAAACGCGCCCTTAGGTTCGCGATCATAGTGTAACATCGCTACCAAAGTAGGGGTCACTTTATTTTTATCAACCGTGATTTTTATTTTTTTATCTGTGCCGGTAGGTAGGGCAGTATAACCAATTATTTCGCCGATTTGTTCATTGTTTTTGTTGTGGATGGCAACCCAACCATCTTGGTCAATAGAGGCTTCTTTTATTACAACTTGGTTATTTTCTGGTAGAGATTGGTTTTCCACAGACACAGCCGGTCCGGCCGACTCATTATTTCTTGAGCCTGTGAATACATTTTTACTGCATCCAGCGCCCAGTAGCGCTAAAGTGGCTAGGGTTATAGCCAAAACCGAGAGTTTTTTGTGCATACGTGTATGGGTTAAAAATTAGCGTATAGGTAGTATACTGTTAGTTGACTTTTTTGTAAATTCTAGTAGAATATTCAGGTGGATAGATTTTTTAGTCAACCAACGCGGGTATCATATAATGGTTATTATACCAGTTTTCTCCCGATTATGACTTCGGTCATAATCGTGGATCCTCGATTTTCCGCCACAGGAAAATCGGGACAAACTGGTAGTAATACATAGTTAAACGCAGATGTCATATACTACGGTATATGACACTACTCGTCGGTAATAAAAAATAAAGTAAACTTTATTTTTTGCTACACTCCTCGCAGATGTCATATAACGGCTATTATCCCAGTTTTCCAAACTGGTGACACGGGTTCGACTCCCGTCATCTGCTCACATTTTAAATTTCAGAGTTTTGTAATAATTATTTTATGGCAAAACCAGGATTAGAATTTCGTCCGTTTCCTCAAATTCCGCGTTGGCAAACCAGCGTGGAAGATGGTGTAGAGGTGGATGAAAATAATGGGTTCGCTCCAGATGAGCCAGCACTCGAAGGGCTACCTCAATCGCCAGAGAATTCAATTTTTTTGAGCACGCCTGGTCTTATTAAGGCGGCTGAATTAGCGTTAGGTTTTAAAAGTGCTAGGAAGCACGAGG
Organism: uncultured Gammaproteobacteria bacterium; assembly: GCA_964363685.1. Lineage (GTDB taxonomy): Bacteria > Patescibacteriota > Patescibacteriia > Magasanikbacterales > GWA2-37-8 > XYD2-FULL-39-9. Next base: position 3,606 of record CAYIJG010000050.1, read on the forward strand.
AACAAAAACAAATTGCCGAAAAGGTTGCCGTAGAATTTATTAATAAACCTCGCGAACTGATTGATATTCTTGACGCTCTCAATACCTTTTCAGAAGTAAATGCTTATGGAGATAAAAAAGGGTTAAAAAAGATCAGCAAAGAGATAGAGAAGGCAACCGAGAAACTCTCGATTCCTGCAGATGCAACGGTTGCAGAACGATGGTTGTCTGTATACGCAGAGAGTGGTGTGTATAGAAATTTAGCAGAAACTATACTTATTAACTCTTTAAGAAGTTGTCATAATGAGAGCTCCTTTTCAGAAATGCTTTATAACCTTGCCTTAGGAGGATTGAGGAGTAGTAATGAAAAAATTGTAAAGAAAACTATACAGATATTAACTTTCTTTACTCCTATCTTACCACTTGGTGGGGATATGGCAAATCTATATGCGCGGATGATTTTTTCTGAAGATTCCGACATCTCTTCTCGTGGAAAAGAGGTAGAGAGAGTAGTGTTTACGATAGCTGAGTTAAGGGCTCCTGAATTGATAGAAAACATTGAGAAACTGAGGACAAGATTTATTAAAAGTACGGGGGGAAAGATAATGACGACGTTAGGTGGTGAGGCAAATCCGAGAGTTAATGAAGTTATGATGGCTGACAGAATTGAACAAAAACGTAGTCGATTAACTCCAGAAGAGCATGCAATATTTCAAAATGAGTACGAGCAAGCAGTGCTAAATGAGACCGTAGGAGATATTTTAAAAAGTTTGGAAGGAAAAACAGGTGCACCACAAAGCAAGTTAGCGCAATTGTTTATAAAAATAGGTATTAATAGTTTTCGAGATTTTGACATATGGAGAAAAAGTAAAAGGTCTGTAGGAGAATTAGCGCAATGGATAGTTGATATCAGCGCTGAAGAATTAACACGGCAAGGCGAACCAACCATCGCTGTTCATTTTCCTGGGGTCAATACCACGATTGAGGGTGGTTCGCCAGAAAAGATGCGTCTTATATTTAAGAAAACTAAAGACCTAGAAACAAAAGCACCAATGGAAGATGAGAAGTATTGGCAAACATTTGCTCATCTGTTGCCATCAGAATTTGACAAACCAGAAGATCGTGAGCGTGCGTTGTCCAATTTACGTGAACTTAATGTTAAATATGCGGAGGATCTATCTCGCGACACTATGCATCTGTTGAGCCCTCGCGGGGACATTATTGCTATCGAAGATCCGATGCTAACGGGTTTGGGTATTACAAAGATTGAATTTCACATGGATGATCGCGATAAACGTGACACGGAAGTGACACTATATATTGGTAATGTCCAATATAAGATTCTCCTTGATCAGTATGCGGCCTTACGTAATTTTAAAAATCCAGATCAACCGATAACATTACCTTTAGACGGTGAATTTATTCGGGCGGTAATCCTTGCCTATGCTCACGCTGTTCGTTGTACTGAATTTCCTCAAGAGGAAAACGGTGGTGAAGGTGAAGGAAAAAATAAAATAAGAGGTGGCCGTCGCGCTCATCTTAGAATTTTGCCTAAAAGAAACAAGCCAAGAAGAGAACAAATTGCTCATATTTTGAAAAAATATGGAGTAGATATTCTTCGTATGAATGCAGAACGGCTTGTGAGACATATTGAGAATGGTGAACCAGAGGGGGAATTTTCTCTTGCCACCTATGTATCTGAAGTAGAACCGCTTGAAGTAGGTGGTCCGCCAGTTAAGCTAAATGCACCACAAACTACAGAGCGTATGCGTGCTGTACTTAAATTACCTTCACTTGCATCATCTGTTGGTTAGTTGGTAAGTACTAGTTTTGATATCATGCACTAAACAGCTCGCCATCAAAACACAAAGAAAATACTGCTAAACTTAGCAGTATTTTTAGTTCTATCATTGACATAAAGTTATTTTTTTGCTATATTAATTCATTATTCTTTTGAGAATAATTATCTGTTTTGTCCTAAGTTAAGTATTGATTCATTTACTGGTGAAGCCAAGCAACTCGCTTGGATATCCAAAGATGAATCAACCAGGAGAGTCCCGTGAGGCTGAAAAAGCATGGCATTATCGTAGGAGTGCTTCTCGTCGTGGCCGCACTTATCGCCATTCTTCTCGTGAGCGGTGATGAACAGCTCAAGCCCACCGCTGTCGAAACTATCCCCGAGACGCCGTCCGCAGTGATCGTGCAGGGGGTGCCACCTGAGTACCAGCGGCTACACGCGCTTCATTCTTCCAACCCCGA
>CAYIJG010000050.1:5853-7700 GCA_964363685.1 uncultured Gammaproteobacteria bacterium
CTGTAACACACCAACGGCAGAAGAATCCTCACAATGCAGGAGAATCAGTCGCGTTGGATCACACATCATCATGTCAGGACGCCAACATTCCGATTTTCCCACGCGATACGTACTCCACAGATTCCTCGATGACGGTGGGCCTCTGCTTTGTCCTTCTTTCTTCCCACCCCGACGTACAGGTGCGTGCGCTCATCGCACTTAACCTGCGTCAGGAAGTGGCGTTCAATTTCCAGGAGGACGTTGGTATGGTGGGGGTGCCAGAGGTAAGCCCGGCAGCTTTCATCGTCTACGACGTTCCAGGTCGCGGCCCCACCCCGGTCTTCATTGTGAAGAAGGCTATTCTCAATATGCCGGACAAGATAGGCTGGAGGGTGCTGCGACACGAAGTGGAGCACTACTTGCAGTGGCGCGACAACCGCTACAGCGCCGACAGCTTTCGCCAGCATTCGACGCCAACCTTCACGCCTGATGAGGTGAAGGTTCTTATGCACAGCGAGATCGAGGCGTACGAGGCCGAGTGCAAGTTGGCAAAGAGCATAGATGCCTACTACGGCCCGACCGACCCCTGCCTTGAGTACGAGGCGACTGGCCGACGCGGGGTGGCAAGTTGGCTCACGAGAGGCTATACCCAAGCCATCCCTGCCTTCAAGGAACATCAGGCCTACATGTACTACCTCGTGAACCACGAGACGTGGTAAAGGCCACCCATCGAGCATCGTTCCCTAGCGCTCCATCGCGAAACGCCGATCGGAATCGATGACGAAGCACCCACGGCGATGTGGGTTCAACGAAAACTAGAGAACGATCGCCCGTTCTCTCTCTAATTGTCACTTTCTTCTTAAGGAATTGATTGAGGGGTAAAGCTAGTTCTAACATCGTGCACTAACCAGCTTAAAAAAATGCCACCACTTAGGTGGTATTTTTTGTATAGTTTAATTCAGGAGCCTATATATTAAAGCCGATTTCTTCACCTATAATCTTTTCTATCAGTGAACGGGATTCAATTCGAACTATAAAATTATCACTGAGAGCAATATCGTGGGTAGTATGATGCGGTCGTTCGACTTTTTTTATTTGTATATTTTTAATTTCTAAATATTTTATCAAATCTTGTTCAGACCCATCTTTTGGAAAGAATTCCAGATGGTCAAACCCGCTTCGTTGGCTGCCATCGGGTTTCTGGTCTGAAAGTTCAAAGAAAAATAAATGTCCAAAGTTTGTTTTAATAGGATCTTTGAGTTTTATAATAGCGATACGACGCTTGGAAATAATGGATTGATAAATAAAGGCAGAGTTATGTTCAAGTAATTTTCGCATCTGTTCAAACTCTTCTGAGGAGGAGCATTTATAACCAAAATGATCAGGTGTAATCTTTCCGAAGAGTTGATTTTCTAATGCCCAATCATTAAAAATTTGTATTTTCTTTTGTACTTGTTTGGTAAATTCTTCTAGTGTCATCGGCATAATTTATAATTTTGTTAATTAAAATTCTATATTTAACAACAATACCAAGCTTTTGACCAGGTTGCAATATTTTAGCCTATTTTTACCTGCCCTAGTTTGACAAAATTATAATAAAGATGGTAGTATATTGTGTATTCAACTATAAGGCCTTATATCTGCAGGTGTCATATACTTGCGGGTATATACCACCTTTACTCGGAAAAGTGAGAGCTTCGCTCTCCCTATTCACTCGTTGCAGGTGTCATATACTACGGTATATAACACCTTTGTTCGGAAAAATTGAAATAAATTTCATTTTCTCACTCACTGCAGGTGTCATATAATGGTTATTATACGTCCTTGCCAAGGATGAAATGGCGGTTCGATTCCGCTCACCTGCTCCA
>CAYIJG010000051.1:0-7466 GCA_964363685.1 uncultured Gammaproteobacteria bacterium
AAGCATCAAGAATCGCATCTGATATTTGATCACAGACTTTGTCTGGATGCGCGAGTGTGACTGATTCAGCTGTTTTTAACATAAAAATATTGTTACTGTCATCCTGAACTTGTTTCAGGATCCCCAAATAATTTATGGGATGCCGAAATAAATTCGGCATGACAATTAAATTAAAATAAACTAAGATATCCGCCTCTCGCTTCGCCGCACACCCATTCGGCTCTACGGCAGCGGCAAACTCGGCGGATTGTTAATTGACACAAAATTTATTTCGCTTAGACTCATAAATTTTGGTCATTAACAAAAAAATTTCCCTTGCAGGAAAGAAATTCGACCTTTATCTTTCCCTTACCCTCTGTTTTGTAACAGAGTAAAGGCTAGAATTGACACCTTATCCCGAGTACTCGGGACAGGTTGTCGGCAGGTTAACGGGCTAGTTCCCTAACTGCTCTCTTGATATTGAAATAATTGTACCAAATGGTTTTTGTTTTGTAAATTTTAATTGTGGATAACTAAACTTGTTTTAAATCCTCCAAAACTTCGGCCGCGTGCATCTCCGGCTTTACATTTTCATAGGCTTTAAAAATCTGACCTTGCGGATCTACAAGATAAGAAATACGTTTGGTAAAAATTCCACCAGCTTCGTATTTGTTTATCGCTTCTTTTTTATCATCAGATAGTAATGTAAAATTCAGCCCATACTTCTGCGCAAATTTTTGATGACTACTAATCGGATCCGCGCTAATACCGAGTATTTTTATTTTTAACTCATCAAATCTTGGCAAATTGTCTTGTATAGAACAAGCTTCAATAGTACAACCTGGCGTATCATCCTTTGGATAAAAATATAACAAAACCCACTGACCAAGATAATCGGACAATTTATGGTCTTTAGCATCTTGATCTGGGAGGTTAAAATCTGGGGCTGGGGTTTTGGGTGGGAGCATAAAATAATTTAAAAATTAACTTGAGCACCCTGTCAGAATCGAACTGACGTTTGTGGTTTACCCGCCTGCCAAACGCCTTGAGCCGATGGTGGGGATCAAACCCACGACCTATCGCTTACGAAGCGATTGCTCTATCAACTGAGCTACATCGGCGTTAAAATGGTTGAAACCGCTGTCCTGCCTGCCGCAGGCAGGACTCCCACTGAACTAAGGGGGCCTCGTTAAAAAACTAAGATAGAATTAACTTTGTTTTAAACCTACAAATTCTGGAATACCATCAATATCTTTAAATACAATCCTATCTCTCGTGATTAATTTCATAGTAATTGTCTCAATAATCTCATCCTCATCAATAATTTTTCCTTCACTAACTATCTTTTGATATAAATTATCAAATCGTGCTGCGTTACTCGTGTTTTTTGCACCCAAATCCAGTGTCCATAAAAAATGATCTAGATTAAAATCTTTCATGGAAGAGCTTTTTCCTTTTGGATTATCTTTGGTCATAAATCCTAATCTATCCTTTATTTTTGCTTGCATACGATCTTTAACGGTGGTTCTTTCTTTATAGAAAATTCTTTCTGCATCTGTCATAGAAAATTCCTTACCTGAATTTGGCTGTACAACTCCATGATCCGTACTCATATATTAAAATTTAAAAAATAAATTTAGTTCTTAATAATTCTCACCACCCCATTATTTGCATCTACTTCTACCATATCTCCAACATGCAAAATTTTGGTAGCATTTTTTGTTCCCACCACACAAGGCTTACCTAACTCTCTCGCTACTATAGCAGCATGACTCAAGATGCCACCCAAATCAGTAATAATAGCTGAGGACTTTTGCATCAGCGGCAAATAGTCTGGCGAAGTCATAACGCAAACCAATATATTACCTTCTACAAAATCATTAAAATTTTCTGAATTAATAATTTTTACCTTGCCAACTGCTTTGCCTGGACTTCCAACCTTACCAGCTAAAATATTTTCACTCTCCACTAAATTATTCATTGGCGCCACAAAATTTTCATATAACTTGCCAAGAATTCGATTATAGTCAATAAACCAAGTACCAAATTGATTAGAGGCAACTGTTTCAAAATACCCACAGAGGTAATCTTTGGCAAAGGTAGCTTGCAACTCATCTGTCAATTCAACTTGAATATTTTTATCTTGAATATAAATTAATTTCAGAACTTCTTGCAAATAAGACTCCGCTTCTGGATTGGGCGGGTTCAATTGCCACTTTGTAAAATTATTATAAGCAAAGGCGATAGGTTCACCTTCGTCATAAAATCCTTGAGTCAACTGATTATGACTACCTTTAATGATTTCACCAAACACACCATTTTGATTTACGATAAAAATTGTCGACCAAACATGATCGCTTGGATGTGGTACAAAATCAGCCCTGTATTTAGCAGGGTCTATATTTTGATTCGCAAACCACACGAGCGAGTCATTTATACTAGCGCCACGGGTGCGTAATTTTGGTAAATTCAAATCTGTTGGTATGAGACGCAAGGCGCACAACTCATCACCATGATCTTGTAAAAATTTTTGGAACTCAGGCGTGCGACCAGCTACTACTTCTGCGGAAAACTGATGCGGTTTATCAAATGGCAAACCTGTTATACTATTTAACACTTTTAATCGTTCGCGTTTTTCATTATCCTCTAAACGTAAAGTTGTAGCATCACTATGATTCATTTTTTCAAACCACTCAGTCAGAGAAATTTGGGTTTGGTAGAGTTTGGATAAGTCGGAAGACATATATTATTTTGCTTTTAACGTCGTTATCGCCCGGCTCTGTGTAATATAAAATTTTCCGTTTTTAAAAGCCCACTCAACATCACAAGGAAAACCGTAATGATTTTCAATTTTTAAAACCATTTCTGCTAATTCTAAAATTTGTTCCTGGTTTAAAACTTGTGCCGAGGCTTTTGGTTCTAGGATATCTTGCCACTCATTACCACCAGCTGGGTCTCTAAATAATCCTTTTGTCTGCGTACTTACATTAATATCAAAAATTTCTCTTGGCTGTTTAGTTATTACATAACTATCCGGAGTCACAGAGCCAGAAACAATCGCTTCTCCTAATCCATAGCCAGCTTCTATAATCATCTGGTTTCTATCTTCGGTGACCGGATGCACTGAAAAAGCAACGCCTGACATTTCTGATTGGATCATGGTTTGGATAACAACGGCTACCGAAATTTTGTCTTTATGCAAACCTTCTTGCCCGCCGGAGCCTTGGCGAAGGTGGGTTTCAAACCGATAAAAAATCGCTCGAGGAGTAAATAGCGATGCCCAGCATTTTCTGATATTCTCTAACAGGTTATTTTCGGTAGTATTGAGATATGTATCCAATTGTCCTGCCCAAGCAGCGCTGGCTGAATCTTCGGCTGTGGCTGAAGATCTCACAGCCACAAACTTGGCATCAAGCTCTTTAAATGACTGTTTAATTTCAACGACCATATCTTTCGGTATTTCCTTGTTCAAAATCAAGGCTTGAATTTTCTCAGATGCATTTTCTACTGTATGCATTTCTTGATGATTGACGGTACGAAGGATCGCGTCTATTTCAACATCTAGGTCTGTAATTTCTAAAAAATTTTCAAAAGCAGAGCTAAGCAATACAAAACCAGGAGGCACGGCAATACCAACAGTAGTCATTTCACCTAAAGAAGCGCCTTTGCCACCGGCAATGGCCACATCACTTTTATTTATATTTCTAAAATTACGGATGAATTGCATATTTCCTCATTTTTTACGATATTTTATAACCTAGCCTAGTGTACCAAAAATTCCCTCTTAAAGAAAGAGGATTTTCACTTAATAACTAGACCCTATAAAAGTCAACAAAATCAGAGGAATAAAACAGTAATAATCATTATTCTTTATCAGCAAATACCACCAGTCGCTTAGAATACTGTTTGGTGCGTTTATCCCAAACCCCGTCACAGGTTATGAGATTGAGATGAGCCTTGTCATCATTTGAGACAAAAACATCCGAAGCGTCCTCGTTAAATCCATAAGTACGAATTTTTCGTACCACAAAAGAAATATCATTTCCTTTATCGTCCTGAACCAATATTTTGTCTCCGATTTTTAATTTGTTTAAGTTTGCAAACACACCTTTGGCGCCATTATACCAATTGAGATGACCGGCGATGGCTGCGCTACCTACTTCTCCCGGACGGGGTCCTAAATCAAACCAAGCCGTATTGCGAGGAATTTTTGGTATTCCCATCTCTCCTTTAGGAGTGAGGCCTACATTTTCAATAACAGCACTGACTTTAATTTTTGGAATCTTAAGACGAGCTGGCAGACCTACCTCAATTTCCTCAACAGGCAGACTGGCAGGAACAATGATCGGGGGTGTTTTTAAATAATAACTCTGGACAGGGGGGTTAAAAGTTGGAAGAAAAATTATTATCGCAGAAAATATAATCGCCACAATACTTACGCCAAATAATAGCATCCTTGCTGGAAATTTGGACTTCATATATTTTTAAGGGTTTCTTCCTTTGCCACTAATGACTAAGTTGTGCGTTTTTTTAGAACTATAAAAAGCGAGAGAAATACAAAAGCAAAAATACTAGCAAATACCACTATGCTTCGTGGATCAAAACCAGTGTTTGGTAATTTTGGAACGACCGAAGCTACAACAACTGTCACAATTGAGAAGTCTCTTGCTGTTAAGCCGTTAGCATGACCTTCGGCTGTACCAACGTTTGTTGTCGTTTTTTTAAGATTTGTTTTGCAAGTGAACTGCCATGTTTCATTACTTTCCAGCAAATTGTTGCTGTTAAGATCCCCAGGATGTCCTACAACGCGACCTGGTAATCCGGTACATTTATCGTCAATGATACTGACGTCACTTAACGGCGCTGTGCCGGGGTTGGTTACGCTATAAAAATATGTAACGGCTCCGCCGGGTGATGAAAGACTGAACTTGTTTGGAGTTTTTACCACATGGATTAATGGTGGCACTATCGGTAAGCCGACAACGACATTGGCACTAGCAATATCAACGGCGCTAATGCCATTGGCCCATCCGGTCGCAACAACGGTATTGGTATGTGTTTCTGTGAGTGTTGTAGAACAAGTGTGCACCCATGTTTCATTTACATCTAATTTTAAATCGCCGTTTGTATCACCGGAAACAAGAATAATTGGAGAGCAAGTATCTCCGACCAACGTCACATCGGTCATCGGGACCGTTCCAATATTACGAACTGTATAAGTGTAAGTCACCAAACCCGGACCTAACGGCAAAGCCAAAGGACTAGGTACTTTCACCACATCGATAAGTGGTGGCACCAGAGGAACAACGGGTGCGGCTATATCGTTATTTGTGACGATACAAAATATTTCATTACCACGATTGAGATTAAATTGCCCGCTCGCGTTACAATCACCGGAAAATGTTCGGGTGTATTGAGAACTGGTGGTTTCGGTAACAGCGTACACACCGGCAGGCGCAGGAAAATTGTTGGTCTGACCGGAAATGACTAAAGTACCATTAACAAACAACGGAAAATCGGCGATGGTTTTTGTTCCTCCACCATCATTGATAACTACCTTAACAACATTGACTGTACCGTTCCCCACACTACTGACTGGCGTAGCAACGGCAGTGGTACATGTAGTTGGTTTGGTAACTGTGGTTTGATTTAAAGTAACCGCCGCATCTCTTGCCAAGAGCCTACCATCAACTGTAGATCCACCCTCATCTGTAATAGAATCTTTGGCTAATATATTTCCCCTAATAGTAGAGGTTGTCCCAAGAGTTGCCGAACTCCCAACCTGCCAAAAAACATTGCAGGCCTGAGTACCACCAGTAAGAACGACTTGACTATTCGAGGCTGTAATCAAAGTTGAGCCTGACTTGATAATAAAGACAGCGTTAACGTCACCACCACCGTTAAGTGTAAGTGTGCCTGTAAGCCCGACCGAAGATCCACTACTATAAACACCTGGCGTCAAAGTTCCTCCAAGAAAAGTGCTAAGGTCTTCAGTAATCACTGTGGTGGTCGCTTGTCCGGCGGCAATAAAAGCTGCCAGCAAATCATTTTTCGCTGCGGTCAGCACAGCTGGGCTGGTAATCAAACACCCTCCACCACCGGCATACCCAGCATTAGTATCATATATATTGTAACCTACTAACTCCGGACATGTTATCCCAGTAATAGAGGCGCCTCCGCCCGGACTTAAACCCACATGCCCACTTATAACAGATGTGGGAATGCTCGAAATCGCTGATCCTGCCAAAACTGCAAAGTTGGCCGCTGTACCAAGATTTGGCGCGGTTGCGGCTTTAGCTGAGCCAACTAAACCAAATACAAAGAAGAATAAAATGGATGTTACTACTAAATTCTTATAAAGGAATCTCATATAATAAAAGACTAAATAATTTGTTTTTTATAAGTAAGAACAAAAAAGAATATGGAAATTATAAATGTAACGACTGGTATAACAACATTCATAGGAAAACTTTTCTCACTAGGAGCAACTCCTGCGCTTGGCAATTTTGGGGCAGATACTACGACGGCTGGTACTACCTCTACTGGGGAAGGGGTTACCACAACCTCGGCCACAGGCGTTGAAGTTACAACAGGAGCAGGAACAATAACAACTGGCGTGGCAGTTGGCGTTAAGATTACAACAGGAACTGGAATTACCGGAGCTGAACAACTTGGCACAGTAATGGTATCCAAATCAGATGTAATGGTTCCACCAAACGCTAACGACCTTCCTGTCCAACTTACAGAACTACCCATCGTAATACCAGAAGCGCCAATGTCAGTACCTACAAAAGTAGAATTTGCGCCAAGTGTGGTCGCGGCGGTTGGAGTCCAAAACACATCACAGGCAGATGCGCCCCCAGAAAGTGTAACTGCCGAGTTGGCTACTGAAGTAAGCGCGCCGTCTATTCTAAAAATATATGTACCACTACCATTTAAGGTAATTCCTCCAGTACCAATAGAAACAGCTCCTACCACACAATAAACTCCTGGGACTAATGGTTGGGGTAAGAGACTTAAATCCGTAGCGGACCCGAAGTTAAAATTACATGGTTGAGAATTTAATAAACCCAAAGCTGTATTTTGATCTATGCCAGCTGTAGGGTATGGGGCGCCAGATCCGTAATTAGTATGTACACCACCGGGGACAACTGCCGGGCCTGTACTAAACCCTATATCTCCGTTAACTATAGTACCTGCTACTGTATTGGTAAAAGTACTGGCAAGAACACCATAGGTAGCCGCCATACCAAGAGATGGCGTTGTGGCCGCACGAACAGCCATTGGACTTACTAGTATAAAAACAAAACAAGCTGTACTTACAGCTAATAAAAGCCTCCTGTGTATTTTCATATTTTTTTATTTTTTAAAAGATTTAATTAATCATAATTATTAAAAATTGATGTATTTTTTACGACTTTTAATGTATTCTTTGTATACTATATAATAGCATATTTTTATTGATACTTCTAATCTTTACCCCACCC
>CAYIJG010000052.1:0-7419 GCA_964363685.1 uncultured Gammaproteobacteria bacterium
GGCTTGGTGAGTATGACGGATGCCGATGTGGACGGCGCCCATATCCGTACTTTGCTTCTGACTTTCTTCTATCGCTACTATCCAACGCTAATTTCCGGTGGACATGTGCTTATTGCCCAACCGCCGCTCTATAGTTTGAAGTATGGCAAAACCATGAAGTATGCCTACAATGACGAAGAAAAAGAAAAAATTATAAACGAAATTTCCGCCCAAGGCGGATCCGCCTCTGGCGGAAGAAAAGGCAAACCCCTTCCTGAGGAAGGACAGGAAGTGAAAGAAGAAGGAGAAGAAAATGATGTCCAGGGACTAGAAATAAACGGCATTAAAGTAAATATCCAGCGCTATAAAGGTTTGGGGGAAATGAACCCCGAACAACTTTGGGAAACCACCATGGATCCAAAAAACCGTTTGATGAAACGAGTGACAGTAGAAGATGCCGAACTTGCTAACGAAGTCTTTGAGATTTTGATGGGCGATGAAGTAGGACCTCGCAAAAACTTTATACAGACTCATGCTAAGAGTGTCAGCAATTTGGATATATAACAAATTAAATTCCAAAGGTTTCTAATTTATTTTTTGGATAAAAATATGACAAATTTTAAAGAAACACCTGCTAGTAACCCAAGCGAAGCAGTAATAACTGAACGTTTTTTCGGATTTACTAGAAGAGAACTTCAAGAAATGGGTCCGAAAAGAGCGGCTGTTGCAATAATGCGCGCAGAACAATCGGGAGTAAAAACAGAAACTGTACTTAATGCGGTATTCCCAGATTTAGAAAAAACGGAAAGAGATGAGGCTAGAGATTATGGCATTGCTGTCGGTATGGGTTGGCAACGTGAAGAATAAATTTTCAAATGCTCTATAAAACTAACTAAATTCTTTTAAATAAAGCCTATTTTTGTAACTCGCAGAAGTCTATATGGATCATAGTTTATTAACATACAAGCCCCTTGACTTATCTAGCGAAATAAGGTATTATAAAACCATTAAGACAGCCGAAAGGCTGTTTTAAAAAACAAATAAATTTTATACTATGTTTACAGCAATCAAAAACTACTTTGTCGGGTCATACCAAGAAATGAAAAAAGTCACCTGGCCAACCAAAACTCAGACTATTAACTATAGTGTTTTGGTGATTGGGTTAAGTATTGGTATGGCTTTGTTTTTGGGATTACTAGACTATGTTTTCAACGGAGCTATTACCTCTATATTTTTAAAATAACTTAGCTGTCATTCCGAATCCCCATTTTTATGGGGTGAGGAATCTATTCATTAAAGTAGAGATCCCTCGTCGGCTACGGCCTCACTCGGGATGACAAATAACAAAACTATGGCAAAACAAAATCTCAACCTCGGCAGACGCTGGTATGTGCTCCACACTTATAGTGGCTACGAGGAAAATGTAAAAAGCAACTTAGCGCAGCGCGTCGAATCTTTTGCGATGCAAGACAAGATTTTTAATGTATTGGTCCCAAAAGAAAAAAAGATTAAAATTAAAAATAGCAAACGCACGGTCATTGAAGAAAAGATCTTCCCTGGCTATGTGCTCGTGGAAATGATCGTTACCGATGATTCTTGGTATGTTGTTCGCAACACTCCAAACGTCACTGGCTTTGTTGGCTCTGGTACTACACCTACTCCGATTGACCAATCCGAAGTTGATTCCCTACTCAAGCGCATGTCTGCTTCTGATCCACAACACAAGATTGACCTTGATATCAATGATGTGGTACATATTACCGACGGACCGTTCAAGAACTTTGAAGGTAAGATTAGCAATGTTGATCAAGAAAGAGGTAAGGTCAAAGTGCTTATCACTATGTTTGGACGCGAAACACCGGTTGAGCTGGATGCAATGCAAGTTAAAAAGAGTTAATAAAAAAATTAAAGCGACCGCGGACTGTCATTTCGAGCGAAGCCGTAGCGGAGTCGAGAAATCCCTTAACCACTAAGTATAAGGGATCCCTCCACTTCGGTCGGGATGACAAGCCGGCTTCTCGATCGTGAATAAATTAATTAACAAAATTTATGGCAAAAAAATTAATCGCCCAAATCAAATTACAAGTTGTCGGAGGCGCTGCCAACCCAGCACCACCAATCGGCCCAGCTTTGGGTCAGCACGGTTTGAACATCCAAAGTTTTTGTAAAGAATTCAATGATAAAACTCAAGACAGAAAAGGCGAAGTGGTGCCAATCATCATTTCCGTCTACGCCGACCGCACCTTTGATTTCATTATGAAGACTGCGCCGGTCCCTGAGCTTATCAAAAAAGCCATTAACCTCGCCAAAGGATCCGCAAAGCCTTTACAAGAAAAAGTTGGAAAGATTACCAAAGCTCAAATCCGCGTTATTGCTGAAAAGAAAATGCCTGACTTAAACTGCCACACCATAGAAGCAGCCATGAGAATGGTAGAAGGAACAGCAAAGAGTATGGGTGTGGTGGTTGAAGGATAAAGAATAATACAAACAAAAAACTGGGCTATAGGCTCAGTTTTTTGTTTGTATTATTATTTAGAACCCACCACTCTTTTTATTTCAGTCTCTACTATTTCTGTGGCACGTCTTCTTCGTCCTTCATCTACTATAGTTTTTAAAACTCTTCTTGCCTCATCAGCGTTCCCTTCAGAAGCTAGAATAATAGCAGCTAACCCACGATTAACATCTTGCTGTACTATATTTGATTCTAAAGAAATTAACCTTTCTGATAAAAACACACCATTTCTAGCAGAAAGTTTTATAATTTCTGTTAAAGTATTTGATCTTATTGCTGAAGGAAAGGTATTAAGGCATGTTACCAAATCTGATTCTGGCAACCGTCCTGCTTGAAACTCTTGGACTACTAATAAAGCCAACATCTCTTGTTGCCCCTCTGAACCTGTACCTTCGGCATTAGTTGCTGCAGCCTCCGCCAATTTAATTAAAGCTTCAACCGCACCTATATCTACTGGCTCTGAATTACCACTACCACCTCTTTCACCTTTGGTCATATAGTCAAAATTAATTTAATTAACTTATTTTATTTTTATCTAATAAACATTGCGTCGCCGAAGCTGAAAAACCTATACTTTCTCTGTACTGCCTTTTGGTAACATTCTAGCACAAAGTCCTTGTCGCCCGCAAACGCAGATACGAGCATCAGCAGGGTTGATTTTGGCAAATGAAAATTAGTAATGAGAGCGTCTACTATCTTAAATTCAAAACCTGGATAGATAAATATGTTTATATCGCCGGTGTAGGGACGAAGTTTCGTCGTATTGTCATCCCGAGCGTAGTCGAGGGATCCCTTATCCTTAGTTATTGCAGAATCTGTGTTTAAGGGATTCCTCCACTCCCCGCCTTGAGCGGGTCGGTCGGAATGACAAAAAGACTGAACTACACCCTCAAGTACACGCACAGTAGTTGTCCCGACCGCCACCACTCGCCTACCCTCAGCTTTGGCTTGATTTATTAAATCAGCATTTTTGGCAGTCAATTCCACATGCTCGCTATGCATTTTATGTTCTTCTATTTTTTCTGTTTTGACTGGCAAAAAGGTACCCAGTCCCACATGCAAAGTGACTTCAGCAAACTGGACACCCTTGGCTTTTAATTTTTCTATTAAGTCAGGGGTAAAATGAAATCCAGCCGTTGGCGCGGCTACTGATCCTTCTTCTTTGGCATAGACGGTTTGGTATTGATCTCCAATTTTAGAATTTAGAATTTGGGATTTAGGATTTTCAATGTACGGTGGCAATGGCACTTCCCCATATTTATTCGCCTTAGCTCGGACCGACATATCGTCCTCGTCAAATTGAATCAGGAATGTTCCATCTTTTTCTTTAAGCATTACCTCGGCTCGAAAATCTTCAGCAAAAACAATTTGCATTCCCAATCTTAATTTTCTCCCTGGCTTGGCCAAAACTGTCCAAACTTTATTATTTTCCATTGGCTTAACCAAAAATATTTCTATTGGTGATGAATTCCAAATTTTATCCGTTGAATCTACCTTCCCCATCTCCATCACGCTCTCATCCAAAACTAAATTACCGCGTAATCTAGCTTTAAAAACTTTGGTATTATTCCAAACCAACAGATCCCCTGGCTGTAAATAATCTACGATATCAAAAAAATGGCGCTCTTCTACTTTTTTAGTTTTCTTATCAACTATCATTAACCGAGAACTGTCTCTTGGGTTTAGTGGAGTCTGGGCGATAAGTTCTTTTGGCAGATTATAATCAAAATCTGAAGTCATCATATTTATAAATGTTTTTTATTTGCATTATGCTCTTCTAAAGTCCGGCCATAATAGATAGTACCGTCCTTGCCTGCCAAGAAATACCAATAATTATTTTTTTCAGGATAAAGGGCGGCTTTGATTGATTCTATGCCTGGGTTGGCAATTGGCCCCAAAGGCAACCCTGGGTATTTATATGTATTCCAAGGAGACTCCACATCTCTTTCTTTGTCTGTAGTAAAGACATCGCCGGTTCTATCAACGGCATAATGAACAGTTGAATCAAGCTGTAGCGCCCAGCCCTTGGCCAAACGACGCCACAAAACATCTGCTACCTTAGCTTTATCTTCCGGTGTCTGCGCTTCTTTTTCTAGAAGGCTGGCCACCGTAATTATTTCATATAAAGATTTTCCAGACTTAGTAATATCACTCCAGTTTTGCTGATCGATTTCCAAATCTCTTTGCGAGATTAATTTTTGCAAAATATCAAGCACAGTCGCGTCTCTAAAAACTCGATAGGTTTCCGGAGCCAGATAACCTTCATAGGACACGTGGTCTGGTTTATCCTTTAAGATTCTCAAATCATCAACCAGTTTTGGAAAAGTTGAAGCTACCATACGATAATCACGAGCTGGCTCACCAGTATACCTATATACATCCTCTGTACTGGAAGCAAAACCTAACTTCACCAAATATTCTGCGACTTGACGCAGAGTCCAACCAGGAATGATTGTCACCACCACTTCTTCTCTCGGAGGAATAGGAATATACTTTGGGTGAGTTTTTTTGTAATACAAAGAAGCACCATACCCAAAAACGAAAACTAGAATAAAAAATGAAGTATAAATTACTTTTTGATTGAAGGACATAGATTAAAATTTATTCCCAATTTTCTCTGGCCCAAGCTAATCTTTCTGGCACACCAATATCAACCCAAGGCTTATCTGATTCATAGACATACAAATCTTTCATATTCGGAAAAACATCATACTCAATGCTGAAAGATTTTTGTTCGGGAAAATATTTCTTGACTTGAGGGTTAAAAATATAAATACCGCCATTTATATAACCGGACTGATGCAAACCTTCTTTTTCTTTAAATTGTTTTAAATAATAATTCTCATCATAATCCAAAGTTCCATAGCTAGCTGCGTCTTCTACTTTGGCTCCCAAAATAATACCATCACTTGTAGATGATAAAAATTTTATCATTTCACCTAAATCAATCGCAGAAAAAATATCCCCGTTCAAAATTACCACCGGCTCTTCAGCTTTGGAAACATACTCCCAAGCATGCTTTATAGCCCCGCCAGTTCCTAGTCTTTCTTGCTCTATGGCATAAATAATATCTACGCCGTCTTTATGTAGACCGATTTCTTTATGTAAAACTTCAGCCAAATGACCAGCGGCCATTACCACTTCGGTAATACCGATTTTTTTTAATTTTTCTAACTGCCAATCTAAAACTGTTTTGCCTTTTATATCTAATAAAATTTTAGGGATAGTTTTGGTAATCTCTCCCAAACGAGTTGATAGGCCTCCGCACAAAATGATAGCGTTCATATTAGAGTATTATTTTTGATAATGGGTTAGCGATTGCAGCCACAAACCCAGCCACACCCATCCCTCCCAAAATATCAAGCGGATAATGCACACCAGAATATATTCTCCCCCACACTACCCATAAAGCCATCGGCACAAGCGCCCAAGCGCTAGGCAAGTGAAAAATATAAGCGGTAAAAACAATCGTAAACACAGCCATAGAGTGATCCGATGGAAAAGACCGCCAACTCATGAGCGGTTTGAACAAAACTTTAATTTGAGGATAAGTGACAAATGGACGAGGTTCACGCACAGCTAAAGCTAAACCCAAATTTATTAACCAACCCACCAACCAAGCACCGCCAAGAAAAACCAAAGGCAAAATGGCTTTACTTTTATCTGGCAAACCGCTGACTAGCGAACCAGTAAAATACCATCCTACCATCCCAATAAATACCCACTCCGCTCCAGCCCGACCAAAATTATCAAGCAACTTGGATTTGCCTACAGGACTGTTGATTTTGAGGAATAATTTGGAATTTATGTCCATAATATTCATATACTTTACCAGTTTGACCAAGGTTTGGCAACAATGCCCAGGTCTTGAATTTCTTACAGTAAATGCTATACTTTGTCCATTAGGCGCCCGTCCCGATTCTGCCTTCGAGGCAGAATCGCGGATCCTCGATTTTACTCGAGGTAAAATCGGGATAGCTCAAATGTATCTAAAAAGCGCCCGTAGCTCAGTGGTTAGAGCACTGCCCTTATAAGGCAGGGGTCGACGGTTCAAGTCCATCCGGGCGCACAATAAAAATTAAAATATAAAACAAACTACCTCGGTTCACCCTGAACCAGACTTTCAGTCGGTTCAGGGTAGCCATGCACCCTATGCGGTGCATGGCAATTCCATCCAGGCGCACCAAAACATCATCATATGATAAAAATACCAAGTTCACCATTAAACATCAGGCCTGTTTCCAAACCTGGCACAGCTAATTTTTCAGGCAAACTGAAGCCTAGTGTTACTAGTATCGCCCACCAAATAACCGCGTCCAATTTTCATCAATTTGGCGATGCTGTCAGCCGTACTTCTGGAAGCGATAGATCTGGCAAAATTTTTGGTAGTATTAACTCAGCTATAAAAAATAAAACCAATCCAACCACTACCAAACCTCTCAACAATCCAAACTCTCCTACCAACCAAAATTTTAAACCATTAATTAAATAAATGCCTAATCCTAAAAAAATTATAGTAAGCGAAGAAGAATCCGGCCAGAGGCTTGATGTTTTTTTAGCTGACAGATTAAAAATAACTAGATCCCAAGTTCAAAAAATGATTGCAAAGAGTCTTGTACTTGTAAATGAGAAACTGCCAAAAAAGGCTGGGGATAATTTGAGCGCTAACGATAATATTACTTTTAAAAAAGAAACTACAAAATCTGACGTCCCAACTAAAAAAGATACAAATAAAAAACCAACATCCAAACTACCAGAACCAAAAATCATAGCCGAAACACCTGACTATATAGTAGTTGAAAAACCGACTGGCATGCTCAGCCACCCCACGATGGCTGGCGAGACTGACACTCTAGCTGATTTTATTACCAATAAGTTTCCTGAAGTTAAAAAAGTGGGCGACCCCAGCACCAGTCCCGCAAAGCGGG
>CAYIJG010000053.1:0-7155 GCA_964363685.1 uncultured Gammaproteobacteria bacterium
AGCGGTACGCGAGCTGGGTTCAGAACGTCGTGAGACAGTTCGGTCTCCTATCTGTTGCGGGCGTAGAATGTTGAGAAGGCTCTTTCCTAGTACGAGAGGACCGGAAAGAACAAATCTCTGGTGTACCAGTTGTCCTACCAAGGGCATTGCTGGGTAGCTATTATTTGGCACGGATAAACGCTGAAAGCATCTAAGCGTGAAGCCGTCTTCAAGATTAACATTCGTTATAGACCCCTCGTAGACTACGAGGTTGATAGGCTCTAGGTGTAAGCACCGTAAGGTGTTAAGCTGAGGAGTACTAATCGGTCAAGCGCACGAAAGAAGCACTAAGCAGTGCTTTGACTTTAAAGATTTTCGTCTAATCTTTAAAGAACTCTATTATTGTCCCGATTTTTCTTCGAGAAAAATCGAGGATCCGCGATTCCGACGCGAAGTCGGAATCGGGATTGAATCAATGAATTGAAAACTATATATTAAAACTGAGTATATTTTCTAGGTACCATGAGCGAGGAGGCCACACCTGTTCCCATCCCGAACACAGAAGTTAAGCTCCTCAGCGCCGATGATAGCAGCAATGCAAAAGTAGGCCGGTGCCTGGACAATATACTCAGTTTTTTTGTACTCAAAATAGTTTAAGGTATAAGGCAAAAGCTTGCCCCGCACTGACGCCTTAGCGTCTAGTGCTGGGGTAGGCCGTCGCCAGGACAATGGTCTTTTTTTATTGCAAAAACCTAACCTATTATTGACAAAATATCCTTTTTTTATTATACTAACCAATTCATTTTATGAATGAACGCTCTTTATAATATGGTAGAAGGCGCCTGCCAAAGCAGTAGTTGCTTTTGAAAGCGTCTTCTATCATCCACCCCTTACCGAGAGAGAGGTCATGGCACAACAGCAAATCCGTATCGAGATCGCGCCGAGCCCCACGAATCCCACCAATCCCGAACCGTTTATTGCCAGCAAGTGTGATCCCAAGAAGCAGATGACGGTCACGCTCAGCATCAAGGCTATGACTGAGTGGGAAGCCGACGAGGCGTCGCGCTACACGAGCTCTATGGGTGGCGTCCGCCTGACCACAATGACCACCGAAGTCAACCTGATCATCTGTGGCGTCAACTTCCAGGACGACCACGACAACTGGTGGGGCAATTGTTATCTCGAAGACGCCTTCGTCAGATACTTCTACGATCGCCGCCGAGATGGGACAGGCTTCATCACCTTCTTCCCCGAGTAACATCGGGTCGCCCACTCTCTCCTCTGAGCACCGACGAGGGTGGCAACGAGGAAGACGGCCAACATCATGGTCGCTCGAACTCGCGATGATTATATAAATTGTAATTATCGCGAGAGTGATCATGAATATATTTAAAAACAGTCTTTCTTTTGGAAAGGCTGTTTTTTTGACCCCAATTTTTCTATGTGTTACTATTTCCTATATCCTAATTCCTGTATTCTAAAAAATATGGACCTTTCTATTTTTCAAAATCAAGGTAAGTATTTAATGCTGGCTTTTGACCATCGCGACAGTTTTAAAAAGTATATTAACCCTGCTGATCCAACTAAAGCGACCGAGGAAGATCTGATAAAAGTTAAAGGCATGGTCATAAGCGCGCTTGAAGATCAGTTCAGTGGCGTGCTTTTAGATGTTGATTGGGGTTTGTCCGCCTACGCTTCGCTACGGCGTGGCGAAGCTGGTTCACAGTTGAAGTCGTATCTTTTACCTTTAGAAAAAAGTGGATACACAGATAGTGAGGGTGATAGAACAACAGAATTAGAATACACAGCCAAACAATTAAAAGATCTGGGAGCGAGCGGAACAAAATTATTATTGTATTTTAATCCGGAAGCAAGAAATTGTGAGAAGCAGTTGGCAACCGCCAAGCAAACATTGGAAGATTCACATCAAAATGATTTACCTTTATTTTTGGAAATTGTCACCTATGGTAACGAAGAATTAGGCAAGAGTCGAGCCGAGTGGGTGTTGCGCTCAGTGCAAATGTTATTAGAAAACGAAGTTGTGCCAGATGTGTGGAAACTTGAATATCCAGGTGATTTAGAATCTTGTAAACAAATCAATGAGTTAGTTGGTAACACGCCTTGGATTCTTCTTACCCGAGGAGAAAAGTTTGATAAATTTGATGAACAACTAAAAGATGCAGTGGCAGCGGGAGCCGTAGGGTTTTTGGCTGGGAGAGCCTTGTGGCAGGAGATAGGAGAGTGTAAGACTGATGAGGAGAGGCAGGATTTTTTGGATAAAACCGTGAAAAATAGGTTTAAAATCATCTCAGATATTGCTTTAAAAAAATAAATACTTTTTTCTTTACTTCTTTACAAGAAATTTACTTTCCACCTTTTGTAACCAAAAGCTGGAGGGAAAAGTTTCCGAGCCACATACTCCCCGTCGGTACTTCCATCGGTTCAAACTCACTTTTGTCCTGAACTCAATTGGCTGTCTATAACAGCCAATCTCAAACAGCAGGACAAATTTCAGTCGCTTAAGCGACTGAAAACCGTTCGTTTTCACCGTGGCAAGTACACGCCGTTTCGTATAGGCTCGGACAGACAGTGGTTGTCCGTCCACTGTCAGTGCGAGCCTTGAAATTACGAGGTAAGCAGACAGAGACGAGCCAGAGCGGTTCTTCAACAGAATCCGCCCTGCTGTTTGAGCCCGCAGGCGAGTTCAGGGCGGAAGCGATGGTGAGTCCTGTCTGGCTCCGAGTAATTTCACCAGCTCGCGCTTCTTGTTTACTTCTTCTAAAGAAGTAAGAAAAAATGTTATCCACAGGAAAGCTGTCAGAAAAAAATTGACAGTTTTTTTTGTCTATGTTATGCTTATTTTAGCCAAAATATGCACACTAATTTTTTACAAAAACTTGGTTTTTCTGACAAGATGTCTACTGTTTATGTAGGTTTACTTCGGTTAGGGCCAGCTTCGGTACGAGAATTGGCTGAAAATACAGGAATTAACCGTGGCACGGTCCACGAGCTCCTCAAAGAATTGCGAGAAAAGGACTTAGTTGGGTTTTATGAAAAGGATTCAAAGCAGTATTTTGTGGCTGAAGATCCAGCTCGTTTGAATGTTTTGCTCGCTAAACAGATGGAAGACCTACAAGAAGTAAAAAAAGATATAGATCAGCTCGTACCGGAATTAAAATCATTGCATGACAAAGGCGGAGAGCGTCCGGTCGCTCGTTATTTTGAAAAAGAAAAAATCCATGAAATTTTGGAGGATGTGCTCGAAGTTTGTGAACGAACTGGAGATATGGAATATCGGATTTATTCTGCGGCCGGGATTCGCGAATATATTTACGATGGGTTTGAAACATTTAGCGACGCGCGTCTGGCCAAAGGCATTGCCGTAAAAGTAATTGCCATTGGCAAAGGCGGAGAACTGCGCGGACTTGATGAGCGTAAATGGTTAGAAGCCTCGTCAGATACACAGACTTATATTATTATTTATCCCGGCAAAACTGCCTATATATCTCTGGATGCCAAAAATGAACCAGTGGGAGTGGTGATAGAAAATTCCGGCGTCTACGAAACTCAGAAAAACATTTTTGATAGTTTGTGGAATAAAATTTAATCTATGTTTATAGTTGATTTTGACGACGTTTTGCTAGACACAATGGCTTATAAAGAATCTCGGATTCTCGCTCTTGAAAAAGTAGGCGTGTCTCGTGAAATATATAATGAAACTTACAAACAAACCTATTATAATTATACGCACGAGGTCCATGCGCTTGCCTTGGCTGAACACGGATTTTCACATGATGCGGTTTTAAACATTTTGAATGAGTGTTTGCAAGGCGTGGGACAATTTATTTTCTCAGATACGCATGAATTCTTGGATTTTTTGAAATCCTATAACAATCCTATGATTCTACTCACTATCGGTGTGTCAAAAATTCAAGAGTTTAAAGTTGATGCCACGGATATTCACAAGTATTTTGATAAAATTATTACCACCGTTGAGCCAAAGGAAAAAGCTATATTGAAATTTGGTTCAGAAATCAAAAATAACTCGTGGTTTTTTGAAGATAAAGTAAAAGAAACGTTGGCTGTGCACCGAGCTTTTCCGCAACTTAATATTGTACTTAAGCAGGGTTCGCATATTCAAGAAATTGAATATGAACAAAGCGGTCTGCCACATTTTAAAACATTAACAGAAATTCAACATTATGTCCGAGAACACTATGCAAAATAAAGTGGGGGTAGTTATTTTGGCAGCCGGTGATGGTAAGCGGATGAAATTTAGTTTGCCAAAAGTAATGAATCTGTTGAAAGGCAAACCTTTGATTGGGTATCTGGTTGAGAGTGTCGAGGCTTCAGGTGTTTGTGAAAAACCGGTTGTAATTGTTAATCCAAATCATACGTTGGTGCAGGATTACTTAGGTGATAGGGCAGTATATGTCGTACAAGAAAAGCAATTAGGCACGGGACATGCCGCTGGATGCGCAGCAGAAGTTTTGGAAGGAAAAGTGGAAAATATTATTGTTTTATATGGTGATATGCCTTTTTTAAAGGCAGAATCTATTAAGCGTTTGGCTGAGAATCATATTACCGAACAAAATACTTTAACTATGATGACAGTGAAAGTGCCGAATTTTGAAGGTAAGTATATGGCGCTACAAGATTTCGGGCGTATTATTCGAGATGCAAATGGGAAGATATTTAAATCCGTGGAGTTGCGCGACACAACACCGACTGAAGCGTTGAGTTTGGAACTTAACCCTTGTTATTACTGTTTTAATGCCAATTGGTTTTGGAAAGAAGTAAAAAATTTAAAAAATAATAATACGCAAGGAGAATATTATTTAACTGATTTGGTTGATAGAGCAATGAATGGTTATAAAGTATCAAGTATTTCAATTAATCCTGAGGAGGCGATCGGTATAAACACAAAAGAAAATTTAGATTTAGCTGAAAAATTAATTTAAAATCATATGTGTGGAATAGTCGCCTACATTGGAAACAAACAAGCCTTGCCAATTTTGATAAACGGTTTGCGTCGGTTGGAGTATCGTGGCTATGACAGCGCCGGTATTGCTATTTTTGATGATGGCAAACCTTGTACAATCAGAGCGGTTGGTAAGATTGACAATCTGGCTGAAAAATTAAAAACTCAAAATTTCGACAGCA
This sequence comes from uncultured Gammaproteobacteria bacterium, assembly GCA_964363685.1. Lineage (GTDB taxonomy): Bacteria > Patescibacteriota > Patescibacteriia > Magasanikbacterales > GWA2-37-8 > XYD2-FULL-39-9. The sequence goes on from CAYIJG010000053.1 coordinate 5,143, forward strand.
CATTTGGGATTGCTCATACACGCTGGGCCACTCATGGCAGTGTGACTGAGAGTAATGCTCATCCGCATGCTGATTGCACAGGCAAAATTATTCTGGCTCACAACGGCATTATTGAAAATTATCGAGAGTTAAAAGAAAAACTTGGCACAGGTCATGTATATAAATCAGAAACAGACTCAGAAGTCTTGGCGCACCTTATTGAGACCTACTATTCTGGGGATCTGCGCAAAGCAGTCTTGGAAGCGTTAGCTCGTGTGCGAGGTACCTATGGCTTGGTTGTGATGCACGCAGACCATCCTGGGCAGCTCGTGGTGGCACGGATGGGCAGTCCGCTGGTAGTAGGCATTGGTGAAGATGAGTACTTTGTGGCAAGTGATGCCACACCGATGCTGGCTTATACCAAAAAAGTAATTTTTCTTGAAGATGGTGAGGTGGCTGAAATCAGCCGTACTGAATTACAAACGGTAAATCTCAAAGATCATATCGTTAAAAAAGAAGTTCAGGAAATTGAATGGGATGAAGCCCAGGCGCAGAAGCAGGGGTTTCCTCATTTTATGTTGAAGGAAATTTTTGATCAGCCAAATGTGGTACAAGATGCTATTCGCGGACGGTATAAACTGGAAGATGGTACTGCTCATTTGGGTGGGCTTAATATGAGTGATGAGCAAATGCGTAGTATAAAAAGAATAATTTTGATTGCCTGTGGCACGGCTTCGTATGCCGGCCTAGTTGGAAAATATATGTTTGAACGATTGGCTGGAATTCCGACCGAGCTTGATGTGGCTAGTGAATTTCGGTATCGTGATCCAATCATTGATAACCAAACTTTGGTCTTTGGGATTTCTCAGTCAGGCGAGACAGCTGATACTTTGGCAGCTCTCAAAGAAGCAAAAAGAAAAGGCGCGTTTGTGCGCGGGATTGTCAATGTGGTTGGTTCCACCATGGCCAGAGAAACCGATGGTGGTACCTATATTCACGCTGGTCCCGAGTTGGCCGTGGCTTCTACCAAAGCCTACACTAATATGGTCGCGGTATTGCTGTTGTACGCCTTACAGTTTGGTCGGTTAAATAAACTAAGCATCGCTACCGGACAACGGTTATTGCAAGCACTGGTAGAAATTCCAGAAAAAATGAAATCTATTTTGAGTCAAAGCGACAGAATAAAAGAGTTGGCTGAGAAATATAAGAATTCTCGAGATATGTTGTATCTAGGGAGAGGCATAAATTTCCCAGTAGCTTTGGAAGGCTCTCTCAAGTTAAAAGAAATTTCATATATACATAGTGAAGCCTATCCGGGCGGAGAGATGAAGCACGGCTCTATTGCCTTGTTATCACCCGAGTTTCCAGTTATGGCGATTATGACCAAAAATCAATTGTATGATAAGATGCGCAGTAATGTGGAAGAAATAAAAGCGCGTAAAGCGCCCATAATTCTGGTGGCTACTGAAGGCGATGATAAGGCTAGTGAGCTAGCTCAAGACGTAATTTATGTGCCGCCAACGATGGAATTATTAGAGCCACTACTCAACACCCTTCCGCTTCAGCTTTTCGCCTATCACACCGCCGTAGCGTTAGGCAGAGATGTAGATCGGCCACGGAATTTGGCTAAAAGCGTAACAGTAGAATAAAAATATGAGTAAAAAATTCAAAATAGTTTTAACGCTAGTAGTAATTCTAATAGTAGATATCTCATATGCTGTAACTACACATGGCTATGAAAGATATTTCAGACTCGGTATTATTTCTACATATATTGAAGACAAAACTTGCGGTGCCATTGGGGGAAAAATGATAGAAGTTTATCATAATTGTTATTCTGAGCGGGAGTGTTTCTTTGGGGAAAATAAAATGGAATAATGTTGAATCTTGTAATTTATAAAGGCTATATTTTTAGAAATATAATTTATGAAAGCACTAGTTTTTGATAAAAGCAAGACAGATTGGGAAACCTCGCGCGGGTTTGATTTGGTTGATATTCCGGAGCCAGTTTTGGATGAGACAAATTCTGAAGAT
>CAYIJG010000054.1:0-6793 GCA_964363685.1 uncultured Gammaproteobacteria bacterium
CGCATAGTGGCCTAGTGCGCCGCCTTGGAAAGGCGGTATACCGCAAGGTATCGAGGGTTCAAATCCCTCCCTCTCCGCACTGAATATTTTTATCAGAATACCTAGCTAATTAGAATGGTATTTTTCAAATACAACTTAATTGTAGTATGAACAATTTAACTGCCAAGGAAGAGCAGCGAATTTTAATACGGTTTAACTTTCCTGCTCCCGTAGTTACCAGTAAAGCAATAAACGACATTTTATCACATGAGAAGAATGAATTTAGTGCACAGTGGATCTTATGGTTAGAGGATTTTTTTGGACTACCCAAGGCCTCATTTACTAGCGATTTACTGGATAGATTTTGCGAAGCTAATACGAAACAAACATTCATGAACGTTGTTCCATCTATCGAAAAACTTTTAAAGCCACTAAAAGATTCGTGTAGATCTTATTGTTTTGGACTGTATAGCGCCTCTATAGCTTTGTCTGGTGTAGTTTTAGACAGTTTACAGATACTTTTATGGGAGATGCAAGGTTTAAAGATAAAAAATGCAGAACTAACTAAAAAACAAACAGAGATTATTTTTGGTAAATCATTTGAAAGAATTGAGTCAGCAAGACGCATACAAATTTTACACACCTTTAGTTGGATAACAGACTCTCAGAAGGATGACTTTGAAAGAATTAGAAATATTAGGAACCGTTATATACATCCATGGAGAGCTAGCTTTAAAAACGAAAAGACAGAGTCGTTAGAATGTTATAGGATTGCTTTCAGACTTTTTCGTGAAATAACCGCCGTAAAAATTAAGGATGCTGGGTCTATAGAAGTCAATCCACTTCTAATAAAATGGATGAATAAACAAAAATGGTAAAAAACAGCGTGTCATCTTTTGATTTTTTATTCAGCCTTCCCAAATCTCCCTAACCTGCTATAATAAAAATATAGCTTTATTATTCACTAATATAATCACATGCAGAACAAAAAAGTTTTGCTTATAATTTTTGTTACTTTGCTTGTCGCGGTTTTTGGAGTTATTTGGTGGCTTTCAAAAAATGAAGTGCAAAAACCTGCAGTTACCAATTTTGAAGAATGTGCGGAGGCAGGTAATCCGGTGATGGAGAGCTATCCGCGACAATGTCGCGCAGGCGGACAAACCTTTACCGAAAACATCGGTAATGAGTTAGGAAAAACGGATTTAATTCGTATAGAGTATCCGCGCCCCAATCAAACAATCTCAAGCCCACTCACCATTACAGGTCAAGCGCGAGGGAATTGGTATTTTGAAGCGAGTTTTCCAGTAGTCTTAACTGATTGGGATGGCAAAATTATAGCCCAAGGTATCGCTACAGCAAAAAGTGAATGGATGACGACGGACTTTGTCCCATTTGAGGCAACGCTCACATTTGTGGTAGATAAAAATACATATAGCAATCGCGGTTCTTTGATTTTGAAAAAAGACAACCCCTCGGGTCTGCCGGAGCACGATGACGCGCTGGAGATTCCTATCATCTTTGCCGGAGTTACTGCCCCTCCACAAGTATGTGACCAGGATGTCAAGCTCTGCCCAGATGGCTCCGCAGTAGGTCGCACGGGTCCCAATTGTGAGTTTGTAGCTTGCCCGACAACGAGTCCAATAGGCAAACAATGCGCAGGCACAAATGACACGAGCTGTCCAGCTGACTTTGAATGCGTCCAGGGTTGCGGTCCGCCGGTCTCTCGCCAAGATGACCCGCCTCCTTCTTACTTCTGCCAACTCAAAGGATATATTCGCAATTGTCCGATTTGTCTAGCCAAACATACGCTGGTAGACACACCAAAAGGCGCCGTGGCAGTGGAAGATCTCCAAATAGGCGCATCGGTCTGGACAGTCAATAAGTCCGGCAAGCGCGTGTTAGGAGTAGTTGAAAAAGTCAGCAAAACTGAAGTTCCCTCGGATCATAAAATGGTAGAACTCGTGTTATATGACGGGCGAACACTTCTTGTTTCTCCTGGGCATCCGACCATAGATGGTCGCACTTTGGGAGAGCTTGCACCAGGAGACAACTATGACGGCTCGCAGGTTAAAACCTCCAAGCGGGTTTCGTATGACGAAGGATATACCTACGACCTATTGGTCTCAGGCGAAACTGGATTCTACTTTGCCAACGGCATTCTCGTTGATAGTACCCTGCATTAAATAAATTATTTTTAATTTTAGCTTCTTCCCAAATCTCCGTAACCTGCTATAATAAAAATATAGTCTTTTTATTCATCCCGATTTCGTTTCGCCGAAATCGTGGATCCTCGATTTTGTCCCGATTTCGATTCACATCGAAATCGCGGATGCTCGATTTTACCAAAGTAAAATCGGCACAAAATCGGGATTAACTCATATATGCATATGCAAGATAAAAAAGTTTTACCTGTAGTCTTAGCGGTCTTACTCGTAGTAGGCGTGTTAGTCTTTGTGCTAACCCGAAATCAGGCGGTGGTAACTAACGACGAGATTAACACCGTTGATAATTCTAATACCATTGATGAAGGCCGTCGTGTTATGCCTCCGACCACTACCGAAGAACAGCCAATAGAAAAATTAAAAGTAGCCAATTTTACCGCCAAATTGGAAGAAGTAAATACTGGTTGTTTTGCTGATGGTGAATGTTATGTAGTAGTGGGTGGTAAGCATATTACCACTTTGATGGGCTGGAGCAGAGAAACCGTCGGCTCCTTGCAGGGAGTAGATAGTATTGGCGATCTGGAGAGCCAAATAGGCAAACAGATAGAAGTCTATGCCCAAGACAAAGGCGATGGCACGTATACTCTCTATGGCAATTCGGGATTTTATGTTAAGCTGGTGAAATAAATTTTTATGTCATTTATCCAAGAGTTTAAATCCTTTGCTATCAAAGGCAATATGGTTGATTTGGCTGTGGGTGTGATCATCGGTGGCGCGTTTGGTAAAATTATTACTTCAATTGTAAATGATATTATCATGCCGCCGATTGGCGTACTTATTGGCGGTATAAATTTTAAGGACCTGAAAGTTGTGTTGTCTCATAACGCGGACGGATCATCAGCTGCCATCTTGGCTTATGGCAATTTTATTCAAACTGCCATAGAATTTATTATTATCGCCTTGGCAGTATTTGTGATGGTGCGGGTTTTAAACAGACTAAGAAAGAAGGAGGCGGAGAAGCCAGCCTTGTCTTCGCCACCTAGTCCGGAGGCGAGACTGCTTACAGAAATCAGAGATTTGCTCAAAAAATAAATATATTATGCCCCACATTCACGAAAAAATAGATTTTTGTGCAGAAACCTTTGTAGTTTTTAAGAATAAAGTGTTGTTGCGCAAGCATGATAAATATAAAATCTGGCTTAGCGTGGGTGGGCATGTGGAGCTAGACGAAGATCCAAATCAAGCAGCCGTACGGGAGGTAAAAGAAGAGGTTGGCTTGGATGTGGTTTTGTATAAAGAAGAGGGCAAACAGCCAAGTTTCGAAAAAAGTAAAAATATCTCGTTAATCCCGCCTCAGTTTATGGTTATACACCCGGTAACTGATACCCACTCACATATCGTATTTATATATTTTGCTAAATCAGAAACCGATCAGTTGAAATTATCTGAGACCGAAGTAAGTGAAGATTGTCGGTGGTTTACTAAGGAAGAGCTGTTAGATAGTGCATATGGAGTTTCGGATAAAGTTCAATTTCATGCCCTAAAAGCCTTGGAGAAATTATCAGAATAATTGCTTTTACTCCATGGAATTTTTCAAGAGAAAGTGGTAAAATTGGTATTTAAGAATTAAAAATGTTTTTATGAACAAGGCCCGCGATCCATTATTACATGTTGAAATAGACGAAGCTACCACAACTGGAACCAAATTAAATTGGCTTCGAGCTGCTGTTTTGGGCGCAAATGATGGTATTGTTTCAACTTCATCTATCATTGTCGGTGTGGCTGGAGCTACCCACGACACGAAACTAATTTTGACTGCTGGTGTTGCATCTTTGGTTGCCGGAGCCTTGTCTATGTCAGTCGGTGAGTATGTGTCTGTGAGTACGCAACGTGATACCGAACGAGCCCTTCTGGCAAAAGAAAGATTAGAGTTGGAAAATGTTCCAGAACAAGAACTGGAAGAGTTGATTGTGATTTATCAAAAGAAAGGGTTGTCCCGACCGACAGCCGAGATTGTGGGGCGAGAATTAACTGACCACGATGCCTTTGGCGCTCATGCAGAAGCGGAGCTTCGTATTGATCCAAATAATTTGACCCAACCTTGGCATGCAGCCTATGCTTCGGGCTTGGCTTTTTTTTGTGGGGCTATAATTCCTATTCTGACAATTTTAATTTCTCCAACAAAATATGATATTCCAGCCACATTTGTTTCTGTGATTGTGGCGCTAGTTATTACCGGCGCGCTTAGCGCCAATGTTGGTGGGTCTCATAAAAAAACAGCCATTGTGCGTGTAGTTATTGGCGGTGTAATTGCGATGCTAGTCACCTATGGAGTTGGAAAACTTTTTGGTGTGGTTGGGTTATAGGATACTGTAAATAAAAAATATGGAAGTAGGCTTTGTATATGCAGTAGGAGCGGCGATTGCTTGGGGTTTGGTTTATGCTATAGATCAAAAGATTCTGTCTGATATTTCGCCAATGACGCTTCTATTTATTAATTCGGTAATCACAGCGATTATCATGTTGCCGTTTATATTTTTTAATAACGGCTCAATAAAAGACGTGTTTGTTTCGGGTAAGACAAGTTTGTCTTTGATTTTTATTTCGGTTATTCTGGTAACCCTCGCTAATTTTTTAATTCTTTCTGGTATTAAAAATTTGGGCGCTTCGACTGCCTCTATAATTGAAATTGCCTATCCGTTTTTTGTGGTTTTGTTTAGTTTCTTGCTTTTTCGTTCAACTCCAAACATGTATTTTTTTATCGGTGGAGCTTTTCTGTTCGTTGGTTTGGTTATAATAATAAAGTTCGCATGAATTTATGAAGAATGTGAAGTGTGCGGGCGTAATTTAGGTGTTGTTGGTAAAAAGTGGTATAATAATATAAATTATTCTTAACCTTAAATCATATGTCAAAATTGCAAAGTTTTTCTTTGTGGTTTTTACGGGTAATCATGGGTTGGTTTTTCTTTTACGCCGGCATCACCAAGGTAATGAATCCGCAATGGACTTCTATTGGCTATATAAAAAACGCCCAGTCCGCTAGTTGGTTATTTGAGTGGCTATCAAATCCACAAATTTTATCAGTTGTGGATTTTTTAGTTAAGTGGGGATTGACAATGCTTGGAGTATCCCTATTGTTAGGAATCTTTGTTCGACTTAGCGCCTATCTGGGAGTCTTACTTATGTTTTTGTTATATCTGCCAATTTTGAAGTTTCCCATGGCTGGCACCCATGCATATATCGTAGATGAGCATATTATTTATATTGCGGTTTTGTTGTTATTGGTACAGTTTAGAGCCGGACATGTGGGAGGAATGGAAAAATGGTTTTCCAACACGCAACTGTGCAACAAGTATCCAAAATTAAGATTTTTCCTTAGTTAGTTTGGTAGGCTCCAAACGATTTCTCTTTCGTTTGAGTTTTCTAGTTGTTTTATCTCAATAGAGATGAAGTTTTTTGGGTCAAATTTTTGCAACAAGCCTTCAATTTTGTCAGGCCATTCTATCAGGCAAATTGTAGTTGGCTTTCCAATATAATCTTCCGCCCCAATTTCAATAAGTTCTTGTTCGTCCTTAAGTCGGTAAGTATCAATGTGCACCATTTTTCGTGTCTTCGTAGTTTTCGTATTTCGCACATCATATATATTCATGAGTGTAAATGTAGGACTAGTAATAGTATTTTTTATACCAAAGCCTTTGGCAATACCTTTGACTAAGGCGGTTTTACCTGCTCCTAAATTTCCAGATAATAAAACAATATTTCCACCTTTAAGTTTGGTGGAAATTTCTATGCCGAATTGTTCTGTTTCTTCAGAAGAGTTAGTAATCGTTCTCATATTTTTAAGTTTATTTTTCTAACTTTTCAAGAATAAGTATCCATTTGTTTGGATCCCTATCGTCTCTTCCCTCTAAATTTTTAAGATCAATTCCTACCCAACCATTTCGTAATAAATTTTGAATTTGTTCGGCCTCGGCTAAAGAGATTTCCCTTAGTTCGTCTAAAGAACCTTTTTTATTATCATAACCGATCGGTTCTTTTTTAAGTTTTTTAATAGTACTAAAACAACGTTCGCCATCTTCGTCCAATTCTAAGTTTAAATCAATAATAACAAAATCGTCATGAAGCCGGCTAATGAGAGCTGGTGGGTTAAGAATATCTACCTCAGCATCCATTACCTCGCAATTATGTGCTAGTGCAACTTGAATTGTTTTTTCTGTTAGAATACTAGCCAATCCTTTGCCACGATATTCTGGCTTAACTGTTAATCGGGCGAGGTGGGCTCGTTTTTCACTACCCTTATTGTAAATCGTTAATTTAGCAGTGCCAACTATTTGATTAGCGTCATTTCTAATGGCATAAAAAAATAACGGTTGGTCATTTTTGTTGGCATTTTCTATATTTTCATCTAATACTCTTTTTGCAGCAGTTATCTCTGCTTCTTGATCTGCTAAATTAGTACCTCTATTTTTTCTAATCTCTAACATGCATTCTAAGAGATCCTTTGAATCAGTGAGTTCAATTACATTTTTTAATACACTTTCTTTTTCGTTTGTATTTTTTTGATGAGAATGTTCCATATTAATTAAAGTTTCACGTTGTCGAATTTACGTGACCCGGTTCGAAGATTTTTCGAAAATAGATGATACCTCTAG
>CAYIJG010000055.1:0-6428 GCA_964363685.1 uncultured Gammaproteobacteria bacterium
GACAGCGATCCGCTTATTGCCCTGCTTAATCCTTTGAGTAAAGTTGGCGAGGACGAAGGCGCTATTATCCAATATATTGTGCGGCCAGCTTCTCGCAAGTGGCGCAGACAGGGAGTGAAAATGGTTCGCGATATTAAAAAAGGTGAAAAGTTTGAAGATGTAGCCAAGAGAAATTATATTCTCAAATTTTTTAAAGAACTTTTCAAACAGCTTGCCCCCAAGAAAAAAAATGAGCAAGGCATGGAGCCAAAATATCAAATGACCCAAATGGAAGAAGAGATGATAAAAAACATGGAAGAAAAACTGAGCCGTGGTGGACTCGAAACTACTATTCGTATAGTGAGCTCTGCCAACAACAAAGAAAAGGCAGTTGTGAATCTGGAAAATATTATTAATGCTTTCAGTCAATACAATTTATATCGTTATGGTAACACCTTGGCGGCAGCTGTTCCCCGCCGACCAAACGCTCTAATTCGTGATTATATATATAGAGGCATGCGCGAACTCCATTATATGGTATTTAACACCGAAGAGATGGCCAGTTTTTGGCATATGCCAATTCCAAGCACTGAAACACCAAACATCAATTGGCTCGGAGCTCGCAAGGCTCCCCCACCCACCAATGTTGCCAAAGAAGGGATTATTTTGGGCCGAGCAGTCTATCGTGGTGAAGAAACTATCGTTCGCATGAAAAGAGAAGATAGGCGTCGCCATCTATATACAATTGGTAAATCCGGTAGTGGTAAATCTGTCTTTATCCAAAACATGGCTGTCCAGGACATTATCGCTGGTGAAGGTGTCTGCGTAATCGATCCGCACGGAGATTTTGTGGATTATGTTTTGCAACACATACCCAAAGAACGCGCCGAAGACGTGATTTATTTTAATCCTTCAGATACTGACAGACCGATTGGTCTAAACATTATCGAAGTTTCCACTGAAGAACAAAAAGACTTTGCTACTCAAGAAATGATTTCTATTTTCTATAAATTAGTAACAGATCCATCCATGATCGGTCCGATGTTTGAACATAGTATGCGAAATGTCATGTTGACGTTGATGGCTGATATGGTAAATCCTGGTACCATCGCCGAGATTCCTCGCATGTTTACCGATGATGAGTTTGTGAAAAAATGGAAAAGCAAACTTAACGATCCAATGGTACTTGCTTTCTGGGATAAAGAAATGGCCAAGACTTCTGATTTCCATAAATCTGAAATGCTTGGCTATTTAATTTCCAAAGTTGGTCGGTTTATCGAAAACTCCATGATCCGAAATATTATTGGCCAAACACACTCTGGTTTTAATTTCCGCGAGGTCATGGATAATAAAAAAATCTTACTGGTTAATCTAGCTAAAGGTTTAGTTGGAGAAATGAACTCAAACTTGCTCGGTTTAATCATTGTATCCAAATTACAAATGGCAGCCCTTGAACGCGCGTCTCTGCCAGAAGAACAACGCCATGATTTTTATTTATATATTGATGAGTTCCAAAACTTTATCACAGATTCTATCGCAACCATTCTTTCCGAAGCTCGTAAGTATCGCTTAGAACTTATTATCGCCCACCAATATATGAAACAGTTAGAAGATAATAAAGGCAAGACTACCGTACGTGATGCGGTTTTGGGTAATGCGGGTACGCTCGTTTCCTTCCGCATTGGTGTGGAAGACGCTGAAGTCTTGGCCAAAGAGTACGCCCCTGTCTTTAGCGCTTACGACTTGGTAAACGTTGAGCAATTTACCGCGTATGTTAAACTACTGATTGACAATACAGCTGCTAAACCGTTTAATATGCTTACCTATCCCCCTCGCTCCGGCAATAAACAACTGGCGGCGGCTATAAAAGAACTATCCCGCCTAAAATATGGCAGACCAAGAGAAATTGTAGAAGCTGAAATCGAAGAAAGAGCGCAGTTGGGCGCAGTCACAAAGGAAAGCAAGGCATCGATTAGTGAAATAGGGTTATAAAATAAATAAAATATGTCAACCATTTACAGAAAATACCGACCACAAGTTTTTGCCGATGTTACCGGTCAGGATCATATTATAAAAACCATCACTAATGAAATCGCAACCAATAAAATCGCGCATGCTTATTTGTTTTGCGGACCGCGCGGTACGGGTAAAACCACCACCGCTCGACTACTAGCCAAAGCCATAAATTGTGAAAATAAAAAAGACGGAGAATTTGAACCTTGCAACACCTGTTCTTCTTGTATTGAGTCAACTTCCAGCCACAGTATAGATATTATCGAAATTGACGCGGCTTCCAATACTGGCGTGGACAATGTCCGTGAAAATATTATTGAAAACGCACAGTTTAAACCAACTAAATCTAAATACAAAGTCTTTATCATCGACGAAGTCCATATGCTTTCTACCGGCGCCTTCAATGCCCTACTCAAGACCGTAGAAGAACCACCGGCTCATGTAATTTTTATCCTGGCCACTACCGAAACTCATAAACTTCCCGCAACCATTATCTCCCGTTGCCAGCGTTTTAACTTTAAAAAAGTTGGTTATGATGACATGTTAAAACGCCTAGAAGAAATTTGCAAAAGTGAAAAAATAAAAGTTGATAAAAAAGTTTTAGAAAGAATTATCAACAAGAGCGACGGCTGTGTGCGTGATGCCGAAAGTTTACTGGGACAAATTTTAAGTTTGGATTTAAAAAGTATTGGACCTGAAGATGCCGAAATGATTTTACCGACTTCTAACGTAGAATCTATTTTAGAATTTGTTAATCTTGTCTTAGATAAGAACCCAGCGTCTGCCATCGAACTGTTACAAAAACTAGTAGATGATGGCATTAATCTCGAACAATTTGCCTACGACACAGTCGAGACTTTGCGTTTAGCCATGATTGTCCAAACAAATTTCCAAACCAAAAATCTCAACACCGATTATAGCGACAAAGACCTCAGCTCGATCAAAAAAATCGCTGAAAAAATCACTACTTCCAGATTAATCAAAATGCTTGAGTCCCTGATTATTCGACATAGAGAAATAAAATCATCTCCCCTACCTCAATTGCCTTTGGAATTGTTTGCCGTGGAGTTTGGAATGGAGGAAGAAATAAACACGACTAATCGTTTCTTGGGTTCGGCGTCTGTCATTCCGACTGAAATGGAGGAATCCCTTAAACCAGAGGATAGGGGATCTTTCGACTCAGCTAAAGCTTCGCTCAAGATAACAATTGAAAAAAACGAAAAAGAAGAACCGAAACCCACTCACCCCATCACCCAAGCAATCAAAGATACTATCTCCCATATCACAGGCGGAGACATAAAAACAACCTTTGATGATATCAAAAACAAATGGAATAATGTTATAGAAGAAATAAGCAAGAAAAACCACTCCCTCAGTTTCATTCTCAAGATGAGCCAACTACAAAATCTTCAGGACGGACGACTGTATATTTCTGTCCCCTATTCCTTCCACAAGGATAAAATAAACGAAATTAATACCAAAAAAACCATTGAACAGGCTCTAACAAACTTCTTTTCAGAACATATCCCTCTAGTTTGCGAAGTGGCAACAGTTCCATCTTCTACCAACGAAGATTCTGAATTAAATAAATTGGCCGCAGATTTTGGTGGTGAGGTTGTATAAATAGGCTAAAATAGGGTATATTACTAATGAGATTGACTAATTAATACTAATCCCAATACCAATGTTTAAACTTATTTTTGTAGCCTTGTTTGTATTTCTGGGATTTGGCACTTCAACCGCTCACGCCGCCGAAGAAAAAATAAACTTACCGGTACCATTTACACCAGAAGCGCCTGATGGCGTAATGGTAAAACCTTGGAATAACTCTTGCGAAGAAGCTTCGATTATCATGCTTGACCGATATTATTTTGGCCATACAGAAAAAACCATTGCCAAGAGCACTGCTAAAACTTCAATCTTAAGCTACATAACTATTGAAAATAAAATTTTCGGTTATAATGCCAACACCAACGCGGCAGAAATGGTAAGATTAATAAACGAATACTCAAAATATTTTGAAGCCAAGGTAAAAACAAATCCAACTTTGGAAGAAATAAAAAATCAATTACAGGCAGGCAGACCAATCATTGCCCTACTATATGGTTATAATCTCAACAATCCGCGAATCCCCTTTGTTCGCAATGGTTCTTACTACCATACTTTTGTCATAAAAGGCTTTGACCATGAGACAAACGAATTTATTGTAAATGATGATGGCGATTACAAACAAGGTCTTGACTTGCGCTATTCTTATGATACAATCCTAGGCGCTTTACGTGATTACAGCCACAAAACTGGCAAAACCGTAAAACCCGCTACCGTCTTATTTTCTAGCCAAAGAATGCTAGTAAAAACCAAAGACAGTGGTCGCATTTATCTAATCAAGGACAATAAAAAACAGCATATTTCTTCGCCGTCAGTGTTCAAAACTAATGGTTGGAAATGGAGCTTGGTGATGACTGTAGAAAAATCTTGGTTGGATAAATTTCAAGCTGGTCCGGCGATATAAAACTCCGAGGTGGTCTAATGGTAGGACAACGGACTCTGAATCCGTTTATCTTGGTTCGAATCCAAGCCTCGGAACAAATTAATTAAACCTCTATATATGAATTTTGATGAAAAAACTGCGAATCAAATTCTTCAAGCATCCGATATTGAGACTTATACTGAATTTCAAGAATATTTAGAAAAAATTTTTATTAAAAAAATAGCTGAAAAATTTAAAACTAGCGAAGATCATATTGTAAATATTTACACTTACTGTGAATATTACTTTGCTGGATATGCTGAAATTAGATTCCAAAAAGAGGGGACGACCTCTGATTCTGAAGAAATAGAAACACAAATAGAAAATTACCGTTCTGTAAAAATTAACTCCGAAAATCCAGATATTCATTTACCAGAAATTACAATTGCCGGCGAGCAGGATATAAAAATATCTCAATTCACTGATCGAATTAAACTTATACTTGAAGGAATTAACGAAGCTTACGAAAACAAAAAAATTGGCAACGATCCAAAAAAGTTATCGCATGAGCTGAATACATACGCTAGATTACTCAAAGAAATCACCGGAACAGATGAGGCTGTCTCCGAGATCAAAGGCTATATCGAAAAATTTATAAGAAATAAAGAAATAGTAGAATGTCCAGAAGAAACGCAAGAGCAAAAACCGGAGAAACTACCAGAAGCTAGAGTAGTAAGACTGCCACCTAACAAGAGAAGATGATACTATATATTCTGCAATAACTTTCTCCCCTCCAAAAACAAAAACAAAGGAAATTCCTTCCGAGCCCTATCCTCCGCCGTAAAACGTGGACCTCTGGTAGGTTCACGATGAGAAATCCATTCTTCCAGTTTGGTCACTGCCAACCCATGCTTGCGAAGCATTTTGAAATACCACTGCAACGGCCTGTGAAAAGAAACTGTTTTTTCTGAATTTTTTTGTCCCGGGTGCATATCTATTTCTGTTTGAAATTCTGACAAATAAGCATCCAGCCGGCGATATTGGATTTTATCCACCTCATCCCACTGCCAACTAGAAACCTTTGGCGTCCTATATGCCGGATGGTTCAAAACCAAAAACAGACTCCCCTTTTCTTTGAGCACTCTCGCACACTCTTTGAAAACTCCATCTACATTTTTTATATTTTGCAAAGCGAGAATAATTATTATTTGATCAACAGATTTGTCTGCGCAAAAACCAATATTGTCTGCGGACGACACATGATACTGGATATTCTTTATTGGATATTTTTTGGCAATACTAATTAATTCAGGGGAAATATCAGAAGCGATGACTTTAGTTCCACCTTCTGCAAGAATTCTAGAGAAAAATCCCTGCCCACAAGCCAAATCCAAAATAACTTGGTTTTTATCCAATTTTATAGATCTCAACAAATTTGGCAAAATAACTTTTTGTTGAAAAGAATCATCGTCTTTTTCAAGAAGCTTGTCATACCAACTAGCTACTTTGTTCCAGGATGTGTCTTTTTTCATATTATCTTAACTGCCAGATTATTCTTGCCTTGCCAAAAGACCCAACCATACTCCAATTTTATTTTTTTCTCTATTGTCAGGGTAGCTTTCACGCAAATATCCATGATCTGCAAACATGTCAAGTACTTTCTTCTTATCAATTCGTAATCCAAATGAACCAATGAGCACATTCGTTAAATTTCCAAGCCAGTTAGCAGCTTTTTGAATATCTGAAAAATCAAGCTGGCCGAGTTCGGTCATAAGCTGATCAACTCGACTTTGTTTTTCTTTTAACTTTGCATCCCAGGCATCATTCTCCAGTTCACGCTTGGTTTTTTCCTTAGCGGGTGGAGTTGGAAGCGAGATCCCCAATTGCTTGTAAATTTCTGCACGCTGTTCAATGCTATGACCTGAAAAAATAGCATCAAATCTAAAGATAAATCCTGTACCGTTTA
>CAYIJG010000056.1:0-6424 GCA_964363685.1 uncultured Gammaproteobacteria bacterium
TTATTGAGCGGGAGTTGAAACAACGGTTGTTCTTTTGATTGTGACGGATTTTGTTGGCGAGACTGTCTTGAGGTTGCTATTGAGTGTACCATCAATTCTAACCACATCACCGACTTTAATTTCGGCAAAACTAGAGTTTGAACGCACGCCGTCTTTTACGAGAACAACTTTTGTTTGAGCGCTAACTTTTACAGTTGCCTCTCTCTTTTCTTGCTTCCAAACAAAGGATGAGTTCGCAGTATCAAAACTAGAAACAGTTCCTTTTCCATTTCTAAGATTTTGTAAAGAATTATTGTGTAAAACCTTCACAAAGTAAGAACCATCTTTATTGTATTTGACTACTAAGCGCACCTCATCGCCGACGCTCATTTCTGACAATTTCATTTTACCGCCAAATGCTTTGGTCAAACTTGTTCTGTTGGTAATTTTAAATATAACATTTTTGCCAACTTCCGGATAAGCAAGGCCGAGTTCTATCATTTTCTTATTGGCTTTGCCAGGCAATACTTTAGTAACATTTACAGTTATATCAGTAGAAGTGGTGGTAGAAGTGAATTCTACCAAACTGCTTACCATTGCTAATTTACCGACTATAGTAAAGGCACGAGGAGCCAATTTTAAAGCACGTACTAAATCTGATTTCTTTTGATCGTCATTTCTACGATCTTCCTGCCTATCTTCTCTTCGTTCGTCATTCAATTCTCTTTTTAATTCAGAGATAGCACGACCACGATTGTCTTCTTTTTCTCCATCTTGTGAAGCAAGGGCTGGAGCAACCGCGCTCAAAGCCATCACTGCCACTAGAGACAAAACTAAATATTTTTTCATATACGAAATGAGTGAGAGAATAAATTAAATGTGATTAATTTATTCCGAGCGAATTAGTATATATGGTTTACCTATATATAGATATAATTAAGTTTAATTAAACATTATTTTTTCCGACTGTTTATCGACCTCCCTTCCTCCACAACCACTTTTAGCATGATTGCTAGAGAGTTAAACAGTTAGGCTTGTTATTAATTGCCCTCTTTTTCTTCTACTTTTTCTACTCTCTCCAAACGAGTTCTGTTTATTGAATCGGACTTATCATCTTTTATTTCACGAACTCTTTCTTCCGCCGCCTTTACTCTTTCATCTCTATTTTTTATTTGTTCAATTTTATTATCTTTTCTTTCTAATTTTTCCAATCTCTCTTTTCTTTTTTCTAATCGTTGTTCAATTCTAATCTTTACTTCTTCCTTTAATTTATCATCTTTTAATTCAATTTTTTCAAGATTCTCATTAAACTGTTCTAGCCTGTCTTCCGCTTCTTCTATAGATCTATCGATTTTTTCTATTCTTTTATCAACTACTCTGTCTTTTTCGATATCCCTATTTTTTGTTTCAAATTTTTCTGTTTGTATTGATGTTGCTTCTTCTATATTTTGATCTTCAACTTCATTTTTATTTAATCTTTCACGTTCCGCTTCCCGGCGCTCAATTTTCTTGATGAGAAACTTGGCCTTGGCTTCGGGAGTTACTCTAGTCACCTCTTCTACATTTTCTATAGCTTTTTTAACCGGATATAGAATACTTCCTTCTGTTATATCTGGACTGTTATAGGCATAGGCACCACCACTTCCTACCAGCACCAGAACTGCTACTGCCATCGCTCCGGCTCTATACATAATACCTGAATGAATCCAGCTTACTTTTCCATATTTCTTATCCCAAGCTTTATTCAAATCTTTTTGTAGGCTAGCTTTAAAAACAGTACTTGGAGATAAACTTCTTTTTATTTTAAATAAATTGTACCTTGTTTTTAATGACATATGATTATAATACTTTGGTAGATAGCTTCTTAATAGCTCTGTGAGCTGCGACCTTAACGGCCGTTTCTGTCATCTGCTTCATCTCTGCTATCTCTGCATAACTATACCCGAGCAGGTAGTGAAAGGTTACAATCTCCTGATCCTCGGGACTTAAGCTCTCTAACAAATTGCCAAGTTCTCGCTTATTTTCTTCGTTTTTAAATGATTTTATGGCTGATTTTAGCCAAAAACTATCATTTGACTCTTCTTCGTCCTCAGGCAAATGTTTGGTTGGCTTCTGATCTCGCCAATGATTAGCCAGATGATTTTTGGTAATAGTCATTATCCAGGCTGACTTGCTGAGTTCTTCATTATAACTACCAAAATGCTCCAAAGCCTTCATAAATACCTCTGATACCAAGTCTTGGGCAAGGTCTTTATTTGCGCTAACACGAAAAAAAACAAAGCGATACACTTTGTCTATATGAGTATTATAAAACTTCTCAAACTCTTTTTTTGTATTCTGGCTTTTCATGGTAAAAGTATACACCCAATACAAGCCATAAGGAAAGTACTTATAAATCCTCTTTCAATTCTTCCAACTTCTTTCGTACATCTCTGCCAATTTTCTTTGGCACTCTGATTTTTACTTTAACATAATGATCACCGCGCGCATGACTGTCCAAGTGCTGAATACCTTTACCTCTCAATCTAATGAGTTGGCCTGATTCCACACCTTCTGGCACCATTAATTTTTCTATACCATCTAACGTCTCAACTTCAACTTTATCTCCCAACACTGCCTGCGGAAAGTTTATTTCTTTTTCAGTATACACATCATAGCCCTCTCGGCCAAAATCTTTGTATGGTTTCACTCTCACTCGCACATAGAGACTACCATTACCGCCACCATGCGGAGCAGCTTCGCCATGACCATCAAGTCTAATAGATTGACCATTATCAATTCCAGCTGGAATTTTTACTTTAATCGTTGAGTTACTCTGCACCACGCCTGACCCACCGCAATGCTTACATTTCTTGGATGGTTTTTTACCAGTACCATGGCAATCGGCGCACGCAACTGCAGTTTGAATACTGCCCAAAAATGTCCGTTGCACTTGGGTCACCTGACCTTGTCCATGACAAGTGCCACAAGTTTCCATTTTACTATCCGGCTCGCCACCACTACCTTTACAAATATCACATTTGTTTTGTTTGCGTAAAGAAATTTCTTTTTCCACACCAAAAGCGGCTTCTTTAAAATCTATTTCTACATCAGCCTGAATGTCCTGGCCTCTGGCTTGACCCCGGCCACGACTGCGTCCACCGCCAAAAAAATCACCAAAAATATCTCCGAGGTCACCAAAATCACCACCGGAAAAACCTCCGCCCGAGGCGGATCCGCCTTGGCCTCGAAAAGAATTCATCACATCTTCCCAATTCATGCCACCGCTAAATCCGCCTTGTTGCTCAAAATCAGAGCCAAACTGATCATAGCGTTGGCGCTTTTCTTTATCACTCAACACTTGATAAGCTTCATTGGCTTCTTTAAATTTGGCTTCATTTCCACCCGGCCTGTCTGGATGGTGTTGCATGGCCGATTTTTTAAAGGCCTTTTTTATATCATCAACCGAAGCATTCTTATCAACTCCGAGAATTTTGTAATAATCTTTGTGGGACATAACTAATTATAGCAATAAACTATCTTTTTTTACTTGCATACTATTTTTTATTTTTACCAAATCGTTTTCATCTAAAGAATCTAGATCGTGAATTAAAGAAAACAAATTACTTTTTAATACAAGTAGGTTATCTACCCAAGCTAGAAACTGTATTCTACTTTTATTTTTTTCTTCCACTTCTCCTGAATTAATAAGGCCATCTTTGATGGAAGAAATGAGCTGGGTTAATTTATCAAGACTCCTCAAACACACTATGAATTTTTTTCTTTTACTTCTTATGTCTTGTAAATTTTGACACTGATCCAAATCTTTATAGGCCTCACGAAATAGATGCTTATAAGTTCTCCACACTATAGCCTCGTCTTCTTTTAAGTCTCCTATATTTTTCACCCCAAGCCTAAGAGACTCATTTATTTCTGCTAATTTTCTTATCTCATCTCGAAAAGCCTCAAGCTCTCCAGGAATTTCCTTGTCTTCTATCATAAAATATTTAATAAAAATTTACTGGCGTGGTAATCGATTGTCAATAATAATTAAATCAACTAACGGCATATCTTTTCGCGAATTGGCTAATAATGTCGCGCCTCCCAAATACTTGACTTGAAGGCCGTGTTCTACGCTTGAGTCATTAAGTTGACTTGCCAATAATTGCCAATTAACATGATCTAGATTATTAACCACATGAAGTTGCACATCAGACACTTTCGCCATGTCGCGCAAATTAGCAATTGTCGCCAAACACTCTTCAGGAGTATTTACTTCCTTATTAGGGGAACCGAAAAAGCTAGCCGACGTCAGCATGGAAACTTTTTTTGTAACATTTCTCTGAACAAAATTTTCAACTGTTTCTGGCTCAATAACAACATGCTTCAGTTCGTCGGGTAAGAAGTCATTTGGATTAGCAACGGGATCAACAATCGTTACGTCTGCTCCAAAATAATTAAACGCTTTTGCTAAGTCGGGTCCATATGAGAAACCTTGAGTTTTATACGAACCACCTCCCACATCAATAAAAGAATACCCTCGCAAACTATCCTTTTGTAGACCTCCAAAAATTTTATCCAGATAACCAATGGCCATCTGCCATGTTCCAGGATTACGAATTAAAACACCTTTTTTCTTTAGGCGTCTTTGTATTTCTATACCTAGCCTATCAAATTTCTGCAAATCTTTGCTGGTTAATACCGTTTCAAGTGCTGGGAAATCACGAGCAATACTAAAATCAGCGCCAGATTGTTCGGAAGTATGTTCGCTCATATTACTTAATTCGATTATTTTATTATGACAAACGATTAATCCCGACTTACATCGGGATTAATCTATTTTAATTATTATATTACTTTTTGTCATTACTATCAACAACCTCGCCTTCTATTGGCCCTTGCCCAGCATCATCCTTCTTTTCTTCTCCGCCTGGAGCGGCCTGACCTGGCGCTGGTTGGGCAGCTTGATACATCTTGGTACCAACTACTTGCGCGGCCTTAGAAAGCTCCTCAGAAGCCTTTTTGATAGCCTCTATATCTTCTTTATCCTTTACTTCTTTTAACCCCTTAAGCCCTTCTTCTACCTTGGCTTTTTCTTCATCGGTAATAGCTACTTTTTTCTCTTCCACTTCCTTCATCATTTTTTCGGTGGTATAGACCATGGTATCGGCAATATTTTTTACCTCAATTAATTCTTGTTTTTTCTTATCTTCATCAGCATGAATCTCAGCGTCTTTTTTCAGTTTTTCAACTTCTTCTTTGGACAAACCGGTAGATGCCTCAATACGAATGGATTGTTCTTTATTGGTGGCTTTGTCTTTGGCTTTCACATTTAAGATACCATTAGCATCAATATCAAAAGTCACTTCTACTTGGGGTACTCCGCGAGGAGCTGGTGGAATACCATCAAGAATAAACATTCCTAAATTTTTATTATCAGTAGCCATTGGACGTTCTCCTTGCAATACTTTTATTTCTACAGCTGGTTGGTTATCCGCGGCCGTAGAAAACACCTGGCTCTTTGATGTAGGAATGGTGGTATTACGTTCAATAAGTTTTGTCATTACCCCGCCCATAGTCTCTAAACCAAATGATAGCGGAATCACGTCCAAAAGCAATACGTCGTGGACTTCGCCTTTAAGCACGCCAGCTTGCACCGCCGCGCCGATAGCCACCACTTCATCTGGGTTAACGCTGATATTTGGTTTTTTGTTAAAATATTTTTCAACCATTTGCAGTACCAGTGGCATACGAGTCATACCACCAACCATCACAACTTCATTTAACTCTTCCGGTTTTAATTTGGCATCTTCCAACGCTTTGCGTACTGGCACCAAAGTTTTTTCTACAAGCTCACCTACCAACTCTTCCAATTTGGCGCGAGTAAGTTTCATGACCAAATGTTTTGGTCCGTTTGAATCGGAAGTAATAAACGGCTGATTGATTTCTGATTCTTGAGAGGTAGAAAGCTCAATCTTGGCTTTCTCCGCTGCTTCTTTAATTCTTTGCTTGGACAATAAATCTTTGCTCAAATCAATCCCACTGTCTTTTTTGAATTCTTCATTGATCCAATTGATAATAATATTATCAAAGTCATCACCGCCCAAATGCGTATCACCATTGGTAGATAACACTTGCACGGTATCAGCGCTTACTTCCAAAATAGAAATATCAAAAGTACCACCGCCCAAATCATAAACAGCGATTTTTTGATCTTTTTTCTTATCAAAACCATAAGCCAAAGCCGCGGCGGTTGGTTCGTTAATGATACGTAACACGTTTAGACCGGCAATAGCGCCGGCGTCTTTGGTGGCTTGGCGCTGGGCATCATCAAAATAAGCCGGTACAGTAATGACCGCTTCGGTAATTTTTTCACCCAATTTCTCTTCAGCATCTGCTTTCATTTTACCCAAAATCATAGCGGAAATTTCTTGCGGGGTATATTCTTTGCCTTGCATTTCTATCT
>CAYIJG010000057.1:0-6414 GCA_964363685.1 uncultured Gammaproteobacteria bacterium
CGACCTAGGGACTCGGAATTTCAAAATACTTTAATTTAAAAATATTCTAAAACTCCAAGTCCACTATATAAATAAAATGTGATGTCTTTTAAAAGAACAACTTATTGATTGTTTATATTCCCAAACTGATTTTTTGTCAACCTCCAAGGTTGTTATTAAAATATCTTCTACTCCTACCTCTGTTCGCAAACCGATGCGCTTCATCACGCACTTGCTGTAAAGTTCTTTTGATAGTTTCAGCCAAATCCTTGAACACATTTTTTGTTCCTGCCGGATATACCAGATGATCCCCATTTAATTTTGACAACCCTAGCCACGGACTTTTTACCTGAAACTGCTCCATAGTTTTGACCAGATACTCTATCTGCGGTCTACCTCCGTCAATGAGAATTAAATCAGGTTTTGGCCATTCGGTATGTTTCAGTCTTCTTTCTAGCATTTCTTTGAGCGCTTCCAAGTCATTACTAGCTGGCGCGTTTTTTATTTTAAATAATCTGTACTGCGCTTTGTCTGGCTTACTGTCGGTAAAAACTACCATGGAGCCATAAGTTTCTTTACCGGCAAAATGCGAAATGTCATAACCTTCAATCCGATTGAAATTCTCAGAACCTGCTTCTGCGCCGTATTCATCACGAGAAATTAAAGTAACGTCTTGAATATGTTTTAGATATATCGCCGCTTCAGGATTTTCTTTAGACAATTTTTTCAATAATTTAACTTTTTCTCCTCGAAACAATAATAATAGGTTATTGATATTTTTTTGATAATCTTTTTTACTGATGACACCGACGCACACCCCCGGGCAAAGACCAATCTGATAATCAAAACAGGGCTTACCCTCCTGCCTACAAGTACTATAAGGAAAAATTCTTCGCACAATTTTTAGCACTGTTTTTAAAGCCGCATAGCTTTGATATGGCCCAAATACTCTGCCTGCCGGAACGGGAAAATTCTTGAGCTCTCTCCCCCGAACCGTAAACGGCTTAGGAAAATCGCCGGTAGGAATGACCAAAAAAATAAACGATTTATCATCTTTTTCTTCGATATTATACTTAGGCCAATATTTTTTGATAAGATTTGCTTCCAAAATAATGGCCTCAAGTACTGTGTCAGTTGATAGATAATCAATTTTAATTGCCAAAGTAACCATCTCGGCAATGCGCGGATCGATATCTTTTCTGAAATATTGCAAAACTCGCCGACGCAAAGCCGTGGCTCGGCCAACATAGAGAGGCTTGCCACTTTTGTCTTTATATATGTATACCCCTGGACTGAGAGGAAATTGTTTGGCTTGGTCTATAAGGTTCATGGTTGTAATACATCTTCTGTTTTACCTCCAACAGAAATAATCACACTCTTTACGGTTGGAAATTGTTTAAGCGTTTGTTCTATTTGCAGTCGCATCATACTGGCACGGCATGATCCGCCTATTCCTTGTTGAATAGTTTCATCAAAATCAACTTTGGCTACACCTTTATCTATAGTTAAACTATTAATCTTTACTCCAGGGTTAATCATACTGGCAAACCCACTGGCCTGTTCTTGAGAAGTTGAGCCTTTGAGCATTTCTTCTAACGCGGCTCTGGCTACTCCTGCAGTCTTGGCTACAGTTCTAGTCACAGGAAAAACTTTCTCGCAGGTAATTTCTGGATCAAGATTGCTATTACTAAAATACGCTTTTAAACTCATCGTCTCTCCGACCGGAGCAAACTTTATATTCCAAGAAACAGATTTATCTCGAGATGGTTCTCCGCTTGGGTTTTCATTTCTAAAGACAATTTTGCCAGATCTAGCAATGGTAAAAAATTCTAAATTAGCTTCAAAACGCACAGTTGATGTCATCCATTCGGAAGTAGCGGTCAGTGGCTTAGTGTCTAAAACATTACCTGTATTGTCATACAAACTAACACCACCCACTTGCCCTTCAAAACCAATCCAACCATCTCCGTTTACATAACCGGTAATTTTGAATAGCGAAGATATCGTGTCATTTTCTTGCAAGTTGTTTACAAATAAACCCTTTTTATCTTCAACTTGATTATTATAGCCATCAGTTTGCGAAATAGGCTTTCTGGAATTAAAAATAACGACTACAACACCTATGACTGCGACTATCGCGAACAGGGCAATTATTTTTTTCATATATTTTTTGTCATCCTGAACGTAGTGAAGGATCTTTGTCATTCCCAACTTGATTGGGAATCCAGTGTTCAAATTGTCTGGATTCCCGCTGTGGCGGGAATGACATTGTACGGACAGAGATTCTTCGCTTTGCTCAGAATGACAGTTAACAAACTCATTGCGAGTTTGTAGTGAATAAATTAAATTAATAAATAACTACTCACCACTACCTACACCTTACTCCCTAAAGATACTCCCTCAAATACATCCCCGTATAGGAATTAGGATTATCGCCTACCTCCTCTGGTGTGCCTTTGGCTACGACTATCCCGCCTTTAGCCCCACCCTCAGGACCCATATCTATAATATAGTCTGCGCACTTGATAATATGCAAATTGTGTTCAATGACCACCACCGAATTTCCCTTATCAACCAACTTATTTAAAACTGCCAATAACATCTCAATATCATGGTAATGCAAACCAACCGACGGCTCATCCAACAAATACAAATTTTTCTTGCCTAAGGGAGCCGCCAATTCGCGAGCCAGTTTTATTCTTTGTGCTTCTCCACCAGAGAGCGTGGTAGCACTTTGTCCTAGTCTCAAATACCCCAACCCTACTTCTTGTAGCACCTTTAGTTTATCAGTAATTTGATAAATATGCTCGAAAAATTTCACCGCCTCATTGACCGTCATCTCCAAGACATCACTAATATTTTTATTCTTATGTTTGACTTGCAACGTCTCACGGCTAAAACGTTTACCATGACAGACCTCACAAGGCACCTCTACCTCAGGCATGAAGTGCATCTCAATCGTATTAAAACCAGCTCCCTGACAAGACTCACAACGTCCACCTGGCACATTAAAAGAAAAACGAGAATGAGTATAACCTCTTACCCGAGCTTCTTCCAGGCTGGTATAGAAATCACGAATCGGCGTAAAAATACCTGTATAGGTAGCTGGATTTGATCGTGGCGTACGACCAATCGGAGCTTGATTAACAATCACCGCTTTGTCTACATACTCGGTACCAGTAATTTTACTCACATCTTCCAACTTCTTAAATCGGCTCTTTATTCTCGCTACATTTTCATAGAGCACATCATACAGGAGCGATGACTTACCCCCGCCGGAAACACCGGAAATACAAACGAACTTTCGCAATGGAATTTTGACATTTATATTTTTAAGATTATTTGCTCGCGCGCCGACAATTGAAATCTCCTCGGTTTCTTTCCAGCGACGTTTTTTTGGCACTTCTATTTTTACTTCTTCAGTTAAATACTTTAAGGTCAACGATTTATTTTTTTCATCTTTAATACTTTTGGTTGGCCCACTATAAACCACTTCTCCACCCAACTCACCAGCCATTGGCCCAAGATCCACTAAATAATCAGATTCTTTGATCGTGCGCTCATCATGCTCCACAATAATCACCGTATTATTTTCATCACGTAAAGCTTTCAAGGTATTTACCAATCTTTCTGTATCTCTCTCATGCAAACCAATTGTCGGCTCATCCAACACATATAGAGTATTAGACAGATGGGAGCCAATCTGTGAGGCCAACCGAATGCGTTGCGCTTCCCCACCGGATAAGGTATGCGCCTCGCGATTAAGCGTAATATAATCCAAACCAACCTCAAGTAAAAATTTAAATCGGTCGTTTATTTCTTTAATAATATTGTGGGCAATCATGGTCTGGCGTTCATTGAGCTTCTTGCCATACTCTTTGAAAAAATCATAGCCTTCTTCTATGGTCAAAGCCGAAACTTCATAGATATTTTTGTGTTTGATGCGAACTGATAAAGCTTCGGGTTTTAACCGTTTACCTTCACACTCCGGACAAATTTCTTTAGTGAAGACATCAGATTTCCCTAAGCCACCACAAGCCACACAGGCTCCCGCCGGACTGTTGAAAGAAAAAAGCCGTGGTTCAATTTCAGGAAAAGAAAAACCATCTTCTGGGCAAGACCAGTGGCTGGATAATAACCGCTCAATTGGATTTTTTGTAGTTTCTCCAAACAACACGGTAACCAAACCCTTACTGTGCTCCAAAGCGCCTTCTACGGCTTCAAACAAACGGCTTTCGTCGCTAATCATTACTCTATCAACCAAAACTTCTATATTGTGAATTTTATTACGAGACAGTTCTATGCGGTCATGTAAAGAATGCATCTTACCATCCACGCGTGCCTGCTCAAAACCTTCATTTAAAAAATCATAGAGCAATTGATAGTACTCACCCTTGCGACCACGCACCACTGGCGATAAAATGGTGACGGTCTTTTGATTCAACTCCTTGGCCATTCCTAAAATGATATCAATCATTTCTTCCGGAGATAATTTTTCTATTTTTGTGCCACAGGTCGGACAAAAGACTTCACCCAGTCTGGCATAGAGCACACGCAAGTAATCATAAATTTCTGTGAGCGTCCCCACGATAGATCGAGGGTTATGACTCAAGGCTTTTTGGCCAATAGCGATGGCTGGAGACAAGCCGGTAATTTCATCTACATCAGCCCGTTCCATCTGCCCCAAAAACTGACGGGCATATGGCGACAAAGATTCTATATACCGACGCTGACCTTCGGCAAAAATGGTATCAAAAGCCAGAGAGGATTTACCACTACCTGATACTCCCGTAAAAACAATCAGTTTGTTTTTGGGAATTTCTAAAGATACATTTTTGAGATTATGTACCCTAGCTTTTTTGATTATAATTTTATCTTCCATATTAAAACTTATTTACTTTATTTTTAAATTTTATATCTTTTATTGACTTATTTTCCTGTAGTTGTTAGTCTAAATATCTCAAACCAAGGGGTGCTGAATATGCTAAAGGTGCTGATCGTCGAAGACGATCCTGTATTCAGAAAGGGGTGGGAGGGTAAGCTGCGGAACAAGGTGGAGGTTGTGTCTGCTCATGACAGATTGGGGGTACGAAGAGCTTTGACTGAACACAAGGGTAACCTTGCGGCCATAGTGATGTGTACCAGCCTCGAACGAAGAACTCTCGACACTGCGGATCTGGTGGGGGAAATCCGTGGCAAGGGGTTCGCGGGTCCTATCATCGCCACTTCCGTAGTACCCAGCTACAACGAGGCGATGCTGAAGGCAGGCTGCACACACTCGGTCCTAATCAAGGGAGAGCTTCCTGATGCTCTACTGAAGATTATGGGACTGACCCCCGGCAACTAGAACTCAACCCCTCCCGCCGTGCTCTTTTGCGCCCCGCTCTTTCCTGGTAGAGGCTCCACCTACGGGCTTCCGCTGTCCACCTTGACAGCGTGTTTTTTTAAAGAACAAAAATTATTTTTTAAAAGACCGCTTACCTCTCACCGGCAAATTCAAATCCCCAGCTGGCATATCCAAAAACTGTTCTATATCTTTATTTGTTGTCTGTGGCGTAATGCCATGTTTGGTATTATAGGCTATCTGCACTTTACGTCGTCTATCCACTTCTTTCATCGCCGCTTTCATAGATTTGGTAATTGTATCAGCATACAAAATAACTTTTCCTTTCACATTTCTCGCCGCTCTACCCATTGTCTGCATCAAGGATTCTTCACTACGCAAAAACCCCTCTCTATCGGCGTCCATAATGGCTACCAGCGTTACCTCCGGTAAATCCAATCCTTCCCGCAAAAGGTTAACCCCAATGAGCACATTAAATTTACCCTCACGAAAAGCTATCAGAACTTCTGTACGCTCTAACGTCTTTACATCTGAATGTAAATAATTAGCTGGATAATTTTTCTGTTTCAAAAACTCTGATAATTCTTCGGCCATTTTTTTGGTCAACACGTTAATAATTACTCTTTCTTTATTTTTGATAATAGCCTCAATCTCACTTATAATATCATCCACTTGACCTCGGTTTGTTTTTTTATCAAACACCGGACGTACTTCTATCGGCGGATCAATAAGACCTGTCGGACGAATGACCTGTTCAGCCACCACTGCCGAACGGCTCATCTCAAAATCTCCAGGAGTTGCTGAAGTAAATACAACCTGCCCCACTCTTTTTTCAAATTCATCAAACTTAAGCGGTCGGTTATCAAGGGCTGATGGAAGTCTCCAACCATACTGCACGAGCGTATCTTTACGACTTCTGTCCCCTGCATACATCCCTCGCACTTGAGGCAAACCAATATGCGACTCATCCATAATCGTGAGAAAATCAGGAATATTTTTGCCACCTTTATCTTTTTTCCAAGGAAAATATGAAAGCAAAGTATCTGGCGCTTCACCCGCCAACTTGCCTGCCAAATGCCGAGAATAATTTT
>CAYIJG010000058.1:0-6327 GCA_964363685.1 uncultured Gammaproteobacteria bacterium
TAAAACCTTTGCGATAATCAAATTTTTTTACCGCTCGAAACAAACCGATATTACCTTCTTGAATGAGATCGAGCAAAGACAACGATTTACCCACAAACTTTTTGGCAATAGAGACTACCAATCTCAAGTTGGCTTCTATCAATCTCCTGTCCGCTTCTTTATCACCTCGTTCTTTACGTTTGGCCAGAGCAACTTCTTCCGCAGATTTAAGAAGAGGAATTTTTCCGATCTCGCGCAAATACATTTGAATTGAATCTGAAGAAATTTGACCTAAATCAAACGGCGTATCCATATCGGGTTGCGCGCCTTGGAATTGCTTTAATAACTCTTTATTACCACCACGCTGACCCAACAGATTACCAGCGGTTTCTACAATCGTGACACCATTTCTATCCAACAGGTCCATAAAGCCCTCATAGAGGTCTAAATACCGTTCTGGACGAGAAAAGACCCCCTCAACCTCAGTTTGGGTAATAAAACCACGAGTACGGCCTTTGGCGACCAGCGCCCAAATGTCTTTTAGGGTTGGCTCGGAAATAATTTCTTCCGGTTCATTTTTCTTGCCACCAACTTTGGAGAAGATTTTTTTCGGCCCAAGGCCGATCCGCCTCGGGCGGATATTTTTTGTGAAGGACTGCTTAATTTTTGATTTTTTTATACTTTTAACCACTACTTTTTTCTCCCTTTTTGGCTTACGCGTATGTTTAACGCGCAATGGCTTGGAAGACTTCTTAATTGTCCCTCTTTTTTTGACCACCATAGGGGGATGTATTTATTAAATCTTATTATTTTTCTAAATCCATTATTTCTTGTATGATCTTTTTGACTGCTTCCGGATCCTGACTATTCTCAACCTGCTTTAATTTTGTATTGAGTTCCAAACGTTTATTTTTCAACCAGTCAGACTTGATGGCCTCAAATAAAATTTCCGCCTCTCTATCCGCTTCTTTCAAATCAAACCCACTATAATCTTTATCTAGCTTAAGCAATAAAATATCTACCAAAGTTTGCTCCTCTTTGGATAAGTCATGTTTTACGGCATTTAAGTCTAACCCGCCTACCGGCAGGCAGGTGTTGCCATTATAATGTTTTTTTAGGGATTCGTAAAGACCGGCGAACTGGTTCTGAGCAAAAAACTCAGGCCTTAGCTTGAGAACATACTGCGAGAACAGACTTGGAAATTTGAGAAGTAAAGTGAGGAAATTTTCAATCAACAAAATAAACTTGGTATTCTCTGTCCACTCTTCTTTTTTTACCACATTCACCACTTGATTATCTTGCTTGTCATCAGAAAAATTTTTGGGTTGAGTTGTCTTGATACGTGTCATTTCTTGAGCTAGAGTATTTTGCTCTACACCTAATTCATAGGACAATTTTTTCAGCCAATGATCACGTTCAACCGCATATGGCAAACGAATAATTTCAGCTAGTAGCGTATCAGAGGCTTTTTGTTTTTGCTTGGGATCATTCTTGTTTATCCCCAGCAAGGCGCTAGCAAAATACCAATCCATCACTTCTCGCGCTTCTGTTACAGCCTTAAACCAAACGGCTTTGTCTTTTTTAATACATTCATCGGCGTCTTTGCCGGCTCCGACAGGTATCTGAATAATTTTTATACTCATCCCCTGCTCCAGCGCCAAATCGATACCGCGCTTGGCTGCGTTTTGACCAGCGGTATCAGCGTCAAAAGCAATAGCAATATTGTTTGAATATCTTTTTAAAAGTTTTACCTGTTCAAAAGTCAGGGCTGTACCCGAAGACGCCACCACGTTTTTCATCCCCGCCTGATGACAGGCAATCACATCCATCTGCCCTTCAACCAACACTGTAAAATCTTTGGATTTAATTTCTGTCTTGGCTTTGTTTAAGCCATACAAAATTCTCGATTTATCAAAAACTAATGTCTGCGGGGTGTTTACATATTTTCCCCCTGATTTTTCTGTTTCTACTAGTACCCGCCCGGTGAAGCCAACAACATTGCCATGCACATCCCAAATCGGAAACATAATTCGGCCACGAAAACGGTCGTAAAAACTATTGCCACCTTCTTTTTTAATAGTAAGACCAGAAGCTAACAAATCATCTACGCTATTACCTTTTTGCAGTAAATACTTGGTTAGTAAATCCCACTGCTCGGGAATAAATCCCACTTGCCAATCCACCATTGTTTCTGATGACAATTGTCTTTTCTGTAAATAATCTCTCGCTCCTTGAGCAGCTGGCATTTCCAGTAAAAAATGATGGAAAAAATAGACCGCTTTATTATTGATTTCTACAATTCTGTTTTTCTGGCTTTTGTTGACCTCACTCGCATAATCATCAAGTTTGACCCCGGCGCGGTTGGCCAAAATTTTGAGGGCTTCAGAAAAATCTATGCCCTCCATTTCTTGTAAGAAAGAAAAAACATCCCCGCCTTTGGCGCAACCAAAACAATGCCAGAATTGTTTTTCAGGCTGAACCATAAACGAAGGCGATTTTTCGTTATGGAAAGGACAGTTGGCTTTGTAGTTTATGCCTGCCTTTTTGAGGCGGACATATTCGCCGATTATCTGTACAATGTCCAATCTGTCTTTGATAGCTTGGGTATCGGTCATAGGTCAAAACTAATACAAGTCAAAAATGATAAAAATAATTAATTCCCCTCTGGCACAACTCTTACTGTAATGCGGAAACCACAATTCGTTCCGAGGTCTGATGGGTCAGTAACACCAAAAAGTAACCCTGCTCTATTTGGATCAAACTCAATGCTTGATATTTTTTCCTGATCAGCCAAAGACGAACCAATCAATAGTGTGGCGCTTCGAGAATCTATTGGAGTAACTGTCGACGAACCAGAATCTCTTTGTGTACGAGTAGACACAGCCGTTAAAGCAAGATACTCAAATAAATTTGTTGGGGAAGCAATAGTTTGACCGTCCTGTGCGCGCTCCGTATTGATCTCAATTAACGCTGCGCTACTAGTATTTCTTCGATTTATCGTACTAGGTGCTGGTTTTTGACCAGCTGACATCATCGCCATATATGGTCTATCTGGGATATTTTCTGATGACAATCCAGTTGCGTGATTAATAAAATCAGATAAATTCATGGCAAAGGCATGCGATTCATTAACCACTTGTTCTACACCATCTAAAATATAAATTGGCTTCAGTTTGTCTTTAATATCCTCCAAAGTAGTGGCACGTTGCACATTTTCAGATGGCATTATTATAGGAAGTGCGCCCATACTAATTTCTCGCCTCATAATTTCTAATTGTTGGTCAGTTAAATCTTCCGGGTCAAAGGTAGCAATATCCTCTGCCCAAGCATCAAGACCCATGTCTCGAAAATATTTTTGATTTGTTTTTAAAACTTCAACTAGATCCCAAGTGATAGTTTCTGAATCTCCCAAATGATACGCAAACATTAATTCATTACTATAGGCAATAGCCTCTTTATCGTAAGGTGGCATAGCTCTATCTACTGTAACTTTACATTCTCCTCCCGCTAAAGAACGCTTCAGTTCTCTTTTAAAAAGATTAAACTTATTAAGTAAATAATCAGCCCTATCTAAAACTTCCTCCCATCTCACAAAATCTGCTGCGGTCAAATCCTGATGTTCAACAACCATAAATCGGGCGGATGAATCGTCCTGTTCTGGTTCTGGTTCTGGTGATTTATTTGCAATCACAAAATCAGAGGTGTCTTTAGCAAGATTAAAAGGTGGTAAAAAAAACTTCACTACGGCCTCTCTTGTTTTTATTAATTTTTGATTAATATCGTCAATGAGTTGTGTTTTTCTACTTCTTACATTAGCTATGATATTTTGGTCTAACAGCACACCTCTACTATCTTTAGTATCAATAATTCTTTCGCTATCTTTTTTCATTTTTTCGAGTTCAACAGTAACTTTCAGCACATCCTTATATAGACGTGGGATACCCTTCTCTTTTTGCGCAAGTTCATCGGCTATAGTCTCAGGCAACGGTGTAGCTAGTCTGTTTCTCAATTTATCTGGATTAAATTGTTCTTCCGACATATTATTTAAACTAAAGATAATGGGGGTATTATATTCTTTAAAGACAAAAAATCAATAGACTTGGGTTTGCCGTCCCGCTGGCTTAAACTTCGGCAACCCCCTCTTCGCTCCCCCTTGGTAAGGGGGAGATGACGCTATTCCCTTCTCAAGGCCTCAATCGGATTAAGTCGCGCTGCCTTGCGCGCTGGATAAAGCCCAAAAACAATACCAATAAAAGCGGAAAATCCGACTGATAAAAATATAGAATAAACGGGAATGCTATAAACCCAATTAAAATTGTTGGCTATGGCAATAAAATAAACAAGTAAAGCTAACAACGCGCCTAGAATTACCCCTACTACGCCACCAATAAATGTCAGTAGCACTGATTCCATCAAAAATTGCGACAATATATCCTCGTTTTTTGCACCCAGGGCTTTGCGCAAACCGATTTCAAACACTCGTTCCAACACTGACACATACATTATATTCATAATTCCCACTCCTCCCACGATCAGTGATATACAAACTAGCGCCACTAATAAAAATGTAATACCACTAACCACACTTCCCAAAATAGAAGCCGCTTCGGCCATAGTATTGATGGCAAAGTCGTCTTTGTTTGGATCTTCTATATCATGATTGGCGCGAATAATATCTCCCAACTCCTGAACAGTTTGTTTGGAGATACTAACATCCTTCATCTTGGCAATAATATTACGAACATAATCTATTCCCAAAAGTCTTTTCTGCATGGTTTTGGTTGGCAGAATAATAACATTATCCATATCCATACCAAAAGTAGCGCCACGCTTGGCAGCCACACCCAAAACTTTAAACGGCTTGCCTTTTAAATAAATAGTTTTTCCTGAAGCCGTATCATCCCCAAATAATTTTTCTTTTACAGTTGGACCAAGCACCACTACTTGCGAGAGCGAATCCTCTTCTTCTTTGGTAAACATTCTGCCTTCGGCTAAAGAAAACTTTTCTACCTCAGGCATCATATAGCCCTGACCAATTAAAGTAATAGTTTTTATCTGTCCTTGATATGAAGCCACGGCCTGGCCTATAACCCAACCATAAGCAGCGGAAATATTTGGATGCTTGGACACATCAACAATATCTTTATTTTTTAAAGTGGTAATAATTATTCCCGAAGATTGCCCGACTGCGTTATCTGTACCAGTACTCTTGGTGCTAGGAATTTTTACTTCAATACTGATAGTATCAGAACCAAAAATCTCAAGCTGACTCATAATAAATTTATCTAAGCCCCGACCGGCTGCCAGAATAGTAATTACCACCGCCACCCCGATACTAATACCAAGAATCGTCAAAACAGATCTGGTTTTTTGCGCTAGCAAAGATCTTCCGGCCAACTTTAAATTTAAACCTAGATTTTGAAAACTACTCATAGCGCAGGGCTTCTATTGGATTAAGTTTAGACGCACGCCGGGCTGGCACCAAACCAAAAATCAAACCAATACCAACCCCGACCACACACGCAACCAAAATAGACGAAAAAGAGACGACAATATCCCAATGATAACCAAAACTTTGAGCAACCTTACCCGCTATAAAAGAAATCCCTGCGCCTAAAATGATTCCAAGCAAAGCTCCTAAAGCCGTGATCATAACAGACTCGATGAGAAATTGCGCTGTAATATTTGAATTTGTCGCCCCCACAGCTTTGCGCAAGCCAATTTCTCTAGTTCTTTCTTGCACCGCCGCCAACATGATGTTCATGATGCCAATACCACCGACTATAAGAGATATAGCTGCAATAGATGACAAAAATATTTTTAGGGCGTTAGTAATATTGGTCAGTGCATCAAGACCTTGCGCCGTCGTGCGCACCGAAAAATCATCCTCCTCGGGATTGGTAATATCATGCTGTTCTCTAAGTATTTGTTTTATATACTCCACGCTTTTTTCAACATTTTCTGCTTTATCAATTTTGAGACGAGCAAAACTGACATAATCTATGCCCAATAATAATTTTTGGGCAGTGGAAAACGGAATATAGATTTGATTGTCTTGATTTTGGAAACCGCTACTGCCTCTTTCCGTCATCACACCGATAATAGTAAAGGTGATTTTTTTTATTTTTATTTGTTTTCCGAGCGAATCAGAGTCTTTAAATAAATCCTTAACTACCTGGCTACCGAGCACCGCTACTTTACCTAAATTTTTATCTTCTTCTTCAGAAAAAAATCGGCCTGCCTCTACTTTGGTGTCCTCTACATCTGGCAACTGAAATGAGACACCCACAAAACTAGTATCGGTTTTATTTTCTTCCCAACTAATTGTATCAACCCCTTTGACATACG
>CAYIJG010000059.1:0-6250 GCA_964363685.1 uncultured Gammaproteobacteria bacterium
TCCGACTATAAGACATTTTTGGAATTTCCTTTACAACCTCTGGCACCTCAAATTTTCCAGACTCAATTGATTCCTTAAGTTCATTCTTACTAAAACTTTTATCCCAAATTCGACGGCTAGGACGTCGCACCGTTTGCACTATATTTAATAAAAAATAATGAAAAGGTTGGCCATTTATTTTGACAAAGGCAAGAATTAAAGCAGACCCACCGATAAGCACCGCAAAAAAAATAAACAAAGCCACGTCAGCTAATTTAAAAATGATAAATAAAATTAAACCGGTTACCAATAAAATCAAAAATTGCCTAGTGGTAATTGGGCCAAAAATTTTATCCTCTACTTCTATAAATTGTGGAACTACGAACTGATCCATACGTTGAAGTTAAAAGTTAAAAGGTAAATGGTTAAAGGTAAAAACTTTTCTTCGCCCTTTTTCCTTTCACCTTGCTCCTTGTGCCTTACAAACTCTTTTCCATTTCAATTATCGCCATCACCTCGCTTAATTTTATACTATTTTTCATCATAAGTACATTGGCTAATGATTTTCTTTCAGCCAAAGATTGGCAAACAGATTTTATATATTCCAAATACAACGGCGAGTTATGATAGGCCGAGAGCGCGTCCAGATACCAAATAAAAGATTCCTCTTGCAAGTTAATCATTTTTTGTTGCAATCTTTTGGCCGACTCTTCTGTATTTCCAGACAACCTCCTAAAATCAAACAAACTGATTGACCTGATTTCCTCCACCGGACCCATTTCTGTGTTTGGCGCTGAAATATCTGGAACGAAATTTTTCGGGGCAGACTTGGAACTAATTTTAAAAATAGGTTCACTGGCCATGCTTTCTTTGACTAATTTTGAAACCAAATCATTTTGAGGAATTAATTCCGGCTTTGGTGACGGTATTGGTGGTTGATAAACCTTGCCAATTTCATTATACGGCTTTGGTTTTACGTCAATTGCAATCGCTGGCAACTCCGGCGGTTCAACCATCAGGGCCATACTGTCATTGCCTTTCAAAGCTGGGATATCTTCGGGGTCTTGTTTCTGGTTTGCATGATATTTAGCGTGAACTTCACGCACAACGCTAATAATTTTTTCCACTTGCGTTTGAGCCAAGCCCAAACCGCCGCTAGCAACAGACCGAGCCAAAACATCACGAGTCTCATCTTCGCTCTTAATATCTTTAAGTTTGGCCAAAACCAAACTCTTCAATCGGCCAAGCAAGTCTGGTGGTACGCCGAAGCCTATCTTTCGCACTACTTCTTCCACCTGACTTTCTCTCTTATTACTAGTCAAAGGCGCATCACTTTTGGTTACCATTTTTTCTTCCAGTGGCGAACGAGCATCAGCGCTAGTCAGGGGTTTGTGATGCGCTGGATGTGGTGGTTTTTCAGAACGAGGGGCAATAGCATGAGATTTTGGATGTGTTGTTTGGTGCTCGGCGTGAGGTTTTGTATGTACTGCAAGCTGCGGAATAACTACTGGCGTGGGCTGTGCTGATGGAATAGCTTTTTGCTTTTTCATTGCCAAAAATTCAGCCATTGTCACTTTGACAAAGGTTCCGTCCGGTTTCTTGATTGAAATTAAAGGCTCTGACATATTTTAAATTATTCTTTCCACACAAATTTATTTTTATCTTCATCAAAATAATAAAGATCCGCTATCTCTGGCCGATTGAAATATATTGATAGCTCTGCTAACCGAGAAAATATCTCTTCTAAATTTTCATACTGATCATCTGGGGCAAACCCAAATTCTGACAATATCATTTTTCTAATATCTTCATTGGCAACTGTAAATTTATTGTTCTCATTACTAGAATTAAGTAGTGGTAAATCCAATCCTACCTCTTCTTTAACAAATTTATTCTCTACCTTACTATTATTTTCCAAGGACTGCGTTCGTTTATCAACAGCCGACAAATCACCATTTGGAACAATTAAATAACCGTTAATTAAATGCGTATAAAGTTGCAACATTTGGCTTATCAAATCCTTATCGTCATCTTTGCAGCCGCCAAAATAATTATCATCGTTTAAAAATCCAAATAAATCCTGACCGCTAAATTCCTTTTTTGAAAATATCCTAAAATTATCTACCCAGTATTTTATATCTTTAGGCAAACCACTAGTATCTTGGCCTAATATAGTATGGTTATTAGACAAAGAAGCTGACAACTCTATACATAAATTTTTTCGCAAATTAAGAGACACCATTCTGTCAGTTGTGTCGCGCACTATTGCTTCCCAATCAAATCCCAACTTTAACCCAAACAGCAAAAATCCGCTCTCAAATAAATAAAAACTTAGAGCGCTTGGTAGCAAAAAGAAAAAGTACGCACAAAATATAATATATGGTCGTATGATAATTTCTCTTATAGTAGGATCGGATTCAGATCCGTCTACCACTTCATGAGTTATCATAAATGAATCCAACTTAAGACGTGTAGCCATCGCCAATCTTCTATCATCCTTATTTATACAAAAATATACGGTGCGGAACAATCTTTTCATTAAATCGGCATCTTCCACTAAACCACTTGTCCAATCCTTGCTTGCTAATTCATCTACTGTCAATGGCTTAGTGCCATCTTCTCCACGCAAATATTTTATTAGATCATCTACGTTCGATAGCGCCTCCTCACCTACCACATCATCCTCGCTAAGAGGAAAGGATTGGAAAACCAAGGCATCCTCCCAATCAAACAGTGCCCACTCTTTTACTAGATCATCAAAAATAGACTGGGCCGATGCGTCTAGGCGTTCCTTAGCTTGTTGAGTGAAAGTAAATTTTTTTCTATATATACCCATATTCACTATAAATTCAAACCTTCTAATGATTTAGATTTACCAGATAATATTATGGATTGACGCAACAACCACTTCGGATCATTTATATTACCCCCTATAGCGCTTCTCACTGTTTCGTTGTGTTTATGGGCCAACATAATTATTTTCATTTTATGCAATACTTGAGCCCAACCTTTCTTATGGGGATCAACTAATTTTAGTTCTTTAAGACCGCTCGCATCAGTTTTTTCTTCAATAGCATCTGGGTCAAATTGTTTAATAAACTCTGCGCAGTCTCCGAGAGCTTTTTGAAATTCAGCGAGTCCGGTCAGCGTCCCCGTTTCGGTGTAAATATCCTCCTGATTAATTAATTTTACTATATCAATACTAATCTCTGATTCGGGCCGTCCCGGTTGTTCCTTACCTGTTTTGGCAAGTTGTAAAATATCCACCCTCATTGCTGGTGTCAGCCTCTTAAGGAGTATAAAGAACTCTTTCTCTTTTATATTTTTATCCGCAATACCAACTATCTCAGTTATCTCCTTAAAATCCTGCGACCGTAACTGATCTTTTAGATACTTACTAAAAATTTCTGTTTTTCCATTTACTACAATCGCTGCATCAGCGCCGTTATCGGCAAAATTTTGCAAAACAGTTTCAACATCTTTTTTAAATATCTTTTTCATTAGTGCCACAAATGACTTCTGGGGTTTCGGCAACATACTTTCTATTTCCCCTTGTTCCGCTGCTATTTCGTCCTCTGTCTTGTCCTGCGATTCTTGATCAGCTTGTGCTTGGGTCATACCCGCATAGGTAACTCTAACATCTGATTTGATACCTTCTATATCTCCAGCTCCAATTCTCTCATTAACATAATTGATCAATTCACCATAATTGAAAAAATACTTTAAGCCGTCTTTAGAAGGAATAGCCACACAAAATTTTTGCCCCCCTCTTTGATTTCCTTCTTTATCTTTTCCTCCATACTGGTCCCATTGGTCTCCCCCCTGTACTACTGCCTTTTCGGCTTTATAACCAAGAGCACTGGCTGATTTCGCAAAACACATCAGCCAATCCGTAGGGTTGGCGTAAATAAAAGGAGCAATGATATCGGTAAAAATAAGATCGTCGGCTTCCTGGTCAGTTAATCCATACCCTCTAGTCTCTTGCATGGCTTTATCGTATGTATCATGTAGTCCTTTATAAATTTTTCCTTTTCTATTATTTCCGCCAATGACCGCAATATTCATTTTTCCTTTATCTTCATGCCCCTTGACCTCGCTATCAGAAATAATGGTCATTTCTTCCTCTCTTTCCAAACCTACAGCTGCGCGAAAGGTACGGGGAAGAGTTCTTTCAATTTGTCGTAAAGAGACTTGTTCACGATGCTGCTTCAAGAGCTGGGGATCGATTTTAACCGTTGTACCGTTAGTCTCACAATAGTTACCGAACTCATGGACATGGCCTGCCGCTTTAAAAGCAGCGTCCTGTTTTTGCAAATCAGCGCGTGCATCCCTGGCTGCAATAGTGCCACTCACTGGCATAAATCGATATTCTGGCTTGCCGTTATATCTAATTTTGCCGGTCGGTATAAATAAAGTATGACTAGCATTTTCAATATGGTGCTTGACTAAAACCTCATCACGCAACTCTCCCAAATACTGAAAACCAATCTGATTTTCCTCAATTTTATCAATATACTTTTCAAAATCAA
This sequence comes from uncultured Gammaproteobacteria bacterium, assembly GCA_964363685.1. Lineage (GTDB taxonomy): Bacteria > Patescibacteriota > Patescibacteriia > Magasanikbacterales > GWA2-37-8 > XYD2-FULL-39-9. The sequence goes on from CAYIJG010000059.1 coordinate 4,509, forward strand.
AATCTGCCAAATCATCCTTTTTACACAACGTATTTAAATCAAGAGGTTTACCATCCACGATTATTTCTTCTACCTTTAGATCCCCTTTTGCAAAGAATCTCCTGCGAAGTTCATCAGTTGGAATTTTTTTATTACCCAGGTATCTATTTTTTTCTTCTATCCGCAACAGACGGGCCATATCTCTCAAGTCAACCTTCTGACCGGACCCATCCGATAACTCGACTGGCATCGGAGCCTTTTCTTCCAACCTCTTATAAATATCCTCTGGTTCAGCGTAACCTTTAAAGAGCACGCCATTCCAAACTGCATTTGCTTCTAGCAGGTCGCGCACCCTATGATGCATAAGCAAAAACTCAAGATCACCGCCAGTGACAAGCAGTATTTCCGCGTCAGCGATTTTATTTTGGTCAGTAGTGATGTTTTTCCAGCCAAGGGTTTCACCAAAATTCGCGTACATTTTTTCAATTTCACGTTGCTTTTCTGGAGTTCTCTTGGGAAGCAACTCCTTATAATCCACATTGTGTAGCTTGTGATCAGGTGATTTACTCATACTAATAATTAAGGTTTAACTTCTGACATTAGGTGATTAAATTGATCGGGTTCCATTTTTTTAATCAGTTCCACTAATTGCTCTGCAGTTTTGCCATTAAAACTATGCGAACTATCTTGGATCTTCCTACCAAAATCATTTATAAAATTTTGTGCCGCCGCTGGATCAGTATTTTCTCTGATTCTTTCAAGCACCGTATGACTAAAACCTGACAACGCCGTCTTGAATCCTCTTGCTAAAGTACTAATCTCATTTCTGTTCAATCTGGCTACTTGACTGACTAATCTTTGTTTCATTTCATTTATCATCTCTTGTGGATCTGTTATCCCCACTTTCTCCAATATCTGTTCCAGAGAATCATCAACTTGGCTTTCACCTACACCTCTTTGTGTAATAGCTATACCGATGAGACGGTCGTGATCATCAATCTTTTGCCCTGCCTTCTCTTTACCAGCCAGATATTGTAGAAAACCCTTTTGCGCAACCATAGCCTGTTTAATCTTCATGTTCTTGAAAATCTTATTATACAACTGCTCCGCCACTGCTTGTTGACCTGCATCGTTAGGAATTATAATATTCATCTTGTCCCATATTTCTGTCTGGGCAGCCTTATTTTTCACATCTTCAGTTTTACCCCGATAAAAAGCGTGCTGATGATCACGCAAAGCTTCAGATCGAGCAGCATATAAAGAAGGTGATGTCAGAGACATCCGTTCCCAAGATCCACTGACGATAGCACTGCCTTCTTGAATACTTTTCGCTACCGAATCAAAAACTTTTCCTAATACGTCTTTTACGCTACCAGATAAATCAGTCAGGTTCTTGCCCTTTTCATCCTTATCTGTAATAGCGCTTTCAATACTTTCAAGTGTAGCTAAGCTCTTCTTGCTTGCCAGCAGATCCTCAACCTTCTGTATTCCAAACATACGCATATACGCTTGTTTCAATTGCGGATCTGCGCCATCGCCCTGAATGTTATTCATAATGCTCTGCCGGCCAACACTGCCAGCTGCCATTTTAGATGCCTTTTGCAACTGCTCTATCAGCGCTAACATTTCTTTGGAACTAAACTGGCCATCATCTGCCACCCCACCCTTCAAAGCTTCAAGCGCTTCCCGGTTTGATCCAATCTGCTTCACAAGATCTTCTATCCTTACCTGTTTTTTAACGCCACCGTCCGTCGTTGTTACTA
>CAYIJG010000060.1:0-5513 GCA_964363685.1 uncultured Gammaproteobacteria bacterium
TAATTTTTTAATAGGCAACTACGATGCCCACGCCAAAAACATTTCCATGTTGATTATTACTTTGTCGTCTTTGGTGGCAACTTCGGGTTTGATAATTTCTTTAGTCTGCATTTTTTTCAAATCATTCAAAACATTGTCAATTTCTTGGTCAGTAATTTCTTTGGCTTTGTGTTTGACTTTAACGGTAGCCAAGTCGCCAAGTTTGATAGTTGGCAAGAGGGCGACAGTAGCGGTAAAGACCAAATCATTGCCCGGAGCGATTTTGGTAATAGTAATTTGAGGCATGCCGACAGTATCTAGCTTGGATTCTTTGGCAGCCATAAAGAAGTTGCGCTCCACGATGCTTTGCATAGCTTCTTCGATTATTTTTATCTCCCCTACTTGTTGTTTGACCATTTCATAAGGAGCTTTGCCTGGGCGGAAGCCTTTAATAGCCGCACGCTCGGAAATACGAACAGCAGCTTCTTCTAGGTTTTTCTTATAATCTTTTGGTTCCACAGTGATGGTGAGTTCTACTTGGGATTTTTCTAGCTTTTTTAGTTCATGTTTCATACAAAAGAGTAAAGAATTATTTGGGGATTTTACTTGAAAATATGGGGTGTGTCAAGGTATTAAAAGAAATTAAAAAGCACTCTGCTTATATAGCAAAGTGCTTTTATTAAAATTAACACATGGCTCTCGCTATAGGTACAAAATTTATAACCATAGCGAGTAGGAACCATGTGCGAGCGTGTCCCTACCTTAACTCTTCTTTCCCGAACTAGTTGAAGTAGTCCGGGTGGCGGTAGGCGGGAATGATGCCGCCCTTGAGGAACGACATCTCTGGATCGATGCCCAGCAAAACGGCGAAGTAGCTCTGCCGAACAAACTTCGTCCCAAGCTTGTTCACGTGACGGAGGTGGCCATCGGGGTCGACATTCCGATCAGGCACTTTCCAGATCCTGACGCCACCACCTCGAGGGAGGATGGGTGCGATACACGAACCGAACATCCGAACGAGTTGGATTAGTGGGATGATTTCTTCAACACCCGCATTGTTGTAGGTGTAAAAGTTCTTACCACTGTCCCAAGCTTCCGCCACGGACTTGATCTGCGCCTCTTTGCGAGGCGCAGCGTTTCGAAAGTCGAAGTTGCCCGCCTGCCCAAGCGCCTCGAGATCCCACATGGCGAAAGTGTTGGTGATTCGACCCTGCATGACCGACTCGGTCAATTCGGTAATCGCGAGGCCAGCTACCTTCGCGCCAGCTTCCACGGCACTGACTAGATCCTCAGCCGCTTCCGACGTGAAGTAGGCTTCGGCTTCCTTTGAGAGCACGATGCCATAGTCGCAACCGGAACGCAAAAGCTTGACCATGCCGTAGTTGAGGATACCGACGAACATGTCACCACCGTGACGTACCTCGTGCACGAGCACGCTCTTGTTCCACCCACGGGCCTTGATGGCTTCGCGCAGCTTGCCCGCGGTTTCGCCACAGTCCTTCTGGGTGTAAGCCTCATCCATGGGGACGAGGATCAACACTCGAGAAACAAACTGGCGTCCCTGGACGCTGACAGAGAGCATCCGCTCTATACTTGCAAGCGCCAGAGCGACGGCGTTGTCCACGAGACGAGACTCGAGGGCAAAGCAACGCAAAAGCGCGCCGACCTTCTTTGAGTCAAGCAACATGATGTATCTCCAGATTGGTGAGCCCTCGGGGTTGAATTCCCCTTGGGCACTCTGTTGACAACACCCCCTTAAAGAGAGGGCACTTCGTTACGTGTTTTTACTGCACGTAACACAAAACTTTACTATAATAATGGCCTTTTGTCAAGGCTATTATCGTTAATTTAAAAAGAAGACCCGTTTTGAGGCCTTCTTTTTAATCTGTTTAAATCAAATTAAACCGGTGTAATCAGTGTTTTACTTTATGAGTAATCCTACGATCAACAGTGCGACAATATTTGCCACCTTAATCATTGGGTTGATAGCCGGGCCAGCAGTATCCTTGTATGGATCACCAACTGTGTCGCCAGTGACAGCTGCTTGATGTGCAAAGGAGCCTTTGCCACCGTAGTTTCCTTTTTCAATATATTTTTTGGCATTGTCCCAAGCGCCACCACCGGTTGTCATTGAAATAGCAACGAATAACCCAGTGACGATAGTACCGATAAGCAAACCGCCCAAAGCTTCTACACCCAAGAGCCAGCCAACTAAGATTGGGGCAAGAATAGGAATAAGAGCTGGAAGAACCATTTGGTCAATAGCACCTTTGGTGACGATATCAACCGCTTTGCCGTAGTCTGGCTTGTTAGTTCTCTCCATTATACCTGGAATTTCTCGGAATTGTCGGCGAACCTCTTCTACTACTTTACCTGCCACTTTTCCAACAGACTCCATTAGCATGGAACCAAATAGATATGGAAGCAAACCGCCAATAAAGAGGCCGGCCAAGACCTTGGGATCATTGATAAGAAATTGTACTGAATCAGGAAGCTTGTGCGTATAGTCTGCAAAAAGCACCAGTGATGCAAGGCCAGCGCTAGCAATCGCATAGCCTTTGGTTACCGCCTTGGTCGTATTGCCAACTGCATCTAGTTTATCGGTAATCTCACGAACGTTTTCTGGAAGTTCACTCATTTCCGCGATACCACCAGCATTGTCGGTAATTGGTCCGTAAGCATCAATTGTAACGATAATCCCAGCCAGCGACAACATACTCATCGCGGCGATTGCGATGCCGTATAAACCAGCGAGCCAATAAGTAGAAAGAATGGCAGCCACAATAAACATAACAGGCCAAGCGGTGGATCTCATAGATACAGCCAGTCCCGCAATCACGTTGGTGCCGTGTCCTGTCTCACTCGCTTTAGCAATTTGTTTTACCGGCGCATATTCGGTAGAAGTATAGTATTCAGTAATCCAAACCATAATCGCAGCTAAGGCCAAACCAATTACTGAGGCTAAGTAAATTTTATTGACACTGTAGCCTTCTAAGCCACTCATAAGCCATTTGGTAATTGGGTAGAAAAGGACAAGTGAAATTATTCCGGAAGCTGCCAAACCTTTATATAAAGAGTTCATTATATGTTGAGTCTTGCCTAAGCGGATAAAGAAGGTGCCAAGGATTGAAGCAATTATAGAAGCGCCACCCAAGATCAAAGGATAGATAAGCGCCTTTTCATTTCCTACAAAAAGTAAACCGCCTAGCACCATAGTGGCAATAGCAGTCACAGCGTAGGTCTCAAACAAGTCAGCGGCCATACCAGCGCAATCACCCACATTATCTCCAACATTGTCAGCAATTACCGCTGGGTTGCGTGGATCATCTTCGGGAATGCCTTTTTCCACCTTACCCACGAGGTCTGCTCCCACATCTGCGGCTTTAGTGAATATTCCACCACCGATTCTGGCAAAAACAGAAATAAGACTACCACCAAAAGCCAGGCCAATTAGAGCTGATAAATCTTTTGTTAGTAAATAAAAAACAGAAACGCCGAGCAATCCCAAACCAACTACAAACAAACCAGTGATAGATCCTCCGCGTACAGCCACATTCAAAGCCTCTTTCATACCAGTCTTAGCTGCTTCAGCAGTTTTGATATTAGCTCGTACGGAAACACTCATACCGATGATTCCCGCCAAACCAGAAAGCACAGCGCCAACCATAAAACCTACAGCTGTGAGCCAATTTACCCCAAATCCGAGTAAAATAAAAACAACAACTGCTACCATAGCAATGGTGCGGTATTGTCTGCCCAAGTAAGCGTTAGCGCCTTCTTGAATAGCTTTGGCAATCGCTTTCATGCGATCATCTCCGGCTGGTTGTTTGTTTATCCAGCTAATTAAAATAACCCCGTAAATTATTGCCAAAACCGCTGGCAATATGGCGTAGAGGAACACTGACATAGTTAAGTGTTAATTAATTAAGTCCCTGGATTATCCGTAAATTCGGATGCATCCAAGGTTGTTTTAATCAATATGATATGCTAATATATCGTTTGCGTCAAGCAATATGCACTACAAAATATTACTAAAAACCCTAAAGGTTTTGATATATGTAAAGAGGCTATTTTGGTGGTTTGGGGCCAAGATTTCTTTTGTTTTAGCCAAGATCTTCTCACCCTTATGGCGGTTTGTTGGTTTTGTCCACTATAAAGTTAACTATTTCTTTAAAAAAATCGCTAACGTTAGCGGTTTTGATGGACGTTTGGTAAAAAGAGACAATTTACAGATTGTAATTTTCTTAATTTTGGTAGTGGTAGCCTTGCCTCAAACCAAGCTTTATGCTAAAAAAAACATTGGTGTTCCTGGCCAAAGGACAGTTGCCTATTCTCTAACACCATCTGATGAAGATTATGCGGTGGAAGAGGTGACAGCCAATGTGGGCACAACTGAAATTGAAAGTAGTAATGTTTCTGCTTGGAAAACTGGCGCTATTCGGCAAGATGAGTCAATGCGAGCAAGTTTGGACAGTATGGAACTGGGTGCGGTGGTTGCCGGAGGCTCGGCTTTGTCTAAGCCGACAATCTTGTCTGGCGTCTCTGTAAATGGTGGTAGAGAAGACATCGTTGAATATGTTGTTGAAGCTGGCGATTCTTTGGGAAGTATAGCTGTGCAATTTCAGGTTAGTATAAATACAATTTTGTGGGAAAATAATTTAGGGATCAATTCTTATTTACATCCTGGCGATAAGTTGAGAATTCTGCCAGTTACTGGTTTGGGTCATGTTATAAAACGAGGTGATACTTTAAATAAAATCGCTAGCTTATATTCAGCTACAGTGGCAGATATTGTTAAGCAGAATAAATTAAAAGAAGACGGCTCTGACTTGGTAGCTGGAGAAAAAATTATTATTCCAAACGGTGTAAAAGTTGCTACACCAAGAGCGCCAACGGTCTCACCGAAAACTATTGGAAGAATTGCAACCCCACCTTCTTCTAGACAAAATCCAAGCGCGTCAGGCTTTGTTTGGCCAAGCGGAACGAGACTGATGACGCAGTATTTCACTTGGAAACACCACGGCATTGATATTGCTGGTGGAAGTTTCGCCACCCCTAATTACGCGGCCAAAGCTGGTGTGGTTGAAAAATCACAATGTGGTTGGAACTCAGGTTATGGTTGTGTCGTTATCATTGATCATGGCGGTGGAATAAAGACGCTCTACGGTCACAACTCTCGCTTGCTTGTTAGTGTCGGTGATCAGGTAGAGGCTGGGCAAACAATTGGGATGATGGGGAACACTGGCAATGTTCGTGGTCGCACGGGTATTCATTTGCATTTTGAAGTTTGGATAAACGGTGCTCGCACTAACCCATTCCAGTTTGTAAAGTAGACGAATATTTGTTAAGATTGTTAACGATTGTCATCCTGAACTCGTTTCAGGATCTCATAAATAACAGTGGGATGCCGAAACAAGTTCGGCATGACAATTCTATAACACGGTCGCGTAGCCCCGCCGTCGCTAAAGCTATGGCGGGCAAAGCAAGCAGTAAGGCAGGTCAAAGTTAATTACGGTCGCGTAGCCAAGCAGTAA
>CAYIJG010000061.1:0-5512 GCA_964363685.1 uncultured Gammaproteobacteria bacterium
TTCTTGGTAAATATGTATGTTTATATCTACGACAATTTTTTACGTCAAAAAAATTTCCTTTCTCTCATTCATATCATGGAAGTTATTCTTACCGACTATGGCATAGCTGGTAAAATTTTGCGTTTGCAAAATTACACAGACTCCAAAACTATCATCGAAGATGAAATCAAGCGTGGCGCCAAGACTATTGTTATCGTTGGTAACGACGCTACTTTTGGTCAGGTATTGTCTCGCAGCGCTACCAGTGACTGTACTTTTGGTTTTTTACCCGTTGGTCCAAACAATACTATTGCGGAAGTGCTAGGTATTCCGGTGGGAGTGGAAGCTTGCACGGTGTTGTCCCGTCGCCGTAAAGAATTTTTGGATGTCGGCTGGATGAATAATCGTTATTTTGTTTCCCAGTTAAAGGTCATGCCAGCCAAGCTGGAGGTTGTCTATGATGAGCGTTTTAAAGTTACGGCCACCGACAAGATGGAAGTAATTGTTTGTAATTTGCAACCATTTTTTTGGAAAAAAGATAAAAGAGACAAAGAAGCGCATATTGTGCATCCGCAAGATGGCAAACTGGAAGCGTTTATCAGACCATTGACAAAGAGTGGTTGGTGGGGATATAAATACGAAGACCCAAGCATTTTTCCTTTTGAAGAAATGACTATTGCCGGTAAAGAAGCCTTTGCGGTTGAAGCTGATGGCAAGCTTTCCAAAGAAGTCAAAGTAAAAATAAAATTAGCTCATAGCAAAGTGGAAATGATTGTGGGTAGGGATCGTAAATTCTAGCGCGGGTGGCGTAATGGTAGCCGCACTACCTTGAGGTGGTAGCGCCGTAAGGCATGGAGGTTCAAGTCCTCTCCCGCGCACAATTTGAAATCAACTATTTCTTTTTCCCCCAAAAAATGCTAAAATTCCTTTAGTATTTTTTATTATATTTTTATGCGTTATTTTATCGGTATCGTCCTAGTTCTAATTGGTGTAGCTTTAGTTCTCAAAACTGAATGGTTTATTCAAAACTTTGGCAGTAATGCTTGGGCTGAAGAAAAATTTGGAACTGCAGGCGGTTCGCGTTTGCTGTATAAGCTTATTGGTACCGCTTTTATCTTCTTTGGATTCCTGGCTATTACCAACATGATCCAAGGTTTTTTAATGGGAACATTGGGTAAAATTTTTATTAGATAGTTTTTATGTCTCACTCCGGCACTGCTCTTATCGATCCATATAAAATTTTTGCAAGAATTTCATTGTCAGCCGGACAGCGGGTGGCAGATTTGGGTTGCGGTCGCACTGGTCATTTTGTTTTTCCTGCAGTCAAAATAGTTGGTGATAAGGGTGTGGTCTATGCAGTTGATGTGGTGAAAAATATTTTAGAAAGCATAAAAAGCATGGCACGAAGCGAAGGCTTTGATAATGTGCAGACAGTTTGGTCTGATATTGAGGTGCCTGGCAAAACCCCAATTCCAGAGGGGTCACTTGACGCTTGTTTTTATATTAATGTATTATTCCAGCTGAAAAATAAAGATGGAGCTTTGCAAGAAGCCGTACGGATGCTCAAAAAGGGTGGGTATCTGGTAGCTGTTGACTGGGCAAAGAAACTAGGGGCACTTGGCCCATCAGAGAACCTAATGCTCAAACCCGATGATTTGATGCGTTTGGCAAGTGGGCAAGGTTTGAAATTTATCGACAAGATTTTACCGGGCGACTATCATTATTCATTAATTTTTGAAAAGATTTAAATCACTGTCATCCTGAACTTGTTTCAGGATCCCGATGTATTGCAGGAGATGCTGAAATAAATTCAGCATGACAACTAAAAATAACTATGAACATTTCTAATCTTTTTCACCTAGACTATTGGTTCAGCCAGCCGTTTATCGCCAGAGGTAATTCGCTCAAGTTGCTTGTTGGTGCTTTTTTGTTTTTTATCGTAGCAGGATTGGTTTGCAGAATCCTTTCTCAGTACAAAGAAGAAAAATACAAAAAGATTATTTTGAAAAGATTTGGTAACTTGGGTATGACCTTGGGCTTTTTGGGAATGGTATGGATGTTCTTCCGTCAGGAAGGCGTAATGTACCTATCTTACCGTTTATGGTTATTGCCAGTAATAGTCTATGCAGTTTGGTCTCTATACAAAACTTATAGATATATGACTTCTCGAATTCCTCAAATAAAAGAGGAAGAAGACAGACGCGCCAGAATAGAAAAGTATTTACCTCATCAAAAAAAATAATGTGACTCGTCGCAATAAAAATTTAGGCGATTGGGGAGAAGAACAAGCCTGTAATTTTTTAAAGCGACATGAGTTTAAAATTGTTGAACGGAATTTTCACACGACTATGGGTGAAATTGATATCGTCGCTGTCAAAGGCGATGATTATTATTTTATTGAAGTAAAGACCCGAAAAGACAGCGATTTGGCCAATGATGATTCTATTACTTATTTTAAGAAATTAAAGCTTCAAAAAACGGTCAGAGCCTACTGTTATGCTCGAAACATAAAGGATAAATCCATTATTTTGGCTGGGTTAATTGTAAAAGTAAACGAAATTGAGAAAAAGGCCAGTTTTCGGTTTTGTGTTATCTACTAACCCCGACCTTCGCGAAGAGCGGGGTTGACCAATTCCTTATTTTGTACTAGAATTACCGCAATTATATTCTTATTAAAAAATTAATTAACAAATATATGGTACACCCTTCCAAAGAAAGAACATTTGTTATCATCAAGCCAGACGGCGTTCAACGTGGTCTAGTTGGTGAAATTTTAAAACGCATCGAGCGAGTCGGTTTGAAGGTGTCTGCTTTAAAAATGGTAGTCCCTACCGAAGAGCAATGCTGGACACACTATAATAAAGACGAAGCTTGGTTTCTCAAAAAAGGCGAGCGAACTATCACTGATCGCCAAGCCGCTGGTTTTTCCGTGGACAAAGAAGCGGTAGAATATGGCAAGGATATTGTTCGTGGTTTGGTAAAGTTTATGACCTCTGGTCCAGTAGTAGCGATGGTTTTATCCGGCAATCAAGCTGTAGGAATTATTCAAAAATTAGTTGGTGGCACCGAGCCCCTCACTTCTGATGTCGGTACTATTCGTGGTGATTTTACTTTGGATTCATATGCTCTCTCTGGTCAAGACGAAAGAGCTGTCAGAAACTTGATTCATTCTTCCGACAAGCCAGATGAAGCAGAAAGAGAAATAAAAATTTGGTTTAAGCCGGAGGAAATTATTGGTTATCGCCAATTGAATGAAGAAATACTTTACGACGTGAATTTGGATGGAATTTTGGAATAGTAATCTGATGTATGTTGATAAAAAAAACAGATGCTAGAAAAAAAGAAAACTCCAAAGACTGTACAGTTTGGGAATATGAATATCCCAGTAAGAATTTTAGTTATGCGACGGCTCTTATTGACGGTCGATATCCTCAGGAAAAAAGAGCTATTAATAGAGAATGTGAAGAAGTTTACTATGTTATTTCTGGGTCAGGTATTGTACATTCTGAAAAAGGCGACTTTGCAATAAATGAAGGCGATCTGTATTTCTTTGAAAAAGGAGAAATATATTGGGTTGAAGGAGTTCAATTGTTGATTGTTTTGGTCAACGCTCCAGCCTGGACATCCGCACAGCATAAGATAGTTGAGTAATTATTTATAATTAACTATTTAAATAAAAAAATACCCTCACAAAATCGGGGGTATTTTTTGTATTGAAGAAAGTGCTTATATTTGCTAATATAGCAGGGCTTAAATTAAAGATTTCTATGTCAAAAAAAGAACAGGTAGCAATTTTGGGAGCGGGGAATATGGGCACAGCCTTGGCGCAAGTGATTGCTTCCAATGGTTTTGTTGTTAAACTTTGGAACCATGCTGGTGATTTGGAGCCATTACAGCAAATTACAGAAACTAGAGAAAATCAAAAATATCTGCCAGGCATAAAACTCTCTGCAAATATAGAGTGTGAAGCAGATATTGAAAAGGCTCTATCTGGAGCAGATGTCGTGTTTGTAGCTGTCCCTAGTGTGTTTGTCCAAAAAATCGTTAAAAGTGGATCTTCATATATTTCCAAGAAAGCAATTTGTGTGGATGTATCCAAGGGGCTGGATTTTACAGATAAATCATATGCCCTAACTACTGATATTTTGAAAAAAATATTGCCAAAAAATAAAATCGCTTCTATTTCCGGGCCAGCCATTGCCGGACAGATGGCCTTGGGCAAGTTTACCGCCATGAATGTTGTTTCAAAAGATAAAAGCGTCATCAAAACCATCAAAAAAATAATGGAAAATAAAAATCTAAGATTGATACCAACTAGCGACATAATAGGAGTTGAAACATCCGGGTCTTTCAAAAATGTCTACGCCATTGCTTTAGGCATGTGTGATGGCATGCAAATCACAACCAATACTAAGGCGGTATTATTTACAATTGCTTTGCACGAGATGGCACAGCTAGTCAAAAAAATGGGGGGCAAATCTGAGACTGTTTATGGGTTGGCCGGGTTGGGGGATTTGTTTGGTACAGGACTCGCCACTGTCAGTCGTAACCGAAGATTTGGTGAATTTGTGGGAAGTGGTCTAACAACTGAAAACGCTGTAGTCAAAGTCGGGCAAGTGGTGGAAGGCGTGCCAGCTACCAAAGCTTTGCATAATTTATCAAAAAAATTTAAATTAAAAATGCCTTTAGCCAGTTTGGTTTATAAAATTGTTTACGAACAGGCGAGTGTGCAAATAGAAATGGAAAATATTTTAAATAATTTAGAGTAACTTTTTCATGCCTCAACACAAAGACAAAGATAACGATAAGTCGCTACGTATAGTTTCTGTCCTGACTTTATTAGGGGCATGTATTATCATTGGTAGACTTTTTGTGTTGCAGATTTTTGACCATACATATTATACGGCCATGGCTCTAAGCAATCATGAAATATACAAACAACTTTATCCGCACCGGGGCAGTATTTTTTTGCAAGATACTCGCGCTAGCGGTAAAGAATATCCAGTTGCAGTTAATCGTGAGTATTATTCTTTATATGTTGTGCCGAGGGATGTTTTACCAGACCAAGTTGGTACGATCGCCGATTTTATTTCCAGCATGCTCGGTTATTCAGAAATAGAAAAAACTAATTTGATTGCCAAGCTTTCAAAGAAGAATGACCCGTACGAACCAATTGCCAAAAAAATCTCAGATGAATTTAAAGACAAAATAGAAGCCCAGAAGTTTGTTGGTATTTATACTACCGGACAAGAATTTCGTTATTACCCAGAGGCAAATTTAGCTGCCAATGTGTTGGGTTTTACGAGCCAGAACGAAAAAGGGCAATTGGTCGGTCGTTATGGTATAGAAGGTTTTTTGGATAATGTGTTGACTGGCCGTAGTGGTTTTTTGGCTGGCGAGAAAGGCGCGCTTGGCAGTATTATTCCGATGGCCGACAGGACAGTCAAGCAAGCTGAAGATGGGGCCAACTTACTTTTGACGATAGACAGAAATTTACAATACAAAGCCTGTGAAAGATTGCGACAGGGCTTTG
>CAYIJG010000062.1:0-5499 GCA_964363685.1 uncultured Gammaproteobacteria bacterium
TTTTTTGAACTGAGTCGTGAGGTTGTAAGCTTGGATATATAATTTTTGCAAAGTTGGTTCTTTGACTTTATATTCTCGTTTCATTTGTTTGGTGACTAGTTCGCTATCCAGGACACAATCCACTTCGGTGGCCCCCAGTTCTTTGGCCTTTTGTAAGGCTGAGATTAGGGCCGAGTATTCGGCATAGTTATTGGTCTGATTGCCCAAATATTGACCATAGCCGGCGATAGTTTTGCCTGTGTGGTCTTTGACCACCACACCCAGCGCTGCTGGGCCGGGGTTGCCTCTCGCGCCACCATCTGTAAAAGTAGTTAGTTTCATAAAAGAAATGAGTGAGTAAAATTTTTCGCTGTCATCCTGAGCGAGGCTTTTGCCGAGTCGAAGGATCCCTTATACTATACACCTGCAAATACTTTGTTTAAGGGATTCCCTGCCTACCGCAGGCAGGCTCCACTCAGTCGCAAAAGCTCCTTCGGTCGGAATGACAAACATTAATAACTAAGTTTCCAAATCCCATTACTATTTTTATCTTGATTTTTATTATTACTTATAAAGTACAAAACTTTATTGTCCGTATCCGCAATCGGGTTAGAAATTTTTTCATTGATTAAATCATGGCTTACAGAATAGTAGGGGAAGAGAGCTGTGACTTTATCTGCCCAGACTAGCGCTAAAGTATTGTACTGATCCAAAGGCATAGTGTCAGTCAGGTGTTCGCCCGACCTGTTAAGTAAATACGGATTTTCGTTGTCATTATAGCTCCATAATTCCCAATCAGACCACATGAGCCACCAGTTGTTATATTTGGAAACTAAAAATTTACTGACTTGCATTGGCAGTGTTGCGTTATTATTTACCAAAAGCATTCTGCCAGAAATATTTGTTCTAAGCAGGGCTGTATTTTGTTGAGCCGTTGCAAAACCGATTTTAGTCTCTGGTTCTTTAGGGTCGCCATCAATTACTATTTTTATTTCATTATTTTTAATTTGTTTGATGATTTTGCTAAAACCCAAAGTATCCTTGGTAATTAGGTAATCTTGAGTCGATGAGTTTATTAGCATTGTCCATAACTGGCCATTTTCCATATGCCAATCAGTATATTTGTTGGCGGTGATATTTTGGCTTGTTTGAGTAATGGGTGAGTAAGAGAAAATGTTTTCTTTGGTACTATAATAGAGTTGCGGTTCAGTAGTGTTTGCCCACTGTAGTTTATTTATAGAAGCGTTTTCTTTTGTCAGATCTATTTGTTTTAGAGGTTCAGAAGCATTAATAATTTTGATTTGAGAATAGGGAATGGCAGAGTCAGTGATTATGGCATAGTTATTTTTTTCTGCCCAAATTATATTTGGTTTTGTATTGCCTGAAAGAGGGATTAAGTTGTTGGTTTGTTTGGAGTTATTATCCCAGAGCCAAATTTCAGTCGTATTATTTTTTTTAGTGGTATAAATAATAAATTGGCCGTCAAAAGAAACTGCGAAATTTGTTATGTCTCCGGCAATCAAAATTTCCGGCTTATTTTTTTTGAGTAGGCTGATTTCTTTGACGTAGTTTGTCTGTTTGTTTTTGACTTCTATTTCCTTGTTCCAATCAAAATGATCGGGGCTAGTGACGCGTACGTTGTATTTTGCGGGGATGATATTGTTTAGGCGAACCGGAATTTTGTCTTGCAGTTTGACATTGTTGAGATATACGACCGCTGTCTTTGGTTCCAGGTCAATATTAATAGCGCCCGTTTCTTTGAGTAGTCCGTTTTTCCAGTCATAGCGATAGCCGGCGGTATACATGATAAGCAGGGGGGCGATAATTAAAAATAGCACTATTAAGGTGATAAGTAAGGCCACACGGATGGGGCGGGTAAAATGGGTGCCAGGGTATTCCATATCTTGCAAATTGTGTAGAATTTAAGTATACTTTATAATGTTAGTCTAAAATATCGGCAAAGTCAAAGGTTGTATTTATTACAAACTAGCAATGAGCAAATTGTTTCAGCCCGAGGCTGATCCGCCTTGGGCGGAAATTGCTAATTGTTTTTTTGTTAGTTATATCTTATGTCATATTTAGTGATAAACGGCGGTAAAAAATTACACGGAGAAATCGTCAATCAATCATCCAAAAATTCAGCGGTGGCTATTTTGTGTGCCTCTCTTTTGGTGCGAGGCAAAACAACTTTATCAGATGTTCCTCAAATAGAAGAGGTTAATCGTATTTTGGAGTTGTTAGGTAGTTTGGGTGTAAAGATAACAAAAACAGGTCCAGGCAAAATGACTTTGGATTCAAGTGGAAAAATAGAACTAGACAAGATAGATCGGCATGCTTCAGAAGTGACCAGATCATCCCTACTGTTATTGGGTGCTTTAGCCTCTCATAGCACTAGTTATAAATTATACAAATCGGGAGGTTGCCGTTTGGGTGAGCGCACTGTGCGGCCACATCTGTACGCTTTAGAAAGTTTTGGTGTTAGTGTTGTTTCCAAACAAGGATTTTATGAAGTAAAAAACAGCCCACTGAAAGCTTCTGAAATAGTGATGTATGAATCTGGCGATACGCCAACCGAAAATGCGGTTATGGCAGCGCTGCTTGCTCCAGGAAAAAGTATGATAAGAATGGCCTCGGCCAATTATATGGTGCAAGATCTTTGTTTTTTCTTGCGTGAAGCTGGAGCTAAGATAGAAGGTATTGGTACAACCACTCTTACAATTGAAGGTGTTAAAAAATTAAAAACCGAAGTTAGTTATTCCATAATGCCGGATCCAATCGCAGCGATGACATTTTTGTCAGCCGCGATTGTCACCGATTCTCATATTACCGTTAAGCATTGCCCGATGGATTTTCTTGATTTGGAATTATTAAAATTAGCAAAGATGGGTCAGAAGTTTACGGTTAAAATGGAAAAACATGATCGGTTTCGCATGGCAAGCATTGAAGTTTGGCCATCAAAACTCAAAGCTTTGCCCGATAAGATTTATGGTCGACCTTTCCCAGGACTTAATATTGATAATCTTCCTTTGTTTGTGCCGATTTTGGCCAAAGCCATAGGTAGAACATTAGTACATGATTGGGCTTATGAAAATAGATCGGTCTACTATATGGAGATGCAAAAACTTGGCGTCACCGTCAATCTGCTTGATTTGCATCGCGCTTGGGTAGAAGGACCAACCAAATTTAAACCTAATGAAGTTGTCTGCCCACCAGCGTTGCGACCAGCCGTAAATGTTCTCATTGGTATGCTCGCCGCCAAAGGCAAATCTATTTTAAGAAATACATATACGATAGATAGAGGTTATGAAAATTTGTATGAAGTGTTAAATAAAGCCGGAGCTGATATTAAAGTCGTTAAAGAATAGGATTTTTAACTGTCATTCTGAGTGAAACGAAGAATCTCTGTCCGTCTGCTGTCATTCCGACCGAAGGAGCTTTTGCGACTAAGTGGAGGAATCCCTTAAACATAGTATTTGCAATTACTTAGTATAAGGGATCCCTCGACTACGCTCGGGATGACAACGAACAGTAATAAGCTAAACATCTTATTCACTCATTTCAATTATGGATACTTCACCAGTAAAAAGCAGAGCCAAAAAATACGCCGGCACCTATTTGATTGTAATATTTTTTATCATTTCTTTTGGTTTGGGAGTGATGATAGACAGGACATTATATGTCAAGAAACAGATACTTACTGCCAATGGTGCTACTGAAGTAGAGAAGATTATAGGCATCAATCGCGATGTCAACAAATCCGATGTTGAATTCGAACAGTTTTGGCAGGTCTGGGATAAAATTAAGACCAAATATGTCAAACAATCCACAGATGAAACGGCGATGCTCTACGGGGCCATACAGGGCCTTGTAGGCTCTTTGGGTGATCCGTACTCTCTCTATTTCCCGCCAAAAGAGGCTGATGAATTTGCCAAAGACTTATCTGGAGAGCTAGAAGGAATTGGTGCTGAGATTGGTATTAAAGAGGCCCAGCTGATGGTAGTCTCACCACTGCCGGATTCTCCTGCTGAAAAAGCAGGTCTCAGGCCAGGGGATAAGATTTTAGCCATAGATACAACTAGTACCGCGGGTATGGATGTTGGTATGGCGGTGAGTAAAATTAGAGGCAAAGCCAATACCAAAGTGACTTTGACTATCCTTCGTGAAGGGCAGACCAAATCACAGGATGTGGTAATTACTAGATTAAAAATAATTATTCCGTCTGTTATATTTTCTTTCAAACCAAACAATGTCGCTTATCTGCGCGTGATGCAATTTAATGAAGATACCAAAAAGAAATTGAGTAAGTATGCTAAGGAAATAACCAATAAAAAAGCCAGTGGGATTATTTTAGATTTAAGAAATAATCCGGGCGGATATTTGGAAACTGCTATTGATATGGCTAGCTATTGGGTGACTGATGGGTCTGTGGTGAGCGAGAAAGGAAGAAATGGAATTAACGTGGAGCATAAAACTTCTGGTTCACATCCGCTTTCAGGAATCAGAACAGTGGTGCTTGTCAACAAAGGATCTGCATCCGCTTCGGAGATTGTGGCTGGGGCTTTGCAAGATACAAAAAAAGGAATTCTTTTGGGAGAACAAACATACGGCAAGGGTTCAGTGCAGGATTTGGAAGAGTTTCCAGATGGATCAGCTTTGAAACTTACTATTGCCGAATGGTTCACACCCAATGGAAAAAATATAAACAAAGAAGGGATTAAACCGGATATAGAAATGAAAGAAGATTGGGAGAAAGAAAAGGTAGGGGAGGATTTGGTTTTGAATGCGGCTTTGGATATTTTAGCTTCAACTACTTTTAAGTGGTAGTTCATTAAAAATAATAAAATTTATTTTTATTTAACACTATGAGTGAACAATATAAGGGACCAAGACAAGAAACAGATCCTCGAGAATTTACAATCGACGAACTCGTACCCTACTGGCAAAGAATTGTTATGGCAATTCAAGCTGCTCCGCTTGAAGATGAGCTTAGGACTGTAGAAAACGAACGAGATGACAGGGAATCTTCTTATATACAAGGCGAGGCAGGGAGAGATGGCCTTGAAAGAGACGAAGCGAGCGATGAACCTCATGTAGTCAAATTTCCTGACCTTGATACCATGTTGGCGTCTTTTGCGTCTAACGAAGTTTTGAATAGACTTTTACCTGAAGCACAGATTCAAGCGATGATTGAGCATGAGCGCGTTCATCTTGAAGCGGCTCAAAAGCATGGCTATAACACTGAAATAGGTTTAACTATTACACGTACATCTGAAGGTAAATACGCCTTTGCTCCATTCATAACGGTATCAGTCGATGCAGGGGAAGTAGATGAAGATAAAATTCGGGAACATTTAAAAGAGATTGCTGGAGCACCTGGAGAGGATATGTCCGACAGTGATAAAAGAAAAGTTTAATTCAGCGGGGTTAAATTTTTTTATATCCGTTCCTCCCACCGTCTATCAGTTTCAACCTCAAGTTCTAAAAAGACTTTTTTATTGAGTGCGGTTTCCAGTTCTTTGC
>CAYIJG010000063.1:0-5402 GCA_964363685.1 uncultured Gammaproteobacteria bacterium
ATTGACGGCGATTTTAAACAAAGATGATGAAGCCCTGGGGCATCAAACTTATATTGATAGTTAATTATTTTAGCTTGAGCAATTAAAATTGCATAACCTTCTGGACTAGCCCAACCAGCATGGTCATCTTTTCTTGAAACTTGTTTGTAGCCAAGCTCCTCAAAAATATCCGCGTAGAAAGAATAACTTTTTTTATAGTCAGAAACCGCTAATTTTGTATGACCACATGGATCATACGGCATAAACTTAGGCATATTATGATGACAGTTAAAATTAACCTAAACTTAACCCGTTTTTTCTTAACTCTTTTCTAATTTTCAAATAGTCTGGCACGGTCTTGGCCACCAAACTCCAAAACC
Organism: uncultured Gammaproteobacteria bacterium; assembly: GCA_964363685.1. GTDB lineage: Bacteria > Patescibacteriota > Patescibacteriia > Magasanikbacterales > GWA2-37-8 > XYD2-FULL-39-9. The sequence goes on from CAYIJG010000063.1 coordinate 360, forward strand.
TCCGTGAATGATTCATCTCTGCCAAGTGGCACAGCTCATGCACTATAATATAATCACCCGCTCGTTCAGGCAACAAGGCAATCTTATAATTAAAGTTTATATTCCCCTGTCTGGAACAACTCCCCCACCTGGTTTTCTGGTTTTTAATTGAGACCCGCTTCCACTTCAACCCATAAAACTTATTAAAATGTTCCATTTTCTGCCGAGCAATTTTCAAGGCTGTTGATTTATTTCTGATAAAATCTATTCTTGAACTTTTGATTTTTATCGGTTTTGGTATTGATACAAGCTGATCAATCTTATCCAGCACCCAACGTGATTTACGGATAATAAATTGCTCAATGGCTCTAATATTCAAAAAACTGGGCGCGGTCACAATCAACTCCCCGCCTGGATAGACGGCCAATCGTAAACTCCTAGACCTGCCACTTACTTTAAGTGTATATTCCACGTTTCTTTGAAGAAGCTCTATGTTTTTTTGCATGAAATTTATGGATACCAATTCAACAACTGCACATCAATACTCGGATTCCCCGCATTGACTAACTCTTTGAATTTATTTACATCACTGAGTCCGTCTTTGCCACGATAATGATATGGATACACTTGTTTTGGAGCAAACTCAAGCACCGCATCGGCCGCTTCATCAACAGTCATTGTATAGGGCAAATTCATCGGCACCAACGCGATATCAATATCTTTTAGCGCGCGCATTTCCGGAATACCAGCCGTATCTCCCGCCACATAGACACGCTTCCCATCTTTTTCCAACACATAACCATTACCCCTGCCTTTGGTATGAGGACTTTTTGGATCTTCAGGTAAATTGTACATCGGGATCGCTTCAATAGAAAATCCTTTTTGTGTGGTTTTTTCACCATTGGCCAAGACAACTGTTTTTTCTAACAATGCTGGCGTCAGCATATCAGCTACTGCCTTCGGCGCTACCAACACCGTATTGTCCCTCACAAGAGCCGAAAGCATTTCCACACTCAAATGATCACCGTGAATATCGGTAATCAAAATAATCACTGGCTCAACTAGTTTTAGCTTGCTAAGATCGTCTACTTTACCAACCGGATCGGTATAGATAGCTTCTCCGCCCCAATTAAGTATGGCAGAAGCATGCGAGATTGGATGAACAGTTACCGTACTTTTTTCCATAGACGGGATAGAATTTATTTCATCTGTTACCATAGAATTTCTCTTATTTATTAACATATAAACTCCGGCGCCTAACACGATAACCACTATGATGATAAGTATGTTTTTCATATACGAAATGAGTGAGATTATATCGTAGATATAATCGAAATGAATAAATAAATTTTTCTATACTTAAAATAGTATCACACGGACTTGGTGGTGGCAAACTAATCTACACAAACTCCCCCGATTGATGGCTCCATAATTTAGCGTAAATTCCTTCTTGTTGAATAAGCTGATCATGTGTGCCGTCCTGCACTACCTTGCCATGATCGAGCACAATAATTCTATCCAAGTTTTTTATCGTAGACAATCTATGCGCAATCACCAATGCAGTTTTGTTTTTCATGAGTTTCTGCAAACCGTCCTGAATATATTTTTCAGATTCTGAATCAAGCGAACTAGTAGCTTCGTCCAGCACCAGTAGTGGCGAATTCTTTATCAAGGCTCTGGCAATAGCCACGCGCTGACGCTGACCACCGGACAGCTTTATGCCACGTTCACCCACCAGCGTTTGGTATCCCTGTGGCAACTTAACAATAAACTCATGGGCATGCGCAATCTTGGCCGCCTGAACAACTTCCTTTTCACTAGCACGCTCATCTCCATAGCCAATGTTTTCTAATAACGTTCGATGAAATAATAATGGTTCTTGAGGCACATAAGCAATCGCTTCTCTTAGAGACGCCTGTGTCACATTTTTAATATCTTGCCCGTCAATTGTAATCTGTCCAGATTGCATATCAATAAATCGAAGAAGTAGCCGAGTAATAGTAGTTTTTCCACTACCACTAACTCCTACCAAACCAACTTTTTGATTGGCTTTAATATCAAGATTAAAATCTTTTAAAAAATAAGACTTACCTTGACCGTCGTGATAATTAAAATTAACTCCTGAAAACTGCACCCGACCATTAACCACTTTTAATTTTTTAGCGCTGGACACATCTTGCACTTTCGGTGAAGCTAAAAATAAATCAGTAAATTCAGCGGCTTCACTAATTGACGATTCAATGTCCCTATAGACATGGTTAATATCCCAAAAAATACGTGTAATAATTGCATAATATGTAAAAATAACTAACATTGCCCCCGATTCTAAATTAAGTTTTTGAGCAAAAATAATCGTAAAAACAAGACCAATCACATTTGTTGCGACGTATAGAGGTGAAATCACCGTGTCAAATCTAAAATTCTGAAAATTGGCAGCCTTTTTAATTTTAAAGGTAAAATCATTAACATACTCATCATAAATTTTACTTTCTTGTTTCTCTTTAGCAAAAGATTTAATTGCTAACATATTTGTGAGGGCGTCGGCCAATCTACCTACCATCCTACTAGAAGCAACGTGTCTAGCAATAACAAGTTTAGCCCGACGACGAATAATAGGAATCGCGATAATCACCACTAAAATTAAACAGACAATCAAAATAATTGGAATCCACGGGGAATACCGCCACAAAATAATTACTGCAAATATTATAGGGAAAATCTGCGAAAAAACATTGAAACTAATGGTTTCGGTAAAGATATCAAAACCCTTAGCAAAAGCAAAGGCTTTTTTGGTCAACGAACCAACAAAGTTATCACTATAAAAATCATAATCTCGCTCACTTAAATGATTGAAGGCTTCTTTATTCAAAGTACCCATTCCATCTGCTTTAAGTTGGGCTAAAAAATATGCTCCGATTCGCCAAAATATCTCACCCAACAGCCACAGTCCCGCAAACAGACCAACGTAGCCTCCGATACTAGTAAGAGAAATAACTTTTTGAGATGCATATAAATTTATCAACTTGGCCACAATAAGTGGCGGTACAAAAAAGACAAAAATATTGCCAATAGCCGGTATGGTGAAAGCAAAAAACGTCTGCCAAGGATGGGCTTTATATTGTTGCCAATAGTCATGCAAAACCTGGCGAACGGCTGGGGAAAATTTTATTTTCATAAATCCTTATCTTTATACGACTTGATCCACAATTTCTTAAAAAATGCGACTGAAAGTGTTGAAATCAGAAAACCCGTGGCTGGAACAATCGCATTTACAAATGGTTTTGGTAACCGAGCAAAATAAAAAAATAATACAATGACTACGTATGTTAAAAGAGCGACAATAACTTTTCTGGCCAAACTTGTTTCCCAGGCCTTATCTAACTCCACACGTTTATTGCGCTCTTTTATCTCTAACAAATCTTTTTTAATTTGTTCTATTTCCTCTAACATATAAATTTAAGAAAGCTTTTTCAGAATATATTCAAAATGTTTTACCGAGACGGGCTGCACCGAAAGCCGGGGCGCCTGGGCTAGCACCATGCCGCCAAGCACCGGGTCATTCTTGATCTCGGCAAGTGTCATTCCCTTTATAAATTTTCTCATGAATGCGATATCCACCAGCTGCCACTTCGGATTTTCTTTGGTACTTGATACGTCATAATAATCACTCTTTTTATCAAACTGTATCGGATCGTCGTACGCTTCGCTTGCAACCTTGCCGATACCAACAATCTGTTTCTCATCGCCAGTGTGATAAATAAATACCAAATTTCCTTTTTTCATTTGCCGCATATGATTACGTGCGACAAAATTGCGCACGCCTGACCAGGGCTCACGCTTTTTCTTCGCCAAATCATCAATCGAAAACTCTTCAGGTTCTGTTTTGAGAAGCCAACAATTCACAACTTGTTCATTATTACTTATTCTTTGAATCAAACTCCACCATCCATTCAATCCCAAATTTGTCTCTAAACATGCCAAAGTATGAACCCCACGGACTGTCGGCAATCGGCATTTCAACTGTACCGCCCATAGAAAGTCCGTTGAATAATCTATCCGCTTCTTCTTTGCTTTCTGCACTTATTGATATTTTAGATCTGTTTTCGTTTTCATTTACTCGCCCCATGCTTTCTGGGATGTCATTGGCAATTAAAATGTTTGTGCCAATAGGCAAGGCAATAAAAAATATTTTATTGGCATCGTGTTAAGCAACTGGAAATTCAGGGCTAGACAGGTCCTTGAGACGAGTAATCTTTGTGAACTCTCCGCCAAAAACTGATTTATAAAAATTGAATGCTTCTTCGGCATTTCCGTTGAAGTTAATCCATGGATTGATGGTTGTCATAGTTAGTAATTAAGTTTCGTTATGGTAATTTGCAACACTGTCGCAAACAATACCCACAAAAGATACGGGATGTTGGCATAGATAATCCAAGCATACGTTGGCGCTCCGGTTTCAATATGAATCTTGAGTCCAAAAAAGTACAAAGCGACAAGCGCCCACACGAGCGTGCCCAGGACAAGAATGATATCAACCGAGGCCAAGAGATTGTTTTTGAGTCCAAATTGGATGGGTGTGAATGCGAAATTAAAAAGTAGATTGAGTGCAAAAGGCAAGGCCACAATCCACGGAATTTTGCCGGCAAATGCCTTATAAAACACGGTGCCAAAAGAAACGGCAATAACCACATACAGTACCGTCCACACTGGCCCAAAAAGCCAGCTCGGTGGAGCCCAGGAAGGTTTGATTAGTGTTTGATACCAAGTGTAGGTGGGCATAGTTTCATTTTAACATTTTTTCTAAAAAATCCTTATTGCAGTCTTTTGCAAAATGTTAGTATGCTGATTATTTGAATGGTTTGACGTCCAATCTTTCAATTCCATGTTCACTTGCCTCATCTGCCCATTTATCTATACATTCGTAGAGTTTATTAAATCTCTCATCTTGAGTCATGTGCAATATTTCATCCTCTGAATACCGTTTATAAAAATCGCGTTCGCCGAGGCGATCAATAAGTTCATCCCAAAACGTCTCTTCGTCATACTCATCATGAATCTCATGAA
>CAYIJG010000064.1:0-5384 GCA_964363685.1 uncultured Gammaproteobacteria bacterium
GAGTAGGCGATAAAGAGAGCGGTGCTGACAAACCCGGCCAAGACAAAAAATTTGGCCATTTGCTTCCCATAGACCTCGCCAATGACATCAGTCATCAGAAAGACAATAGGGAAGGAAAATACCGCTACCGATAAATTGGTTCCAGAGATAAACGGCATGAGTTTGAGGCCGAGGGTGTTGGCGGCAAAAAGAGAAGTGAGGTATATGGCCAGGGCAATGATTAGTTTTTTGAATGATTTTTCAGTAAGTTGAATCATACGTATTGCATTTAATTTAATAAATAAAGATAAAAAAACCGCCGATAGGGCGGGCACAGCATATATGAAAAGCAAGCCCGTCTATCGGAAAGAAGAATCATGGCCAGTGAAACTGGACCAGGTGTTTGTGTGTTTGTTATTTAACATAAGTATTCATAGGGTTCACTGTTAGGTAGTACTTGAGCATTATACCAAGCTTTATAAATTTGGCAAGAGCGGTTATTTCTTTGCCGTATCCCATAATAAGTTGAATTGTTTTTTGTAGGCTTCGGTTATTTCCGGGTTGGTATAGACAGTTGCAATAGGCTCATCAAACCAAAATATTAAAATCACTTTATCGGCAAAAACGTGAGTTGCCATAGGCGTGTAGTATTGGGGTGGTAAAAAACGTAATTGGGTATTATTTTTTAAGTATAAATCCCACTGGGCTACTTCATTTTCTGATTCAGATCGGAATTGTTCAAAAAAAATGAGACGTCTTTTTGGTTTTAAATAAGCGATTTTTTCTGAATAGACTAAATAAAATTTTGTTATGTAAGCACGCTGTTTTTTGCTTCCATCGCCATAGCCAGCACCAAAAATATCATGTGTATATCCTTTGGTTAAGTCGGCAAGCAGAACGCCCTCTATTTCTTCCGTGCCACGATAAGACTGTACCTCTTGGTTCCAAAGGTAGTTGAAATATTTTTTATAACTCTCAACAGTTTCTTTATCCTCTACAACATTTATCATGCCGTTATTCTGCCAGACAATGTTGGCTATTTTATCTCCATATAGACAAATAACATGCGGGCCAGCAAGAGTGGCTGGTAAAATTTTATACTCATAATAGGCTTCAGTATAAATAGTTTGCCCTGATTTAGAAGAAGACAGGGTAGCATCTGGAGTAACAAGATCATGCCAAAATACTTTTTTTTCTATTCTTTTTATCTTATATTCATTCCAAACTTGAGGAAAAAATTTTTCTATTCCTCCATTTCCACCAATCCAATAAACATCAGAATAATTCAAGGTGTCATTCATAAAAGTTCGTACACCCTCTTCGCCCCGTAAGGTCCAATTGTTGCTATGCCACAAATAATTAAAATGATTTAAATAAACTTCGGCCAAGGCTTTGTTTTTTATTTCAATTACCGAAATTGGGTCTGTAAAAATTTGTAAACCAACAGTATCGCCAAAAATGATAATACTGGCAGGGTTATTATTACTTTGTGGAACTAATTTTATTTGGCATAGTTCAGGATTTTCTTTGGCTAATTTACTATCCATTTCAGAATCGGAGTATAGGACCATATCCCAGCGGATTTGTTTCTTTGTTTGTATTTGTTTATATTTTTCATAGTTTTCTTTCCCCATACATTCATACCATTTATTTCCAATGGAGCCGATAACGTGCAAGACTTCTCCCTGGTTCATTTTTTGCAGAGATGAAAAACTAAAATTGCGAAACCCCTCTAAGCCTTCATGGACTATTACTTCTTGTGTTTGGGGGTGTTTTTTGAGAGCCTCCATTTCTTCCATGATATTGAGCGTTAGTTGTTCTTTTTCCCGAACCTCATTCATAAGGCGAGTGGAATCAAGGAGTTTATAGGAAGCCACGCCACGTTCTTCTACTTTGGTAATTAATTGTTTGGCAATTAGTTTATCTAAGCAAACATAGACAATATTACGATGTAAGTCGGTTTTTTTGATGATTTCACCAGCTTTTGCCTGCCCGCCTAGTTCAGCCAAAGCTAGGTATATATGAGCCAAGTTCTTGGGGAAGCCGATGGATTGTAGGTCTTTAATCAGCATAAGATTACGATATGATTTTTTTAGTTATAAAACATGGGTAAACAAGTTATATGCCTGCAGTGCACCGAGCTGTAGCTCTGGTGCACTGTGGATAAGATTTTAATGTATTTTATTTTTGTCATGACTACTATGACACAGTAGTTAGTTTATGCTCTTTGTAGAGCCAAATCTATCATACTATAAATGTCATCATAAGTCAAGTGATAATATTGACAAATGGGTAAAAATCTGATATAGTATGCTGTTAACGTTAGCAATCTCGCTGACGCTAGCAACCGTCCATAGTGGCGGGGAGGCTCTAATGCGCATCTCGATCCTGGTTCTGGTGTTCTGTGCCCTTACCATTGCCATCACCTCGCAGTCGGTTCAGGCCGACGGTGCCACGGTGGTGGAGGTGTTCTCCGCCGTGGACAAGGGCGATATCCATCTCGCGGGCGTGGATATGTTCGTCGCTCGCCCCATCAAGGGCAAGTTGGGCATGTCGGCCTTCGCTCTGGTCGTTCCCGGGTGGGCGCAGGTTTACGCCGGGCCGACCTACGCCCCGAAGGACTGGCTGGTCCTGGGCGTGTCGGGTGGGGTGGAGCAGGTCGCCAACGGTAACCTCGGCCTGAGGTTCGCCACCTCGGCCTGGGCTGGGTACAAGAAGTTCTCGCTGTTGGCAATCGGGGAGTTCAATCCCGATTCCTTCACTGGTGACACTTCCGGCGTCTGGTTCGACCTGACGCCGAGGTACCAGGCCGCTCCCTGGCTCACTCTCGGGGCGAAGTGGAGGAGGGGAGTGGGAGCTGGGCCACTGGTGGAGCTGGCCTTGCCCACCAAGCCCTCAGGAACAATTTGGTTCTCGTGGATGCCGGGCGAGCCGGAAAGGCTCATCGGCCACGGGGGCAGGATGCTCCTGGGGGTGCAGGGAAGCTTTTAGCCCCTGCAAACAACGCGCGCACCGTTGGACAGAAGTGCGCAGTAGTTTCTTTTAGCTAAAGAAAATAATAAAAAATACACTAAGTAGTGTATTTTTTATTTTATAGACAAAACCTTCTATATCATCTAAGATACCGTTAAGAATGCATTATTAATTTAGACGATTCTATGAAAACTAAGTTGCTGTTAGTTGGTTTCTTGATTGTCCTCGGAGTGGGTTTGTTTGCTGGCTACCGTTTGGGCAAACCCAAGCAAGTCAGTGAACAAGCCAGTTCGCAATCTATCGTGCAGGCGCTCAAGCATGAAGGATTTTTGGTGACCGAAACATATATTATCACTCAGCAAATTACGATTGACCGTTCCACGGGCAGTGTTTTTAAGGATTTCTTTTGGGGGCAGGATATAATTGCGTTTGGTACCATGAAAACAAGTCTGGGAGTGGATTTAAGCAAGTTATCTCTTGAGGACATCAAAGTGACTGCTGATACGATTTCTCTGACCGTGCCTGCCATAGAAGATCATGGAGTGGAATTGATTGGCGATATTACTCTCCAGAATAAACAAGGAATTTTCAAAAAGATTTTTAATAATGATGATGGGTATAATGCCGCTTATGCAAAATTAAAAGAAGCGGCTTTGGCTACGGCAGAAACCGATATGGTAAAAATTGAAGCGAGAGAAAATACTAAAAAAGAAATTGAGCGGTTGGTGCGGTTGGTGGCGGGGGATAGGCGGATTGAGGTTAATTATAGGTAAGAAAGTTTGGCTTTGGTAAAAATAAAACCACCGAATTGAGGTGGTTTTATTTTCTGTGTCGGGATAGTGGGATCAAGTTATAATGTATTTACTTAATCTTCTCTAATAATCTTAAAGTTGCCTCTACCGAAGGATTATCTGTGTGTATTAATTTAACTCTATTTCCATAGGTATTTAAAATTGGCGTGATAAATTCATCCGCCCATGAGGGGGTAAAAGTTACTACTCCAACAAAATCTATATTAATTTTTTCATTATCAGACACAGTTTCCAAAGTTGAGAGGTAGGCATTGTAGGCCTCTTTGCCATCTTGCCTGGATGTTAAGGTTGTACCAAATTTATTTAATTCAATAATCATATTTTTAGATTAAAATTTAATTAATGATATACACCCAGAATAATTTATATCACTATTTTTAATATTCAAATTCTCTGACCCTTGTTTGATAAATAATTTAGCATTTCCAGAATACAACTCAATACTAAATGAATTATTATCTGAAATAACTTGCCTTACGAACTTTAATCCATTTCCTCTTGCCTCTGGCATCCGGCTAGAAATAATTTCAGTAAAAGCAACTTCTAAAGCTTCTTTGTCGTTTGCCAATCCTGGCCTTACTTTTCTTAAAGTTTTTAAAAGACCTTGGCCGCGATCCGCCAAAACAATCTGTTTTTTATTAATATCATAAGCAAAAAGTATCCCCCTTATATCTGGCCAATTACCCAGGTTATGGTCATAAGAATTATTTCCAATCTCGCCGACCACCGCAGTAATTAATGGGAATATATTTTTTACTTCATCTATTTTTGACAAATCTTTTTCCAGCCTGCCCAAGCGAGTCTTGAACACAAGCGAGTCGGGACAATAATATTCTGATGCCGGCAAAGTTGGTGGACTGGTTGTCCACTTTTTGGCAATCGCAAAAATATCTTGAAGATATAATTCGATTGCTTCTCTTGAATAATAACGATAGCCGTTCCTTTGTTGTCGTATAGCTCTTAATTTTCCATTTTTATCCCAACGACGCAGTGTGTCAATTGATACATTCAAAAGCTGGGCTACCTCGTTTATTGTTATATAGTTAGAATCCATATATTTAATCTATGCAAATTTATGCTCAACCTATGCAATTATTGTACCATAGTATTACAACCTATGCAAGCATGCTACTAATCTATGCATAAAATAGCCATTTTTAACAAAAACTTCCCTTTTTACAGAGAAGTATCGTTATGTCGAATTTACGTGACCCGGTTCGAAGATTTTTCGAAAATTGATAATACACTTAGAATACCAAAAAAACGAATCCTCATCAGGCAGTATTTTGTGCTCCCGCGAGGGTCAAATTTTGAGGCAAAACAGGCCGCTCACTAGGTGAACAGTTAGATGAACGACTAGGTGAATCCGGGTTCATCTAGCTGAGGCCTTTCTTTTAACTTACCTTAGCCAAATCTGATTTTAAAAAACCAGTGACTATTATCCGACAACGGAATCAACTGAACGACAAATATATATACTACTACTATACAACCAATACTAAATTACTAACTATATTACTTAACATACTATCTTACTTACAATTGCTATTATTACTTATTTTACTTAACTTACACAACATATCTTAAACCAACAATTATGGGATACAAAAACGGGGGGGG
>CAYIJG010000065.1:0-5281 GCA_964363685.1 uncultured Gammaproteobacteria bacterium
AACATAACCTAGTTCTACTTGAGGGGGAGGAGTATTATTGGTACAACAACCGGGTGGATCAACTGGTGCTGGAGCTGGCGGAGCTGGATCTAAACCATCATCATCAAGAGTATCCACCACTTTCTGGCCAGAACAACATTGTATATTATCACCACCTGGACAGAGGCCTGGATTAAAAGGTACGCTACAATCAGTAACAGCTAGATCCATACAACCTGCACCATCTGGAAATTGATAACCACACTTTGAAATACAAGTTCCAGTTTTACCATAAACCATTCTTGTCCCACAACTTTGCCCAGCCACAGCACTCTGTGAATTTGGCGGGCCAATATTTTTTGTCAAATTTCCAAACACAAATTTAGAAATAGCGTAAGCAGACAGAACTATAATCAGCCCCAAAATCGCATGCTCCATAATGCTTTTGGAGGTTGTTACTTTTTCTTCATTGCCAAATGCTGTCATCCACAAAAACCCAGCATATAAAATTAAAATGAAAAATACTATTCCTACAAAAGAAAGAGCCGCACCAATAATACTACCAATTATTTCTGGGATTGTTTGAGTGGTTTGAATTAGTTGGGTATTTTCTGCCGCTCCTTTTATGCCATAGGGATCATTAGGATCTAAGGCAAATACAAAAGAGGGGGCCATAAGACCAATAACCGCCAAAGTAAAAAATATTTTTTTAAACATACTGTTTTGTCATCGCGAGTCCCGACTAAGTCGGGACGTGGCAATCCCCTTGCATCAAAATCTATATTAATACAATGGGATTGCTTCCCCGCCTAGGCGGGTCAGAATGACAGACGGTGTTTTAACACAACAGAGGATGGCGCGTCTGATTCCCATGGGAAATGTTTACTGAGGAAAGTAAACAGATCAAACGCGCCTTCTTACCCTCTATTTTAAAAAACTAAACGCCAGTTGTGGCTGTAATCAAACTATTGATAACATAGGTCGCCAAAGCGTAAGCGGACAAGATGATGGCCAAACCAATAATACCAGAAAATATCAATTTTTTACCTTCTTCAGCACCTTCTTCAGCACCTCCAGCTGTCATCCATTTGAAACCACCGATAAGGATAATTACTACCGCTACGATACCAAGTAGACCCATGGCAGTTCTAATAATACTCGCTACGGTAACACGAATATCTTTGTTTCCTAGACCTGTAGCCGCGCCGTATTGAATCCCTAGATCTTGGGAAGTAACTTGCGGTTGAGCTGCCGCCATTGCTGGGAGCAACAAAACTGACAACACACCCAAAGTAGCAATCATTTTTTTCAATTTCATCATATTTTCACCCCCTTTCGAATAAATGATTCAAACATATTCTTTCTTTGCGAAGACTATACATGATTTTTGGTCTCTGCTTACTATTATTTGGATAGCACGAATGGCCTGTCCCACTAATAACACTAATTTGTATTCGAATTGTTCGTGGGGCTAAAGCCCATTTGTAAAATCCTTAGTAAATAGTATACCACAATTTTTTATCATTTCCTAACTTATCAACCAGTGAGATATTTCAAGAATCCTGACAACCAGAGATAGCTAACAAAAACTACCAATACTCCAATCACTGCCCAAACCATTGTCTGAGTACCGGCGCTAACTTTTTCAGGATTGCCAGCCGAAAAAAGCCATGTACTACCTCCCCAAATGAACATTATTAAAGTAAAGGCTCCAATAAGACCAAGAGCGGCGGTAATAACTATACGAATAATATCCGGTACTTCGGTTGCGCCGATCGGGTTTTCCAATAGGCATTTTGCTTCACCTTGATCGTTGAAGGTACAACCGGATTGTTTGTTATCATTTGCAGGTACCGGTGTAGCAATAACACAACTTGAAGGACATGCCCCAGCCTTCCATGCCCATACGGCACTGGGGGGATGCACACATTCTGACTCTTCAAGAAGATTCTGTTTACACCTAGTTGGCGGATCATCAAGATCTACATAACAACAACCTAAGACACTTGCCTGAACGTGGGTTAAACTTAAAAAACCAAAAACTAAAAACAGACCCAGCGTGATATTTAAAAATATTTTTTTCATATGCGAGGTGAGTGAGAGAATAAATTAAATGTATTTAATTTATTCCGAACGAATGAGCATATATCGCAGATATAAACGAGGTAAGTGAGACCCCGCTTAGCGGGGCGAACGAATAAGACTATATATTAAACTTATAAACTCAATTTGGGAATAAAATCAAACAACGCCGTTGTTAAAATATAGCTGAATAGCATAACCACCACGCCCAAAGTTGTCCAAACCATTATTTTTTTGGCTTTATCTACCTGTTCACTTGCACCACTGGCTGTCATCCACATAAATCCAGCCACTACATATAAAAGTAAAGTAATCGAACCAAGAATCCCAGTCAAAAGATTTATGGCACGAGAGATAAGCATTTTTGGATCACTAAGTTGCCCTGGATTTAACTGTTTAGCTGCCATCTCTTGTAAACCTGCTAGGCTAGTTCCAGCTAAAGGTCCGTATTCTTCATCAAGAGCCTTATCCGATGAGATTACTTTTGCGCAAGAACCTTGATTTGTATTTACTTTGCCTTTTAGGCAAAGACCTACTGCCTCTTGATAAGATCCTGCTCGCACGTTAGTACATTTTTTATCTTCAAAACACGCCCAGTCTACGGGCGAAGGACAAGGAATGGCAAGTGTCTGATTGTTTTTGTCATCTTTCAAACATGTGTCAATAGCGTTTGCGTATTTTTCCGCCACAATATTATTACATTTATAATTATGTATACAACCAAAATTAAAGGTGGGTAAGATGGGTGGGGTAAGTACTGGGTTGAGCTCTACAAACGGAGGTGGGGATGGGGGTTGCACAAAACCAAAACAAGGTCTTTTCATTAAAGTGCCGTTCTGGCATTGTACAAGTTGACGCGCATTTTCAAAAGTAGTAATTCCTGGATCTACAAATACATTCTGACAACCACCATCTTGAGCCGCACAACCAAACATATTTAATCCAGAGCAAGACACACGAAAAACAGCAGGACACCCTTCAAGCGCTTCTTGAAACGCATTAAATCCAGCTGGGTGTGGCGGGGCACTTTCTGGTATATCTGTACACACAGTCTCTGTGTTAGTTTCATTAGTACTAGGACAACCAAAATAACCAGGGTTTGAAGATGGTACTGGAATTGGTGGTACAAAACAAGGTGTTCTCATTAGATTGCCGGTTGGACATTGTGCGCGAGCCAGTTCAAAAGTAGTTAGATCTAAGTCTACGATTATATCTCTACAATCACCATCACGACTATTAGGACAACCATAAGTAATTGGGTCTGCCATTGCTTGACCAGTTGGAATTATAAAAAATACTACAAGAGATAATAAAAAATAAAATATGATTTTTTTTTCCTTAAAAGCCATCATAAAAATCATCGATTAAGCATAAATTCACTCTTTAATCCGATTGCTTCTCCCAAGAAGCGAACCAGCATATAGGCGCTAAAAACTATTACTAGCCCTATTATCGCAGCAATAATAATATCCTTACCCTTTTGGGTTTGCTCAGAACTGCCTTGAGATAAGATAAGGGTAAAACCACCATAAATAAAAAACAGTAGTGCTAAGGCACCAACGATACTAAATAAATAATTGGCAATGTTTAATAATAAAATAACAAAAATACTAATGCTACGACACTGCCCTTCTGTTCTGGCGTCTCCTGTTGGTGGGTCAATTAAACATTTTGGGATAAACTTACCGACCATTTCTCCTTGCGCAAAAACTTGAGTGGTATTAAAAAATACGGACATTAACATGAGAAAGGGAATGATTATTTTTACAAACCTGTTCATAACGTTTGATTTATTTTTGCAGTAGCTCGATTTAACACCTCTTGTTTCCAGTCTAACTCTCGACCTACTTGCGGCGGTGGCAACAACCATTCATGAGTCATATCTTTAAGCGCTTTTACGGTCGTATCATAATCCTTACCCTTGTACCAACTGTCAGCAATCAGGCTCTGGGAGGCGAACGGATATAATTCTATATTTTCTAATTGACCGCTAATATACATACGCAAGGCCGAGGGACGGTTGGATTGATCCAAGTAATCTTTGGTGGCCTTGGAGTGCGTTAGATAACCAACCAACCCCCAAGATTCATTCTTATGTTTTGATTTATCAACTACGGCTTGCACCCAATAATTGGCAACGTTAATCGGTTGTTCTGGGTTGAGCTGTAACATTGGCAAGATCGTAAAATTCAGCTGAGGCGCTCGAGCTTTAATAACTGACAGATGGTAACTGTAGCCAAAGAAAAAAGCGAGAGAGCCATTGACAAACTTATCCAAAGCATTGTCCATATCTTCATTCCAAGTATAGGTATCGCGCTCGGAGTTGGCAAAATCAGTATAAAAATTCATGACGGACATAGCTGGATTGGCTTGATTGCCACCAGGATTATTAAATACCGCTTGCCCAGTCTTATTGACGAAACTAATATTACTCTGTTTAAACAAAATATAAAGCAAATCATCAAACCCGGGGATATTATTGCCCGTGCCAATGGCCGCTCCGGACTGTAAAATTTTAGTAAAATTTTTATCAAACTTAGAAAGTTTTTTTACCGCTTTTTGAAAATCATCCCAATTCTTTGGGGCTTCAGCAATACCAGCTCGATCTAATAAATCTTTATTATAATAAAGAGCCAAATTATCTAAAGACAAAGGCAAGCCATAAATTTTACCATCCATTACTACGTCTTTACCCACCGCCTGGACATACTCTTTATCTACCTGGGTAAGGCTAGGTAAACTTTGTTTGACGGTAGTGATGGTTGTTTTGGTGTTAAAGTTTGTTTTTTCCACCAACACGGTTGTGTCAGACACACTTTCCGGCATGGATGCGAGTTTTGACTTATAGAAATTCATAAAACGATTGCGTACGGAAATGATATCGGGGCCACGATCCTCGGATAAAGCCTCTAAAAGACGAGGGTATAATTCATCCAGACGAAGCTGTTTTAAATTTATCGTTAGGTACGGTCTTTCAGCTTTGTATTTCTCTATCTGTGCCTGCAAAGCATCCACATCATCAAAAACTGTCCAATATTCCAAAATAACCGGCGCCGTCGCGGCTTTTTCTTGATCAGACGGTCCTTTACAACCTAAACCAGCCAAGGGTAAAACCATGATTAGCGCTAGAATAAAGAATGCTCTTTTTTTCATAGATGCCTGACAAGATAGCAAGTAAGTTGTAGAGAACAGGGAGTAAATTAAAAAAATAATTTTGTTG
>CAYIJG010000066.1:0-5179 GCA_964363685.1 uncultured Gammaproteobacteria bacterium
TCCTGTCTGGCTCCGAGTAATTTCATTAGCTCGCGCGTCTTGTTTACTTCTTCTAAAGAAGTAAAGAGAATGTTTGCCAAGAATAAAAACAAATGCTAGAATTGGTAAAGATTTTACTAATCTATCAGGTTTATATGCGTTATTCTCACATGTTTGGAAAAACAACTAAGAGCGCTCAGGCTGATGCCGACAGCGCCAATGCCAAACTCCTTACTCAGGGCGGTTTTGTTGATCAAGAAATGGCGGGTGTCTATACCTGGTTGCCTTTGGGTTTGCAAGTGCTTCGTAAAGTAGAACAGATTGTCCGTGAAGAAATGAATGCGCTGGGATCGTTGGAAATTTTTATGCCAAGTCTTCAGCCAAAAGAATATTGGGAAAAAACCAAACGCTGGGAAGGTGTAGATATACTCTTTAAACTCAAATCACAAACAGGCAAAGATTATGCGCTTGGATGTACTCATGAAGAAGTGGTGACGCCTCTGGTGCAGAAATTTATTCAATCATATAAAGAATTGCCTTTGGCTGTCTATCAAATCAATACCAAATTTCGTGATGAGTTGCGAGCCAAGTCTGGCGTCTTGCGTGGGCGCGAATTTCGCATGAAAGACATGTATAGTTTTCATACTTCTCAAGAAGATTTAGAAGAATTTTATCATCACGCTTTGCAAGCCTACGTCAAAGTTTTTTCTCGTTGTGGAATAAATGTCAAAGTAGTGCAGGCAAGTGGTGGTATATTTACTTCCAATATCAGCCACGAATTTCAAGCTATAACACCAGTCGGTGAGGATAATTTGATTGCCTGTGAGGCTTGTTCTTTTGGGCAAAATGTTGAGATTGCAACTGTCAAAGAAGGTGAAGCCTGCCCAGATTGTAGTGGTAAACTTATTAAAACCAAAGGTATTGAAGTGGGAAATATTTTTGATTTAGGAACAAAATATACAGACGCTTTTGAGTTTGATGTAAATAACGCCGAAGGAAAAGTGCAACGCATATTAATGGGTTGTTATGGTATTGGTACTTCGCGACTGGTGGGGGCGATTGTAGAAACTTTCCATGATGACAAAGGTATTATTTGGCCAGAGTCTGTAGCCCCATATAAAGTTCATATAGTTTCTTTGGGCAATGATGAAACTGTAAAGCAAGAAGCAGAAAAATTATATAACGAATTATTGTTGAAAGGCGTTGAAGTTTTGTTTGATGATCGAGATGCTTCGGCTGGAGCCAAATTGGCTGATGCAGATTTGATTGGTGTGACTTGGAGAGTAGTTGTTTCCAAAAAAACTTTGGTTGAAAATAGTGTGGAATTAAAAGAAAGAAATAAGACTGAGGCGGAGATGGTAAAGTTAGAAAGTCTTAGTAGCAAGCTCGGATACTAAAAATTTGTATATCAAACATAAAACCACCCGAACAGGTGGTTTTATAATCATGGTTATTTTTTGTCTAGAGATCTTCATCTTTCCTGCGGAGAATTCTCCAATGGACAAAGAAAAGGGGAATGCCTACTACTATCATAGAAATGTCTCTTACAATACTCATTTGTCGTTGTGAGATTCTGTTGAGCTCTTCATTTTTTTGATTAATTTCTTCTTGCTTTTCACAGTTTTTTAACTGTTCCTCTGTTACCGATGATTCGGTAACTTCATGACCTTTTTCACCATAAGTAATAGGTGGTGTCGCCGCACAAGGGATTCTGCCATAGCTATAATTGTCCGCCTTGGTAAAGACCCAAGTCTTGAGGGCAATATTTATCATATCTGCCACAGACCAGACTACCATCATCAGAGCAACAAATGAAACTAGGTAGAAGTAGATGCTTTTTATAGTTTTACCTTTTGAGTTTGCTGTTGGGTTGTCCATACGTTTTTATAATTATTAAATTAATCCCATTTTCTTTTTTACTTCTTCCATTTTTTGTTTGGCCACGGCTCTGGCTTTGTCCGCGCCATTTTCTAAAATGTTTCTGACTTGATCATCGTTGAGCGCATTGAATTTATTTTGAAAGTCAGTTGTAAAATCGGTCACGATTTTTGTCAGGCCTTTTTTGAAATCAGCATAACCTTTGCCTGCGTATTCTTTTTCTATTGCTTTGACAGGTTGGTTTGAGAGTAGAGAATAGATAGTGAGTAGGTTGGTTAGAGCCGGTCTGTCAGCGCCAGATTCTATGGTAGTGCCAGAGTCAGTGACGGCGCGACTGATTTTTTTGGCAATCACTTCTGGTGGATCAAGCAGGGCAATATAACTATTGGCGCTGGTTGCGCTCTTGCTCATTTTTTTGGTTGGGTCATCAAGTCCCATGATACGCGCGCCTTCTTTTTGGATCAGTGGCTCTGGCTCAATAAATGTTTTGCCGTAGAGAGAATTAAATCTAGCGGCCAAATCACGGGTAAGCTCAACGTGTTGTTTTTGGTCATCACCAACGGGTACGACTTGAGTGTTATATAGTAGGATGTCAGCAGCCATAAGGACTGGGTAATCAAAGAGGCCAACAGTTGCTTCTTCGTTTATATAATGAGATATTTTTGATATTGTACTATTTCCTTGTGCTCCACTAATCAGTTGTCCAGAACCAGTCTTCTCTTTAAATTGCGTCATGCGTCGTAGTTCCCCCATTTTTGCGATTGTATTCAAAATCCACCCTAGTTCAACATGTTCCTTTACATGTGACTGTACAAAAATAGTAGATTTGTTCGGATCAATGCCCAAAGCCAAATACGTTTTGGCAACATTGAGAATATTTTGACGAAGTTCTTTCGGGTCTTGTTTGACAGTAATAGCGTGAAGATCTACGACACAATAAAAAGATTCATAGGAATTCTGCAATTCTACCCAGTTTTTCATGGCTCCTAGATAATTGCCTAGGTGTAAATTATTAGTTGGTTGTACGCCGGAGAAGGCTCGTTTCATATACGAAATGAATGAATAAAACAGTAGGTATAGTTTACCGAATTTATGATGGAATGTAAACCAACTGTCATTCCGACCGAGCCTCAGGCGAGTGGAGGAATCCCTTAAACAAGGTATTTGCAAAAACAAAGTATAAGGGATCCCTCGACTACGCTCGGATGACAGTTACCTAATAATGATAATTCCGTCCATTATTTATAGTCATCGCCCGATAGATCTGTTCCCACAAAAACACCCGCGCCATTTGGTGGGTAAAAGTCATTGAAGATAAAGAAAGTTTTAGGTTGGCGAGTTTGAGAATTGATTCGTCCAGCCCAAGAGGTCCGCCGACAATAAAAGTAAAACTGTTAAATTGTTGATTGGATAATTGGTTAAGTTGATTGGCAAATTGAGTAGACGAAAAACTTTTGCCATGTTCGTCTAGTACGATGACAAAGTTATCTTTTATTTTATTAAGAGTAGCTATAATTTTCTCAGCTTCTTTTTGCTTTATACTTTCCGGTTTGTCTTTGTCGGAAAAAGATTCTTCTCGCAGTTCGTAAATAGTAATTTTCGCCCAAGTTTGGAGACGCTTAAGATATTCAGCTTCCGCTTCTTGCCAATATTTTTCTTTGAGTTTTCCTAGGACTATTAGGTTTAGGTGTAGCATAAAATATAGCTAATTACTTACAAAATATAGCACGTTGTATGAAATTTAGTCAAAAATTTACATTGACAAAATGATGTTTTTGTGGTATAATTATATTTATAAATGTGTTAATTTCTTAACATTAAATTTATGTCAAATAGAGGAGAAGGAGCAAATCAAACAGCTAGTTTCTTTTCTGGAAGAGAAGAAACTCCAAATATTGAGGTTGTACAAAATCAAGGAAAAGTTGAAGCGAGTCTTCCGATTGTGGCTGGTGTACGTAGAAAATTATCAGGAATTAAGCCAGGAGAAAAAGTGGCGCCTGAGTATAGGCATGTACCAAAACCAGGAGATGCAGAAGCAGCAGCACGAGCTGAGCTTGAAAGAATAAGAGAGGCAGCACGCAGTAGAGCAACGGTAGTCCATACCTCACCAGGTCCATCTGTGCAAAGAGGAAGCAAGAAGCCATAAAACAAAACAAAAAATCCCCGAGAGGGGATTTTTTAGTTCCACTGTTTTAAAAGCTTATCAAAACTATCTTCCATTATAGCCTCCCGTGCCTGTCGAGTCAGGTCAAGCATGAAGTGAAGATTATGAATGCTAGATAGACGCATAGCCGAGATTTCGCCAGCGCTAAAAAGATGATGCAAATACGCTCGGGAATAATTCTGGCAGGTGTGGCACGCGCAACTTGGGTCAATCGGTCCTGAGTCTTTTTTGTATTTATTATTAGTGATATTTATTCTAAGTTTTTTGTCCTCATTAGGAGTGACAAACAGCATGCCGTGTCGCGCCAGTCTTGTTGGGGCCACGCAATCAAACATATCAATACCGTTTTCTATGGCTACAAGTAAGTCAGTTGGAGACAGGCCAATACCCATAGCGTAGTGAGGTTTATTTTCAGGAATGAGCGGATAGACCCAGTCTAAAATTTCTTTGGTCGCTTCCATATTATAGCCAACAGATTCTCCGCCCACGGCAATGCCGTCAAAATCAAGGGAAGAAATATATTGTGCAGATTCCTGGCGCAGGTTTTTGTAGACAGAGCCTTGGATGATACCAAAGAGAAATTGTTTGTAGTTGCGCGTGTGGGCGTTGTCATTCCGACCGGAGTCCCCAAGGGACGGAGTGGAGGAATCCCTTATACCCTGGTTTAAGGGATCTCTCGACTGCGCTCGAGATGACAGTTGTTGGTGAGTTGTAAGTGATCGTTGTGCCCAGCGGTGGGTACGCTCCATAGCTTCACGCGCATATTTCTCGTCTACCGTGTCAGGTGTGCATTCATCAAAGGCCATGATAATATCAGCGCCGATTTTGTGTTGGATATCTATGGCTATCTCGGGAGTGAAGCGGTGGGAGCTTCCGTCTATATGGGAACGAAAGGTGACACCTTCTTCATCAATAGAAACAAGTTTCGCGTTGTCATTCCGAACCCCTCTCACAGAGGGTGAGGAATCTATTCCATAAAGTATAGATCCCTCGTCGGCTACGGCTTCACTCGGGATGACAGTTGTTGGTCTTGATTTTTTCTGAAGTCCTAGTGAGAAAACCTGAAAACCACCACTATCTGTCAAAATCGGTTTATTCCAATTCATGAATTTGTGCAATCCGCCAAATTCGTTTATCAAATCTTCTCCCGGACGTAAA
>CAYIJG010000067.1:0-5161 GCA_964363685.1 uncultured Gammaproteobacteria bacterium
TTATAACCAACGCCGTTAATTTCAAGTTGTTTTTTGAAACCTTTAGTTACACCTTCTACCATATTCTGAACTAAACTAGAAAAAGTTCCCCACAAAGAACGATCTTGCTTATTGTTTTCATCTACTACCGAAACAGCCACTTCATTACCATTTATAGCCACAATAACGCGAGGATGAATAGCTTGACGCAATTCGCCTTTTGGACCCTTCACAAAAATCTGGTTTTTTTCAATTCCAGCTGTGACGCCGCTTGGCAAGGAAATTTTTTGTTTACCTATTCTGGACATATTGATTTAACGTAATCATGCCGCGTAACGTCATTTGAGACGCGGCGCTGTAAATTAGTATATTTCACAAATCAATTCTCCACCAACTTGTTCTTGTCTAGCTTCATTATTGGTTAGCAAACCTTTTGGAGTAGATAAAATCGCCACGCCAAAACCACTCAAAACTTTTTCAATATCATCTCTTTTAACATAGCGTCTATGACCAGGCTTACTAACTCTTTTGATAAAAGTTACCGCTGGGGCGCCATTATTATATTGTAAAGTTAACAAAAGATAAGGATGCACATCTTTCTTTTCCTCTGCCTTTTTTAGATAACCCTCTTTCACCAAAATATTGGCAATAGCAAGCTTAATTTTGGAGTATGGCAAAACCACCTCTTTCTTATTAACTAGAGAGGCGTTGCGTATGCGGGTTAACATATCAGCGATAGGATCCGTCATCATATATATTTCTTATTAACTTTGTAGATTTTTATTATTTAAAATTAAATTTTGTAATAAATTTACCAACTAGACTTGCGCACACCAGGAATTTTTCCCTGATTCGCCAATTCACGAAAACAAATTCTGCACAAACCAAACTCACCGATATAACTACGATTTCTTCCGCATTTCCAACAACGTCTTACGATTCTGGTGGAAAATTTTGGTTTTCTGTTTGATTTTGCAATTTGTGATTGTGTTGCCATAGGTTCTTCAAAATTTTAATTATTTTACAAAGGGTAATCCCAGGTGAGTTAACAGGGCTTTACCTTCTGCTTTGTTTTTTGCATTAGTATTAAAAATTATTTGCAAACCATGAATTTTTTCAATTTCATCCGCTTTGATTTCTGGGAAAGCCAAATTTTCTTTAAAACCGATTGTGTAATTTCCATTTTTGTCAAAACTCTTTTCCGATAATCCGCGGAAGTCGCGCACGCGAGGTAAAGTAATAGAAACTAATTTTTCTAAAAATTGATACATTTTTACACCTCGCAAAGTAACTGCTACCCCGATTTCCATGCCTTCACGAGTTTTAAAGTTGGAAATAGACTTCTTGGCTTTAGTGCGAATTGGTTTTTGACCTGTAATCTTACTTAAGGTTGCTTCCACATTTTCAATAAAACGAGGCTCTTTCACAAAACGGCCAATACCTGCATTGAGTACTAATTTTTTAAGTTTTGGCACTTGCATCACATTTTTGAAACCAAACTCTTTCTGCATCGCAGGCACAATTTCCTTTTTATATTTTTCGTATAAATTCACTTTCATAATAAAATCTTATTGGCGCTTAATCAATTAATTCTTTGCACTTGCAACAAATTCTTTTCTTGTCTCCGGCTTCTAACTTGTAACCAACCCTAGTTTCTTTGCTACATTTTGGGCAAACCAACATCAATTTACTAATGTGCAAAGGAGCGGATAATTCAATCATTTGTCCTTTTTCTCCACTCTTGTTGGCTTTCATTTTTTTCTTCATGATATGAATTCCCTCAACAACCGCTCTTTCTTCGCTTGGAAAAACCTGAATAACTTTGCCGGTTTTGCCAGCATCTTTTCCACTCATTACTTTAACATTGTCGTTTGTTTTTATTTTCATAACAAATACTTATTATACAGCTCCACATATTATCTCATTCGCTCGGATGTGGTCAAGTAAACTTGCCACATTCCTCACTCATTTCGATTATAAAACTTCCGGAGCTAAGGAAATAATTTTTTGAAAACCTTTACTGCGTAACTCTCTGGCTACTGGACCCAAAATACGAGTTCCTTTTGGTTCTTTAGTCTTGCGATCTATAATAATACCAGCATTATCATCAAAACGAATATATGTTCCATCAGCGCGGCGGGTAGCTTGTCTTTGTCTCGCAATCACGATATGAACTACTTCACCTTTCTTTACCAAGCCATGAGGAGCAGCTTCTTTGACAGAACAGGTCACGATATCGCCAATGATGCCATATCTTTTTTTATAGCCACCCAAAACACGGATGCATTGTAATTTCTTTGCTCCACTGTTATCGGCTACTTTTAGCATTGTGCGATGTTGTATCATATACTTCTTTTACTTTAAAACTTCCAATAATCTCCATTTTTTTGTTTTTGAAATAGGTCTGCATTCCACAATCTGGACTTTGTCGCCTTTTTTGGCAACGGCTTTTTCATCATGCACAGCGTATCTTCTGCTTACTTTATAATTTTTATTATATTTTGTATTAAGCACCATGGCGTCAACCCGAACTATAATAGTCTTGTTCATAGCCGTAGACACGACTTCACCCTCAAATTTTCTGACATTAACTAATTGTGTTTGTTTCTCTGTCATATTAATTATTTCTTTTTAGAAAAACCGGCCAGCAACATGCTGATACGAGCAATGGTTTTTTTAACTAAGTTAATTTTATTAACTTGTTTTAATTGACGACTGTGAGCCTGAAATTCCAAGCTTCTTAGTTCGTTTCTGTTTTCAGACAACAATTCAGCCAGCTCTGTTTCATTTTTATTTTTTAAATCTTCCCATGACATATCTTAGTGTTTAGTGACAAACTTAGTTTTAACACTGATTTTGAACCCAGCTAACCGAATAGCTTCTTTGGCTTCTTTTTCTGGAACACCACCCATTTCAAACATAACGGTTCCAGGTTTAACAACTGCGACATAGTGATCGGGAGCGCCTTTACCTCCACCCATCGGGGTTTCATTGCCTTTTTTGGTAATTGGCTTATCTGGGAAAACTCTGATCCAAATCTTACCACCTTTTTTCACATAACGAGTAAGTACGCGGCGGATAGCTTCAATTTGTCTACTGCTAATCCAGCCATGTTCTTGGCTTTTAATACCAAACTCACCAAAGGCCACAAAATTACTGCGGGTAGCTACACCCAAATTTCTGCGTCGGCCCTTGTGCCATTTTCTGTGTAATACTTTTTTTGGTAATAACATATATTAGTGAGTAGTGAGTGGGTAGTAGGTAGTAGTGAATTATAATTTAGACTTTTTAATAAATTTTTGACTACACCTTACTCTCTACGCCTTACTTATTTCTTTCTTTGTTCTGCTTTTGGCTCGTCGTCTTTTTTGGCAAATTTATCTCGACGGCTAAATGCTTCACCTTTATAAATCCACACTTTGACACCGATTTTTCCATACAAAGTCTGAGCCTCTACCAAAGCATAATCCACATCACTACGAACGGTTATGAGTGACATTTTGCCAGCGCTTAGTTTTTCAGTTCTGGCAATTTCTACACCATTTAAACGTCCGCTCATACAAATCTTAACTCCTAATCCTCCAGCTGTCATCACTCTTTCAATCAACTGTTTCATCACCCGACGGAAGGGGAAACGTTTTTCAATATCAGTCGCGGCATTTTGCGCCATAATCTGAGCTGACAAAGATGGTTGGCGCACTTCTAAAACATTAATTTTAACTTTTAATTTTTGTTGTAAAATCTCTCTTTCAATTTGTCGGCATAAACCTTCCAAACCTTGTCCACCTCGTCCGATAATTGTACCCGGTTTGGCGGAAAGTATATAAACTGTCAGATCCTTTGGAGTTCTCTCAATACTAATACCATCAAGCAAAGAATCTTTTAATTTTTTAGTTAAAAATTTTCTAATTTTGGTTTCTTGTTCTAAAAACAAAGGCATCTGCTTATTTTTTGCAAACCATTTGGAATCCCAAGTATAGATAGTTGGTATTCTGTGAATTTTCGGATGTACTTTATGTCCCATATTCGAAATGAGTGAGCAATAATTAAATTATGATTTTTTAGTTTCTTTTTTTTCTGCCTTTACCTTTGTTTCAAACTTTGTTAACACCAAATTTACATGACTAGTTCTCTCTCGAATTGGCGTAGCGCGACCATGGGCTTTTGGCATTGATCTTTTTAAGACCGGTCCACCATCTACATAAATCTGGGCTACTTTTAAATCTTCAACTGCCAAAGAATGATTATGTTTGGCGTTGGCCACCGCTGAATTCAATAATTTTAAAATTGGCAAAGCCGCTCTTTTTGGCAAAACTGATAAAATATCTAAGGCTCTCAAAACTTTTTTCCCACGAATCATATCTACCACAAGTCTAACCTTGCGTGGGCCCATTCTTAGGAATCTCAATTTTGCTGTTACTTCTGTCATATATGATTTGGCGAAATCATGCCGCGCAATCGTCCATTGAAGCGCGGCGATGTATTTTACCGACTGTTAATAAAGCCATTGTATCACAAAAGCCAGTTCATGATATAATTTAGGCATTAGCAGAATAATTTTTACATAAATATTATGATGTGCAATAACGGCAAAAGAACAATGGTAGGCAAGCTTGCCTGGATTTTGATTATCATCGGAGGCTTGAACTGGGGTTTGGTTGGTTTGGGTATGTTTTTGAACACTCCTTTGAACGTGGTTAATATGATTTTGGGCAGCTGGCCGACGATCGAGGCATTAATCTACTTATTGGTTGGTGTTGCTGTCGTTTTGAAACTGATGCATAGAAAGTGCAATGTTTGCATGCCTGCCGGTGAAATGAAGATGTAATACGAAATCACTTTGGTTGTTAAAAACCCCCCGCTTGAGTAGGGGGTTTTTTAATGTTATATTGGATCCTGATGGAGCCTTTTTCCACTATTGTTTTTTATGTGTTTTCTTTCCTATCTGTCTATGTGCAGGTATTTTTTCTGGTGACATTTTTTGAAAAAAGGAAAAGCATCATTATCCGCAAGGGGACTATTGAGCTTTCCGAATATCCGGCGGTGACGGTCATTGTGCCTTGCTACAACGAAGAGGGTACCATAGGGAAGACTGTCCGATCTTTGCTTGATCTTGATTATCCGAAAGAAAAACTAAATCTTATTTTAGTTGATGATGGAAGCCGCGATAATACATGGGAAG
>CAYIJG010000068.1:0-5034 GCA_964363685.1 uncultured Gammaproteobacteria bacterium
TTAGAAACAAGCCACACTTGAACATTGGTACTATTGGTCACGTTGACCATGGTAAGACAACTTTAACTGCGTCTATTTTAGCAGTTTTGCGCAGTCGCGGCGGAGCCGCTGCGAACAAAGGCATTGACGATTTAGACAAATCTCCAGAGTCTAAAGCTCGCGGTATTACTATTTCTACAGCCCATGTGGAATACGAAACCGAAGCCAGACACTATGCTCACGTTGACTGTCCAGGTCACGCTGACTATGTCAAAAACATGATTACTGGTGCTGCTCAAATGGACGGCGCTATCCTTGTAGTTTCTGCTGCTGACGGACCTATGCCTCAGACCAGAGAACACATTTTGCTTGCTCGTCAGGTAGGTGTGCCTTATATCGTTGTATTTTTGAACAAAGTTGACCAAGTAACTGACCCAGAATTGATTGACTTGGTTGAAGATGAAGTTCGTGATTTATTAAAGAAATACGGTTTCCCTGGTGATACTACTCCAATAATCCGTGGTTCTGCTTTACAAGCTTTGCAAAACCCAACCGACGAAGCTGCTTCTAAATGCGTTTTAGATTTAATGAAGGCTGTTGATGAATATATTCCTCAACCTCAACGTG
Organism: uncultured Gammaproteobacteria bacterium; assembly: GCA_964363685.1. GTDB lineage: Bacteria > Patescibacteriota > Patescibacteriia > Magasanikbacterales > GWA2-37-8 > XYD2-FULL-39-9. The sequence continues at coordinate 607 of CAYIJG010000068.1, forward strand.
ATGTAGATAAGCCTTTCCTTATGCCTATTGAAGACGTATTCTCTATTGAAGGCCGCGGTACGGTTGTAACCGGTCGTTTGGAAAGAGGCGTTATCCATATCAATGATGAAGCGGCTGTTGTAGGTATGGCAGAAGCTATTGGCAAGACTGTTATTACTGGTATTGAAATGTTTAACAAACAGTTGAAAGAAGGTCAGGCTGGCGATAACGTTGGTTTGTTGCTTCGCGGTACCAAGAAAGAAGAAGTAGAACGCGGTATGGTTATTGCCAAGGCCGGTTCTATTACTCCTCACACTGAATTTGAAGGTCAAGTTTATATTTTAACCAAAGAAGAAGGCGGCAGACACAAACCTTTCTTCAAGGGTTATAAACCGCAATTCTATATCCGTACTACCGACGTAACTGGTGAAGTAGAATTACCAGCTGGCACTGAAATGGTTATGCCAGGCGACACTATCGGATTTACCGTCAAATTAATCACTCCAGTAGCTATGGAAGAAAAGATGAACTTTGCTATCCGTGAAGGTGGCAAGACTGTCGGCTCTGGTGTTGTAACTAAGATTTTAAAATAATTAATAATGACCCCCGAGCCGTAGCTACGGCTCGGGGGCGTTTGCTCTTTATGAAAGATACTCACACAACTAAAAAAACAGCCACTACCGCCACTGAAGAAGTTAGCACTCGTATTAGAATTAAGGTGCGCGCTTACGATAACAAAATTATCGATCAAGCCGTCAAGAACATAATTGAAACGGCACAGAGACACGGCGCTACTATCGTTGGTCCAATTCCATTACCAACTGAAAAGACCAAATTTACCGTTAATCGTTCTACTTTTGTGCACAAAGACGCTCGTGAACAATTTGAGATGAGAGTTCATAAACGTTTGATTGATATTATCAACCCTAATGCCAAAACTGTAGACGCTTTGATGAGTCTGCAGGTACCAGCTGGAGTTGATATCGAGATAAAGATGTAACCCTTGACAGGCCAGAAATATTGTAGTAAAATCTAGATAACTAAAAATAGTTGATTTTAGCCAAGTAAATAAGATTTTTGCCCGCCTTCGCTAAAGCTTCGGCGAGGTGAAAAAAACATTTACAAGGTTAGAAGAAACTGGAGGAAATTTATTTAAAAATTCACAAATTAAGCCATTCTAAAATTCCTTAAAGTAAGGATGTTCGCTTGGATATAAATTTGGGCGAACAAACAAGAAGGCTAGAAACGAAAACGTGATTAAGTAAGATTAATTTCGCTGTCGTTTCTAGTTTTTTAATTAAGACTTATCTCGTATATCTGGATATTACTAGTATGAAATTTATTCTAGGCAAAAAAATAGGAATGACTCAGGTGTTTTTGGCAAACGGTATCGTTGTGCCTGTCACTAAAGTGCAAGCTGGTCCTTGCCAAATAGTTGAAGTACGAGAAAATAAAAAAGCTGGCACAAAAGCTGTGCAAATTGGTTTTGACGAAACAAAAGAAAGCCGATTAAGTAAACCAAAACTCGGTCATTTGAAAGATTTGGATAAAGTAAGAAATTTAAGAGATTTTAAAGTTGATAATAACGCTGAAGTAAAAAGAGGTGACGCAATCACAGTTGAAACTTTTACAGTTGGTGACAAGATAAATGTTGTCGGTGAATCCAAAGGTAAGGGTTTTGCCGGTGTAGTTAAACGTCATCATTTCCGCGGTGGTCCTGCTTCTCACGGTCATAAAGATAACTTGCGTATGCCTGGTTCTATCGGAGCCGGTGGTGTGCAGAGAGTTTTCAAAGGTATGAGAATGGGCGGACATATGGGTACAGACCGAGTGACTATCAAGAATCTTGAAATCGTGCAAGTTCACCCTGAAACAAATATTTTATATATCAAAGGCGCAGTGCCAGGCGCAAGAAATGGTTTGCTTATGATTAGTGGTGAAGGCGAGTTGAAATTAAATGTGGCAAATCAAGTTGTTCCTGCTCAAGCAGAACCAGCTATTGAAGTCGTTATCGAAAATCAATCAAGTAATGAAGTTCAAGCATAATATATATTATGAAGACTAAAGTCTACAATTTAGAAGGTAAAGAAACCGGAGAAATGAATCTTTCCGAAGATATTTTTGGAATTAAAATAAAACCGGAAGTTGTGCACGAAGTTTTTGTAGCTTTAACCAATAACCAAAGAGAACCATGGGCTGATACCAAAGGTAAAGGTGAAGTTCGTGGTGGTGGTAAGAAGCCTTGGCAACAAAAAGGTACCGGTCGCGCCAGACATGGATCTATTCGTTCTCCAATCTGGAAGGGCGGCGGCGTCACTTTTGGCCCATTATCTATTCGCAATTATAAAACTAAAATTAATAAAAAAATCAAAAAGTTGGCTACCAAGATGTGTTTGGCAGACCGCGCTCAAAATGATTCTTTCTTGGTGGTTGAAGATTTCAATTTTTCCGAACCAAAAACAAAATTATTTGTAAAATTTATTGCCGCTTTACCAAAAAAATTCAAATCATTTTTGGTGCTTACTCCTGGTAAAAATGACAACTTGATCAGAATGACCAGAAATTTGAAATCAATCCAAACTACCAGAATCGAAGATGTAAATGTGATGGATTTATTATCTCATACCGCAGTGATTATCAATAAATCAGGCGTAGAAAAATTAGAAACCGCTTTTAGTAAAATTTAGTTTATTATATGGGTTTGTTAAACAACTGGTTACATAAGAAAGAGAAGGATCAGCTCAAAGACGCGAGTGAGAAAAAAACTTCGAAAGTTTTGGTTGCTAAAGAAAAGACTGTTAAAGCTACAACAAAGCATGTTGGCCATAATCATGATGAAGAAAAAGTTTCTAAAACTAAAAAGGAAAAAGAAGCTGAGCCAGTTAAAAGTAAATTGAAATTATCCAACCATAGTACTGCTTATAAAGTTTTGGTAAAACCTTTGGTTACCGAAAAGAGCGCGATTGCCGAAAGTAAAAACAAATATAGTTTTATTGTTAACCGCAACGCTAATAAGAACCAAGTAAGAGAAGCAGTTGCTGAAATTTATGGAGTTAAAGCCATCAAAGTAAATATTGTAAATACAGACGGACGTCCAATGCGTTTTGGCAGATCAATGGGAAGACGCAGTGATTATAAAAAAGCAATTGTAACTTTGCCTGTTGGCTCTACAATTGATATTCATGCAGGAGTTTAATATTATTTATGCCAATTAAGATTTATAAACCAACCAGTGACGGAAGACGACATTCAAGTGTGGATGCTTTTTCTGATATTACCAAATATAAACCGGAGAAATCTTTAATTGTTCGTTTGAAATCTCATGCCGGACGCAACAATCAAGGTGTCATTACTGTTAGACATCAAGGTGGCGGTGTTAAACAATTTTATCGTTTAGTTGATTTTAAATTACAAAAATTTGATATTGAAGCGGCTGTTTTAACTATTGAATATGACCCAAGTCGCGGTCCTCGTATTTCCTTAGTGCAATATACAGATGGTGTGAAGGCTTATATTTTGGCTCCAGAAGGACTCAAAGTTGGTGACAAGATTATTTCATCTAAAAATGCAATTGAAGCTAAACTTGGCGCTCGCATGCCTCTCGGATTTATCCCTGTTGGTATGTTTGTTCACAATTTAGAACTTACTCCAGGCAAAGGCGGTCAATTGGTCCGTGGCGCTGGACTAGGAGCTCAAATTTTGGGAATTGAAGAAGATTATGTTTTGGTAAAATTACCATCTGGAGAAGTAAGAAAAGTTTTGAAAGAATGTACCGCTTCTGTGGGAACTATGGGAAATGCCGATTACGCTTTGATTCGTTGGGGTAAGGCTGGCAGAAACCGAATGCGTGGTATTCGTCCTCGTGTAAACGGTAAGAACATGAACCCTGTTGATCACCCACACGGTGGTGGTGAGGGTCATAACCCAATCGGTCAAAAGAGAGGTCCACAAACTGTATATGGTAAGCCTGCTAGAGGTGTTAAGACTCGTAAGCCTAGCAAGTGGAGTGATAAATTTGTGGTCAAGTCTCGTAAAATAAAGTCTAAATAATTCCCAATAAAATAATAAGTTAATTATAAGTATGTCTAGAAGTTTAAAAAAAGGTCCTTACGTTGATCCTCGAGTACTAAGCAAAGTTTTGAAGATGAAAGCTAGTGGCAAAAGAATGCCAATCAAAACTTGGTCTAGAGCTTGTGTGATTTCTCCGGAAATGGTTGCAACAACCTTTTTAGTGCACAATGGCAAAGATTTTCTCACAGTACTAATTGATGAAAATATGGTAGGGCATCGTTTGGGTGAATTTGCGCCAACCAAGAAGTTTATTCGCCATGGTGGTAAGATGGCTAAAGATCAGGAAGGAGCCGCTGCCGCCACCGCCGCTGTCGGGGCAAAACCTGCTCCAGCTGCCGGTGCAGGTGTAAAGAAAAAATAGTTTTAATAAAACAGCGC
>CAYIJG010000069.1:0-4876 GCA_964363685.1 uncultured Gammaproteobacteria bacterium
TTTATTTTAGGATTGGGGATAACTAAAGATTATGTCCCCAAGGGATACCTGTTGACAACTGGATAAACTTGACAATTTTTGAAATTTATTCTATAATTGTATAGTTATATTTAACATTTAAAGCTTAATTATGTCAACAAAACGAACCTACCAACCAAAGAAAAGAAAGCGAGCAAAATCCCACGGCTTCCGTGCTAGAATGAGCACCAAGGGTGGCCGCGGAGTTTTGAGCCGTAGACGCGCAAAAGGCAGAAGGAAACTCACCGTTTCTGATGAAAGAAAGGGAAAGAGAACAAAGAAAACAAGATAAATTAAACCAAAACCCGCCAACAGGCGGGTTTTGTGATATACTTGGATATATGTTCCAACAAGAAAATAGATTACGCAAAGAAAGAGATTTTAATCTGGTTATGAAACATGGCTATTGGCAAAATGGTTTGCTTTTAGATATCAAAACCCTTGAATTAGCGAAGAATCAAAAGTTTTTTCCAAAAAAAGAAGATCCGGAAACTTTCTCTACACAGCTAAAGTTAGCTATTTCTGTGGGCTTAAAGTTCCACAAAAGTGCAGTTGTGCGTAACCGTGTCCGCCGACAGATAAGAGAGGTCTTAAGACTCCTTATCAAGGATGGCAAAATCAAAAATGGTTACTATATATTAGTGGTAGGAAAGAAGGCTGTTTTGGATAAAGTTTACGCCGACATTAGCCAAGAAATAAAAGTTTTATTAAGTCGCGCAAAAGTTTTAAAATAGTATTTTCCCCGCTTACTTTTTATTGCTAAATAATACGCAGAAAAAGATTTAGCATAACAATAATTCAATATGCAATTCAAAAAAGTAATAATTTTTCTCTCAACCCTGCCAAGAAAACCGATTTTATGGTTGATTAAAATTTACCAAAATACCATTTCTCCAGACCATGGACTGTTTAAAGCCATGTTTCCAGATGGATATTGTAAGTATTATCCCACTTGTAGCGAGTATGGTTATCAAGTAATAGAAAAATATGGTTTGTTTATAGGAATACCCAAGACGGCCTGGCGGATATTACGCTGTAATCCTTGGAGCAAGGGTGGAATAGATAAACCTTAGTTGTATGAACTTTTATTCAAAAATAATTACGATTGATTACAAAAACCCCTTCTTTTTACTTTTATTATATGAATCTTGAAATGTCCGAAATGGTAAAACCAAAATTTACCCTACGAAAGGAAAATATTTTACCGCAAGACCGCTTGCCAGTTCCTGAATTGCTAAGTCAAAGACTTGCTGATTTGGGTTGGCCGCTTGAGTTGCAAGGCACAGGAAAAACGGACTACAAAAACCGGGAGTTTAAAATTTACTACCCGCTCGGGGACATATTTTTTTCTTTTGCAACAACGATTCATGAAATCGGACATTGGCGACAGAGCGAAATTGATAGAAGTTTAGGCAAACGCTCGGAATTTTTACCGGAAGATGATATAGAGGACATTCCAACAAATGAAGAGGAGGCGTACCATCGTGGATGGGAAAGAATAAAAAAATATGCCCCCGAACTACTCATCGAACTTGAAGTAAAATTTGCAGAGTATAAAAGGGCTGGCAAGCTTGGGGGCTTAGGTAATTTTCAGCAGTTATATGACTGGTTTATCAATTTTGGTCTTGCCATTTCTCGCGCCATTGACTCAGTTGAAGATGCCGATGACAAAGTAGAAAGTGATAAACAAATTTATGAAACGTTAAAACAAGCTGGCATGGAAACTAAGTTTAGAGAGTTTGCCGAGCTTTATGTCGGAGAGAAAGTTGATCGACAACAGATGGAAAAGTATCTTATGAAAGTAGCGGAGGGTACTGCGAACGAATAAAAGTAAAAAATCTTTTTATTGAAATTAATTCGGACAAACATATTTTTATGAACAAAGTTTTAAATAGTATAAAATCCATTGATGATGTAGCCACAGGGCACCTGCCCGGGTACTTTTTCCCCAAGCTAGTTGAGCTTGGTCACTTAGCAATCGAACCACTATCATCAAATTCGCTTGGCAACATTTGTTATTACCTCCATTTTAATAATTTATTTAGGAGATTCAATAATAAGAACGAAATAGTAGACTTAGCAAAACCAGATTCAATTGAAAATTCATATGAATTATATGAAGAGTTTGATGAAATTATTTTAAAACCTGGAGAATCAATAATTGGACAGACATTTGAGAAAATCGGAATTTCGAATTGGTTGCTCGCAAAGCTCGAAAATACATCCGCACTTGGACGCGTATTTTTAAATCATGCTTCGCATGGATTCAGCCACCCTGGACATGGAAGTAATGAGCCAATCAGAATAATGCTTGAATTGACCAACCTAGGCAAAAAGGATGTTAAAATCCACACCGCAAAAATAGTTGACGGAAAAGTTATAGGTACAGAGGCGATGCGAATCTATATAGAAAAACTTCCCTACCCAGCAGAAGATTACAAAGAAATTAGCTCAACGCATAAATTAAAAATGAATGGCTCTGATAAGAGCTAAAAATATATTTGCCCGAACTGAATATAGCAAGTAAACAAAAAGACCGCCCAGCATGACGGTCTTTTTTATTTTGTTTATTGTTGTAATCCGCCAGGTGCACCACCGCCAGATGGAGGAGGGAAAACAGTTCTAGGAGGAGTAGTTGTAGGATTTATGTTTGGGTTAACTGTTCCAGTTCCAGTGCCACCATTTGGAGGTGTGTTTGTTGTTGGGGCGCCAGTATTTGGATCTAAAACATCATTAGGTGTATTTCCCCCGTTTGGAGGTGTGGAAGTTGTGGTTGTAGTAGTAGGGGGTGTGTTTGCCGGAGTGTTTGGAGGGGTGTTGTTGCCATTGCCACCACTATTTTGATTGTTGTTTGGTGTTTGACTTGAGTCGCCGTTAGTTGTGTTGTTAGGATTAGAATTATTATTTACCGTTGGGTTTTTTGGCCAAAGAGCAAGGACAAGACCAACTCCAGCTAAAACAATTAGCAAAAGAATTAGCCAAACCATTTTTTTTGAATAGCCTGGTTCGTCTTGGTTAACTTCGGGCATATTTTATAGTTAAAAATAAGAGATTGTATTATATCTTAAACTTGATATGAAATCAAGGGTTAGCCGCGAATCTTTTTGAGAATTTTTAAATCATTTACTATCTCATCATCTTCCGTTTCAGCGATAAAGTTTTTATTTTTTAATCTTTTATCAGAGAGGATCGACTTAATTCCTGCCAAGCCAATTTTTCCTTTGCCAATATGTTCGTGGCGATCTCGGTGTGATTCAAATTCGGTTTTTGAATCATTGCAATGAAACATTTTTAGTCTATCAAGACCAATAAGCTTATCAAATTGTTTGAGAGTTTTATCAAACGCTTCTGGGGTACGGCAATCATAACCACTGGCAAAAGCATGTTGCGTATCATAGCAAACACCGATATTATATTTTTCTATTTTTTTGTGATGTAGTGCCTGGCCCACTTCTTCGAACTGATCGCCAATCACGGCTCCGGCGCCAGCAGATATCTCTATCAAGAACTGAGTAGTTCCTTTATAGCCTTTCATGACTTCTTCCAATCCTTCAACTAATTGTTTAAAGCCTTCTTCTTCTCCCAAGTCTTTGTAGCTTCCCATATGGGTCATTACATAAGTGGCGCCAAGCATGGTGCCTCGTTCCAATTCTTGTCGCAAAACAGAGATAGAACCATGTTTTATTTTGGGATTAGCGGAAGCGAAGTTTATAAAATATGGCGCATGGATATACCATTCTTTTTGGCCATATTCTTTGCAGTTTTCTTTGAATTGTTTGGCGATTTTTTCATCAAGTGGCGCTACCCAACCCCCGCGAGGAGAACGAGAAAACATCTGAAAAACTTCACAGCCAATTTTGGCGGCGTTGATAGGAGCGTTTGGCAAACCGCCAGCAATGGAGACGTGCGCGCCGAAGAGCATATTAGGGAGTAGTTTGTGGTGAGTAAGGGGTAGTTAGTTTGCGAATGGTTACATTTAGCATTTTCATAATTTGTTCTAATTTAGAAATCGCAACCGCAAACTCATCCTTTGTAATGTAGTTTAATTGTAAACATAAATCAAGGTATGTTTCTACTTCTGCGCCAGAGCCAAAAGAATAGGTCAAAAATAAGCGATAATCTTTTCTTGACCCTCTCCTATAACCTTCGGCGATATTTGCTGGAATAGAAACAGAAGCCCTGCGAATTTGAGAAGTTATTCCAAAAATTTCACTTTTCGGAAATTTTTCTGTTAGTTTATAAATTATCAGCACTAATTCCATGCCGAATTTCCAATATTGTAAATCCTTATAACTTTTTACCTCCTTAGTCATAAGTTTAATGTTTAATTACTACTCCCCACTCCCTACGCCTTACTCCCTAAAATTTGTTCTTTCAACCAGCTCATTACTTTTCTATTCTGAATAGTAAGTGACAAAGTATCAAGCACCTCTGGTTTTTTGAGATTTTCTTCTACGTTTTTGTTATCTGGATAAGCAGCTTTAATTTGTTTTACTTCCGCATCAAGATCTGCTTTTTCCGCTTTGATTTTATTTTCTATTGCTACTTGGCGCGAGAGTAATGCTGCTTTCACGCGGCGTAGAGCTTGTTCTGCAAAATCCTTATAAATATCTTCTTCAGTTTTTTTCAAATCCTTTAGATATTTTTCTAGATCAATTCCCTGGTTTTCCAAACTGTATTTGAGTTCTTGGAAAATTTTATTTTTCTCGGCATTGATAAGTACATCTGGAATTTCAGAAAATTCAGCGGCTTCAATCATTTGATCTAAGATTTCAATTTCTATTTTTTGTTCATCTTTTTGTTTGGCTTCTTTCGCAAGATTTTCTCGAAAAACATTTTTTAATTTTTCCACACTTTA
>CAYIJG010000070.1:0-4870 GCA_964363685.1 uncultured Gammaproteobacteria bacterium
GGCAATCCCGCCGTCACTGGCGGCTGGTGCCAAACCAACAACATGCGGGCGCCCACCCCACACTCGGGCCGGCGGCCCCGAGACTTTTGCTTACATAAACTGGTTACGATTCATGCGCTTTATAGGCGTTTTTTTGTTATATAAAAATGCAATCTCCAAACTTGTAAATTAAAATACTAAACTTGTTAACTAACTTGAACACTGCCCAAAAACCAATAATTTGACAGGTTTTTAACTAGATAGTAAATTTAAATATAGCTTTTCTCAATGAAGTCTGTATTCTCCGGCACACCGCTAGGGAAGGCTTTCAGAGAAAGGTGGGGGACACCATATGACTCAGAGAGTTTTTGTGTACGAAGGTGGCGTCCACAACCCCTTCGATCCGCCGCCGGAAGATCCGGATGTCAGCCGCATGGTCGGCGAAGATGGTCGCGACATCCCGATGACGCCGACCAACCTGATCGGGCCGTCGGAGTCGCACCAGCCGTCGCCCACCAGCACCAGCGATGGCACCGGACGCTTCACGACGGCGATCAAGCAGGGTAGCGGTCGAAGCGACGGGGCCAACCGCACGGAGCCGCACAGCTTCTACCCCGCGTACGACGACTAGGCCTCGCCCCAGGTTGCAGGGCAGAGCCAGAATGGCAAGATCCCACGAGGGAATGGGCCAACGGCTCGCAACCGACCGACCGCTGGTCGACGCCCGTCTTCGGACGATGTCGTCGGCCACGCGGTCAGACAGCTGCCAAAAACTTTTCTCCTTAATTTATGCGCTTTATCGGCGTTTTTTTTGTTATACAATTTTTTACTAATCACAAATAAAAATTGACGAGTTTTTAAAAAATTGATAGATTAATTTGACCTGGCGAATTTCCTAACCGGTAGGTGAAAACCTACCGGCGGATTACCCCGCAAGGCAAGATAAGGAACAACCCCATGACGACCAAGCAAGGCCCCGGCCCCTCGTACGAGACTCACCCGATCGACCGTCTCCTGGACGATGGGGCTGGCAGTGCCATCACCACCGTCCCGACGAAGGTCGGGGCGACGGTGGCGCCCGAGCCCCCCCAGGTGACGCCCGAGCCCGAGCGGGACCAGGGTGGGCAGATCCGCGGCTCGTAGGCGAGGTCTCTCCTCACCGACCCCACGCCGAATGGGGAGCTAAATGGCAACGTTCGCGCCTCACGGCGCGAATAGGGCCAATGGCTCAAAGTACGGCCACGGACCGGGGGAGGGAGACGCAGGCTATGTCGTTCTCCCGCCGGTCGCAACAAAAAAATAACTTAAAATTTCAAAAAACGAATAGCCGCCTTGCGTGCTTTTTTTGTTATATGCTATACTACGGGTTGTAGTAGAAAATAAATTTAACTCCCACTCCCCCTACCCCCTCTCGGGCAGAGGGGGACAAAAACTTCGCTATGAAAAATACCCAATCAAACCTCGGCAGTCTAGAAGAAGAAATAATGCAAATCATCTGGAAAGAAAATAATGCATCCGTGCGTTGTATTTTTGATAAGCTCAAGAAAAAAAGAGAGCTTGCCTATACGACCGTCATGACCATTATGTCTCGCCTACACACCAAAGGCATTCTGCACCGCCGTCTGCACGAAAACGGATCGTACATATATACTCCGGCGCAAAGCAAAGAAAAATTTTTAGATAAGATTTCCGAACGAGTTATCAAAGACTTAATCAAAAATTGCGGAGAAGTAGCGGTGGCCAGATTTATTGATATTGTGGAGGCAGGTAATTTCAAAAAGTCTAGCGAGTGGAGAAAGAGATTAAAAAACATCAAGTAGTATGTCTTTCAACATGCGCCAAAAATCAAATCTGCTTTTCGCTCAACTGGTTGGCTTTGGTGGCCTACTCATGATTATTTTTTTGACTGCATTTTACAAAATATATAATTTTGTTTTTTCTGCGCTTGGTGAAATCGTAGCCCAACAAGCTAGCGTTGCTTGCGGATGCCAAGTCGCAACTTCTTCCACTAACTACGCCCTCCTTGGCACGGTTTCTTTCTTAGGCCTAGCAATTCTAGCAACTTTTATTTTTGGTTTTATCAAAATAGTTATTACCCTAATTAAAACAAAAAAATTCTTGCGCGCCCAACAAACAAACTTGGCCAAAACTTCGCAAAAACTAGCGCAAGTGGCTATGTATATAGGAATACAAGATCGGGTGATAGAAATAAACAACCCCCGACCACTTATCTTTTGCCATGGTTTCAAAAACTCCAAAATATATATATCGTCAGCTGTAGTCAATACTTTAAGCTATGCCGAACTGCAAGCCACCCTCCTGCACGAAACCCACCACTTACTCGACCGCGAACCAACCAGATTATTATTTATCAAATTTTTAAGCGCCTTTGCTTTTATTCCAGGTATAAAAAACCTTACTAAAAAATATCTGTCTTTTTCCGAGATTGCGGCTGATGAACTGGCCACAAATAATTTCAAAGAAAAAAACCATTTAGCAAACGCCATGGCCAAGATCTTGGAAATGGAAGAAAATAATATTATTCAAAAAGAATTGGCGCTTTCATATTTTAGCCAGATTACAGAAGACCGGGTTTTAGTTTTGAGTGACAATGCTTATCAGCCGACTTTTAAAAATGAAGTGATAAAAATAACTCTAAGCATAGTTGGCGCAATTATGGTTTTATTATTTCTAGGAGCTAATCTGCAAAGCCAACAAGCACGCGCCCAAGAAATCTATACCACTTCCGGTTGCGCTAATAAAATCTCAGTGGAAACATGCCGAAATGCTTGGGCTAAATGTGCCGGTGAAATTTATCACAAAGATAAAATAGGGTGCACAAAAGGGGATAAGTCATATTTACAAAATTAACCATACATACTACAATATGTAGTAGGTTAAATATTTTAATTAAAAATATGTTTGAGAATTTAACAGGTAAGCAGGGATTCCTATTTGGCGCCATTAGCGGTTTGGGAATAGCGGCGGTCGCTGGCTTTGCCATAGTCACCCCAATGCTAATTAATAATAGTGGCACAGAAAGAAATGCAGATGGTGTCTATCAACCACCCCAAGTCGTTGGTCAGCAGCAGACGCCAACAATTCAAGAGCCCGCAATCGCAACTAATATTCCAAAAAGTGATAAACCAAAAGTAGAGTTATTTGTCATGTCAAAATGTCCGTATGGCTTACAGATGGAAAAAGCCCTTATTCCTGCCTATGATCTGCTGAGCAAAAAAACTGATATCAGTATCAAATTTGTTTCTTATGCTATGCACGGCCAAGAAGAGATAGAAGAAAACACCAGACAATACTGTGCCCAACAACAAGATAAAGAAAAATACTTTTCTTATTTGGAATGTTATGCTACAAATGAAGACTCGGCTGGTTGTATGAAAGTGTCGGGATTAAATGAAAGCAAAATTAATAGTTGTATTACCAAGACTAACAAAGAATATGCTATTATGGATAAGTTTAACGACCAAACCACTTGGCTCAACGGCCGTTATCCAGTTTATCCAATAGACGATGCCTTAAATAACAAATATGGCGTCCAAGGATCGCCAACTCTTGTAATCAACGGCGTCCAAGTAGAATCAGGCCGTACACCTAATGCTCTCAAAGCGACAATTTGCGCTGCCTTTAATAACGCTCCATCCGAGTGTGGCCAAACATTGGCCATTGCTTCGCCTCAGCCTGGTTTTGGCGCTGGCCAAACCCAAGATACAACAGCTGCGGGATGCGGGGGATAATAAAATTTGTATGCAAAAAAATCTGTCCGTCTTAAACTTGGTTTTACTGGGAGTACTGACCATCTCGGTTATTGCCAATCAAGTTATGCTTGGTGAAACCAAAAAAATTGTGGGTATTCAAAGCTCCTTGCCATCAATATCTACTACATTTAAAAAAATAATCAGCGGTGGCGCTAAACTTACCGGCGATCTGGCTCAAGACGCTGTGAAGTTAGTATTTATGCAAGGCGTGCCAGAGGTCTACGGCGCCGAACTAAATATTACCTATGATGCAGTACAAGCTTCGATTGATGTCTTAAAACAATATGACCCAGATTATGGCCGTAAAAAATTAGATCTATCGGCTGAAGAATTACAACGGTATATAAATGTGGCTTTAAAAATTTCCTGTGAATATTGCTGTGGTGTGGAATCCATTATTCGCAAAGATGGGTCGGCTGCTTGTGGTTGTGCTCATTCACAAGCTATGCGAGGACTCACTGCTTACTTAATAAAAAATCACGGATCTCAAATGACAGATGACCAAATCTTGGCCGAACTAACCAAATGGAAAAGCCGATACTTCCCAAAACAAATGGTCAAAAAAATGTCTACCCAATTACAAACTGGAAAATATACACCTGATATCGCTTCCTTACTTATCAACGTAAAACTACCAAAATACGATGGCGCCACTGGCGGGCCAGCACCATTACCATCTGAGATTCAAAATGCGCCAGGTATGGTAGGGGGATGCTAAACAGAAATCTTAAATTATAAAATACTAAATTATAAAAAATAATATGACAGACCAAAACCAACCAGAACAACAACCTGCATCTAATCCTTTGGAGGCGATCAAAAACGAAATCACCGCCAGTCTTAATGACAAAAACAAAAAACCTGTGGCTTGGAATAATATATTAATTACAACTGTTTTGGGTGTGCTGACTCTTGTGTCTATGGCTCAAATGGCAGCTTCGGTAAAAATCTTTAACAAATTAAAAACGGGGAGTATTAGCCCAGCTAACGCTTCTACCGGTGTACCACAAAACAGTTCCTTGGATAGTCAACCTGATATGGTAGGGGGGTGCTAAACTTTTATAATTGTCATCCTGAGCGAGCTCGCCTAGGCGAGCGAGTCGAAGGATCCCTTATAC
>CAYIJG010000071.1:0-4858 GCA_964363685.1 uncultured Gammaproteobacteria bacterium
ATTATACGTCCTTGCCAAGGATGAAATGGCGGTTCGATTCCGCTCACCTGCTCCAACGCTTACTCATAAAATAGCGGGATAGAGCAATGGCAGCTCGCGTGGCTCATAACCACGAGGTTCCCGGTTCAAGTCCGGGTCCCGCAACAAAGTATTCGAACAAAAAACCCAACCGTATAGGCTGGGTTTTTTGTCATTAAAAATTTATCCTCTTCGTATAATCCCACAAGCTATGCGTGGACCACCACTGACACCAGACATATGTTCTCCGCCTTTGTATGGGTCTTGATTGGCATGAATCATTAGCGCACTACCTTCACCACTAAGTATACAGAGCGGACCTTCAGACAAAGTTACCCTGGTTGTCACCGCTTCCAGCACGCCTTTTCCATTCTCATCTATCACAATATTTGGTAAGTCGCCAGCATGAAATGGGTGATTGACATCTGGATCAGGATTGCCAGCTGGTCCTGGGTCAAAATGTCCGCCGGCGCATTTGAATTCGCCTTCACAAGTGCCTTTTTCATGAATATGGACTGCGTGTTGGCCGGGTTTGATATTAGCTGGGTTGCCTTCAAGAGTTAAGACAATTTTGATGAGAGTTTGGGTGCCAAATTGATATTCGGTAAATACGGCATTGCCAGTAATTTCTTTGCCAGAAATTTGGGCATGAGCCTTCATAACTTCTTTACCTTCTGTAGAAAATAGGTTCATATACGAAATGAGTGAGAGAAATAATTAAATGTTTTGATTATTTCCGAACGAATGAGTATATATGGGCTTCGGCCCGTATATATATTTTTTATTTAAGTTTATTTTTTTATTCTTTATCTTTATCTAAATCTTGTTGGTAATACTGTTCATACATTTCCCACAAAGATAAAAATAGCGCTGCCACAACCGGTCCAATCACAAATCCGGAAATCCCAAAGAGTAATAGACCGCCTAAAGTGGAAAATAGAATTAACAGTGGATGCATCTGCGTATCTTTGCCTACCAAAACTGGACGTAAGAAGTTATCTATTGTAGAAATAAGTAATGCTCCGACCAAAATTATTAGGACTCCTTGCCAGACGTTTCCCAACACAAACATAATTAGAGCGGCTGGTAGCCAAATAACATAGGAGCCAAAACCAGGAATAACTGCAAATAGCATAGTAATTATTCCCCAAATAAGGGCGCCCTCAATGCCGGTAAAATAAAAAAGTAATCCAGCTAGCAAACCCTGGACAGCGCCCACGATGAGACTGCCTTTTAGCACAGCCCGGGTGGTAGAAGTGAATTTTTTGTACATCATGATTTCATGTTTTTCACCAAGAGGGGATAGATGAGCCAATTTTTTTAGTAGTTTCTCTCCATCTTTGAGGAAAAAGAAAAGGGTGTAGAACATGATAATGAACATGGCTAAGAAAGTGATAGAGTATCCAGTGAGATTTTTTGCCGCCTGCAAGATTTTATCAGTGACTTCGGTAGCAGTTTCTGTTAGTTTGGCAGTGATTGCCTGTTCGTTTATATTAAATTTATCGGTTACCGGGTTGTTCTGTATCCAGCTGATAACCTCTTTAGCCGTATCAATAATTGACGCTTGGTTATTTTTAAGTGAGTCATAAATATCCGATGACTCTTTTACAATTAAACCGCTAAGTAAAGTAACTGGGACAATAATAATTATAAATACTAAAATTATGGTAATCAGAGAACTGATATTAGCATTATTTATTTTTGATTTTATTTTGTTGTAGGCTGGATAAAAAATACCGGCGATAATAGCGGCCCAGAGAATTGGATATACGAATGGGCGTAAAATATAGATTAAAACGCCTGAAACTAAAATCAGAGCGACAAAAAATGTGAGGTTTTTAAAGCGGGAGAAGTTCATATGAAAATAATTAACAATTAACAAAAGGCAAAGAACAAACGACAACCAGACTGCCAGCTATTTTTGTTTATTTTAGTATATGGGCCTTTGGCCACATATATAGGTTTCCATATTTACTACACTCACTCGGAAGAGTATGTAAACATCATCTTCTCTCGCTTCGTTAGTAAATAATGTCATTCGCTCGATAATATATTGCAAGCAAAATATTATGCTCGTTCATTTCCATTATAGCACAATCTAGCCACGTTTCAAGATTTCAGTCAAAGTTTGTTTGGAGACAATCTTTAGAGCAATGACCAAAATTCCATAGATGGTGGCGCCAATTATGATGGATAAAATGATATTTAGAGAAGCGTTTTGGGTTAACGGTTGGATTTGGTAGATAGCCAGAGCCATCACTGCGCTAGCAAAAATAATCTTGCCTAAATTCTTGAAGTTAGGTACAAAGTTTGCATAGTGATTAGCCAAAAGCATTAGTCCTAAGCCTGCGTATAGTTCGGAGAAAATGGCAGCTATAGCGGCCCCGTTTATACCGTATCTTGGGATAAGAACAAAATAGGCGATAGTGGTCAGAACCGCATCAGAAAAATAGATCCACATGGCTTGGCGTTGACGTTCTATGGCGAGCGCCATATAGCCAAAAATATTGCCAAAAGCAATCCCAAAAATTGCAATCGATAAGAACTGAAGGATACGACCGGGGTTATCAAGATTTCTGAAATCATCACCGCCGATTAAAATTATAATTGGGGTAGCTAGAGTGGCTATGCCAGCCATCATCGGAACTAAAAACAGAGCGACTAAGTCTAAACTCATTTGGTATTTTTTCTTAAATTCGTCTATTAGATTTCTAGACCAGGCAAAAGCAACCAGAGGCATCATAATCCCCATAATCATCCAGGCGCTTTGGGTGACCACATCAAGAATACGATAAGCAGCTCCATAGAGTGCGACGTCTTTTTGGGCTGTGTAGAGCGGTAAAATCACGCGATCGCCCTGAAGATAAAAAGCGTTAAAGATAACGGTGACAGCGGTTGGCCAGATTTTTTGAAAGATTGATTTGGAGATAGTTTTGTCTAAAGAAAATTTTACACCTTCGCTTTTTCGCCAAAGGTAAAAAGTATAAAAAACTGAAGCCAGAGTAATAATCCCCATCATCGGTAAGAAGCCGTAATTTTTGGCGCTGACCATAATTAAGCCAGCAACCAAAACAACTCTACCCAGGACTTCGCCAGTCATCTGGATGATCATCTGTAGTTTGGATTGGTAGTAGCCAATAAATATTTGGTTGACCGAAATAGCAAAAAATGACAAAGCCATTATCGCTACAGCCATTTTGATAGGCGCCGGGTAGGGGAAGAGGAGGATTATAAATGGAGCTAGGCCTTGAAATACCAAAGCAGTCAAAAATCTCCAGGTGAAGAGGTTGTTGAGGAGCTTAGTTTTGTCAAAATCTGGTTCAGAAAGCATCTTTGCCGTGATAGCAGTAAAGCCAAAATCGCTAAATATGCCAATAAATTGCAAGAAACCGGTAGCGGTCACATACCAACCAAACTGTTCTATGCCCAAAGCGCGGGTCATGATGCCGACTGCCACAAGACCGAGAGCTGTACTAATAGCTTTACCTACAATTTGTACGGTTGTATTTTTGGCGATTGATTTGGTGATAGACATATTAAATTTCATTATACTCGTTATCTCATTTTTAGAAAATAGTGAAATTTTTTTGTCAAAAATAGCTTCTATTAAAATTTTTTACGAAAATTAGTTTTTGTATTTATCCACAGTGGTGTTTCTTATATTAAATAAGGGAATTTTATGGTATAATTTATTCATAAATTTATCGGTATGCCCCTAAGGAGGCACCAGCAGAAATCCGGAAGAAAAAATTTACGGAAAATGTTATTTTTCGTATTGTTTTTTGCGTTTTCTCTATTGTTTAAGCCGAATTTTTCTGATGCGGTTGTTGGTGTGCCAAAAATAATAAATTACCAAGGTAGATTACTTGATTCCAGCGGAAATTTATTAGGTGGAAGTTCTGGTACTAATTATTGTTTTAAATTTTCTTTTTACACAACTTCAACCGTTGGCTCTGGTGTAAAAGTTTGGCCATCAACAGATCCTGCCACTACCACTGTTTCGGTAAAGAGTGGTGTCTTTAACTTTGGTATAGGAGATACTTCGGCTGGCAGTGATATTTTAGATTTTAATTTTCAAGATAATGATTCAATCTATTTAAACGTAGAGGTGGCTGCTCAAGTAGCCAATTCTTGTGTGGCTGCTAGTTTTGAAACTCTAAGCCCAAGACAGAGGATTACCGCTTCAGGCTATGCTATTAATGCTAGCACTTTGGCTGGATTTACTGTTAGTTCAACCCCTATTGCCAATCAAATTCCAGTTCTTAATTCTAGTGGCAATTTAGTTTTATCCGGATCTTTGTTAACCGCCGGTCTTACATTTACCACCGCTTCTGGTACAGCGATTACTTCTACCAACGCTATTTTTGTTAATGCTACTTCTACTAATTTATCGGCCGTCACATTAAATATATCAGCTACCTCAACTTTCCAAACATCTAGTATTTTAGGGGGCTTTTTCCAAAACGGAATGGTTGATTGTAGCGGTGAAGGTCAGACTTTGAATTATAATTCAGCCACCGGTAAGTTTATGTGTTTGGTAGACGAAGGTGGTGCGGGCGCTGCCGGCGGTGTAAACACTTCTACTGCAAATTATTTTGCCTTTTATTCTAGTACTTTGTCTGTTACTGGTACTCCACTCATGCAGTTTGCGAATGGAGCGATTACTTTTACAACCAACACAGTCTTGGCGACTACGACTATTGATGGTTCGTTGGTGTTTGCTATGGCTAGCGGAACAAGTATTACTTCTACCAACCTCTACATTTCCGCCACATCCACCTTCCAAACCACCACCATTGCCGGCGGTTTCTTCCAAACAGATATGGCTGATTGTAGTGGG
>CAYIJG010000072.1:0-4775 GCA_964363685.1 uncultured Gammaproteobacteria bacterium
CCTGATATTCCCTCATCATGAAAACGAAATTGCCCAATCAGAATGCGCAACCGGAAAAAAATTTGTTAAATACTGGCTCCATAACGAATGGGTTATGGTAGAAGGGAAAAAAATGTCTAAATCAGTAGGAAATTATGTGACGCTACGCACTATCGTAGAACGTGGATTCAATCCCATCGCCTACCGCTTTTTACTTCTTCAAACGCGCTATCGCCAACAAGTAAATTTTACATGGGAAGCATTACAAGCTGCGCAAAATGGCTTGGACAATATAAAAAATCAAATAGCTAATCTCGGAGATGCTTTCAAATTTTCTCCGAAAATTAATAATGACTTCCAAGAAAAATTCCTTGAAAAAATTAATGACGATCTTAATACGCCACAAGCTTTAGCTGTTCTGCAAGAAGTTCTCAAATCTGATCTCCACAGTAATGATAAGTATGAAACAATTATGGATTTCGATCGTGTTTTAGGACTTGGCCTGAACAAAATCAAAAGGCACGGAAAATTGATAATTCCTTCAGAAATTGACGAGTTAAAAAATCAAAGAGACACTGCCCGTGCCGAAAAAAACTGGTCTAAAAGCGATGATTTACGAAAACAGATTGAAGCTTTGGGATATATAGTTGAAGATACTGCTGATGGGACAAAAGTGAGTAAAAAATAATATGCAACTTAATGAAAAATTCGCTGGAGATAAAAAAGTTGGCAAGTCTTTGCTTTGGAATTTGGAACAAAAATTTATCGCTAAATGCGTGCCACTTATTCCAAACTGGATTCAGTCCCACCATCTAACGCTTGCCACACTAATATGGTCTTTTTTTATTCTAATTTTTGGATATCTTGCCAGCAAATACAGCGTTAAGTGGTTTTGGGGAACAACCGTGATGATTTTTGCCCAATACATAACTGATTCATTAGACGGCGCCTTGGGAAGATACAGAAAAATGGGCCTGGTGCGTTGGGGTTATTATATGGATCATTTTTTGGATTATATTTTTCTTTGTGCCCTACTTATCGGATACTCATTCACCTTTAAAGACGAATACAATACTTTATTTTTCATACTAGCCACCTACAGCGCTTTTATGGTTAATTCATTTTTGTCTTTTTCTGCGACCAACGAGTTTCGTATATCATACTTAAAAATTGGACCAACAGAAGTAAGGCTCGGTTTTATTATTACAAATATCTTAATAATTTTTTCACACGACAAAGTACCTCTGGCTAGCCTACTCCCATACATTTTTATATTTTCCATGTTTGGTCTTGCTGTTGTAATTTATAGAACACAAAAAATAATGTGGGATAAAGACAGGGAAAATAATATAGACAGGCAATAAGATTCCACTCAATTAAATTATTCTATACTTAGCCAAAATAAGGCGTTCTACCATTGACAAACGCCTGTTTTTGTGATATATGTATCTATCGTTCTTTACAAAGTTTGAGGCTCTTACTGACCCCAAGATTTACCGAGTCTATCGGTGGGTCTGAAGAGTCTCAACATCAACTTGGAGAACGCCATGAACCGCATCCTGATCCTGCTCGCGCTCATCCTCGCCTGCGCCAACGTCGGCTGCAACGAGGTGGTTGTCAACGGCGAGTGCACCAGCGACGAACAATGCCCTGGCACCTCCGTGTGCTTCGACCGCATCTGCGTCGAGCCCGAGGAGCAGAAGTCAGACTGCTATGGCTACGAAGGCGTTTCCGTCGACAACGCCGTCTGGTACTGTGCAGTCGAGGTCGAAGAGCTCGAGCGTAACAATCCGTGGTCCTGCGAGCTGAACCTCGTGGATGAAAACCCGGCAGATAATCAATGCTCTGTGCTCTGCGTGAATCACTTCGACATCCAGACGACAAGCCTGATCTCGTTCAAGACGAACTGGCCACCGTCACTGAGCTTCCAAGGACCTACCGGCCGGGTGACCTGTACCCCAGTTCTCGAGATCTACAAGTTCGATCTGCTCGTGTTCCCGGGAACCAGCAGCCGAGGGCTTCAGATCTACTTGAATCAGTCGGCCATATGGGAGGTGCAGGCAAACGACTGGACCAGCAACACTCCGTTCCGCACGATCCTGCAGGGAGAAGGTACCTTCTCGATCCCGGAGATCGAAAGATCTCTCGTGATCGGTCACGACTACGAACTCCGCATCCTGGCCATCACCCAAAGCGGCCAGATCGACTGGGAGGAATTCACGGTCGGCACCTGGTAACAACCCTCCTCCCCCGCCTACAAACGCGGGATGGAGTTCCGCGCGTAGGCGCGGCGTCTGGCCACATGATACGTGGCGCGCATTAAATTTCTAAACTTCTTGGAAACTTATACGCAATAAAACCCTGTACATAATACAGGGTTTTATTTTTGCTCAAATTTATAATTTATTTTAATCCATCCACTTCTTGATCTTAAACACCGACAACATCAGCATCGCGCCTATAAAAATAATGATAGAAATAATTGCAAATCCAAAAGGATTATCAACAAACGGCGTGCCCGGAGCGCGAATTGCAAAAATAGTGGCCACAAGTGTCAGCGGAAAAGTGACTACTGAAATAATTGTCAGCGTTCTCATCACTTCATTCATTCTCAAACTCACTACCGACTCATTGGTCTCATGAAGCGCATCCACGCTTTCTTTTTGACTCTCAAGCGTATGCCAAATTTCAGTCACATGGTCTCGGGCATTGTTTATATAAACTTGATAGGATTGCAAATCTAATTCTCGACCACCGCTTCTCACCAGATGCTCCAAAACTGTTTTATGCCCTTGCATAGCCCGACGGAAGGTAACGACATTGGTCTTTAGACGCAAGATTTCTTCGGCCATTTTGCGATCAGGTGTTTTTGTAAACAAAATTTTATCTATCGCATTAATATCGTCGTTGACATGAAGAAGGATTGGGAAAATAGACTCTAATAATCGATTTAGTAATTCAAAAAAAAGGTGGGCAGAGGTGCCATTAAAGTATTTTTCTCTAAGATCTGATTTCTTTTGGCAACTACTAAAAAACTCATCTATAACAGCCAAACTGCCGTTGTGCACAGTAATCAAACTACTACTATTTAAGAAAAAATCTACTTCGGCAAAGCCTAAACGACGAGTTTTACGGTCGAAAACCGGAAAATGCAGAACCAAAAAATAGTAATTGTCACGTTTGACAAACTTGGGACGCTGAAAAGAAGGCAGGCTTTCTGAAATTTCTTGATCAGTAAATTGGAATCTTTTCTGCAAGGCGCGCAAAACCTTTTCTTCGGATTGAGTGACGTTCACCCAGAGCAAACCATTATTTTGAATTTCGTTTGTTGTTTTCATAATTAACACCGACTGTCATCCTGAATTTATTTCAGGATCCCACGGGATGCTGAAACCGGTTCAGCATGACAAAAAATAATACAAATACATTATACCACAATTACTAGGGGCGAACCAAATCAGAAACTTGTTTCTGATTTATGAGACCCGACGTAATTGCAAAGCTCCGCTTATATTGTGAGAGAGTGTTAAATATGTTATCATACTTTATATCCATCCTATGGCTTTTAAACCGATACAAGAAAAAATAGCAAACAAAACATCTGCCGAAATTAACAACCCCCAAGAAGAGGTTGATTTAAAATTGGAAGAAGAAACTAGTATCGAAAATGAACAAGGTGAAAACCACGAACCACAAGAAAAGGCTACCAAAGAAGCTGATGAACAAAAATCTAGACCGACTATCAAACGAAGGCCAGCAATGCCTCCCCCAGCTAAAGACGAAACAATCATTAAAATAGAAAAAATATTAGAAGAAGGCATGAACGACTCTTTCCAACGCCTATCCCCTGTCGCCCAACAAGAATTCAAGCTCAAAGGTGAACAAACCGCCACCCAAATCCGAGACTTACTTAAAGACACCCATATCAAAGTCAAAAAAATCTTGCGTTTAATTTTGGACTGGCTACGAATGTTACCTGGCATCAATCATTTTTTCTTAGAACAAGAGGCCAAAATAAAAACTGACAAAATCATTTCTCTAAAAAATAAATTCTAACCAAACTGCTGTGGTATGAATATCAAGGATTTTTTTAACAGCACTCTTTCCCTGTTTTCCAACGATTTTTTTATCATGCTTTTTCCTTTTATCCTAGGATTGGTTTTTTTGATTTCATCTTTATACATTCTCAAAGCCATTCTCACTATCCGCGGTCGTAAAGGCAAATCTTTCCACAAGGTAGTCCTTCTTATCAAAGTGCCAAAAGAAAAAAAGGGTGACAAACCCGAATCGGCCAGCGCCGAAGATAACATTAACCACATCCGTGAAGAAGTGGCCGTAGCAGAAACAATTTTTTCAGCCGTAGCCGGTCTCAAACGAGAAAAAGGTATCCGAGCCTGGCTAGTGGGACGCAATGACCATGTGGCTTTTGAAATAGTAGTCAAAGACAACAAAATCTCCTTCTATGTGGTCATGCCCGACAAAATAAAAGGGTTTATGGAACAACAAGTCCACGCCCAATACCCACACGCTGAAATCACCGAGGAACCAGACTATAATGCTTTCAAACCCCAAAGCCATATTGTCGGTGCTTATCTGTGGCTGAAACACAAATCAGCCTTCCCTCTCAAAACATACAAAAAATTAGATAGCGATCCGCTTATCGCTCTGCTTAATCCTTTGAGTAAAGTCGGCGAAGATGAAGGCGCTATTATTCAATATATTGTGCGACCAGCCTCTCGTAAATGGCGCCGACAGGGAGTAAAAATGGTTCGTGATATTAAAAAAGGTGAAAAGTT
>CAYIJG010000073.1:0-4668 GCA_964363685.1 uncultured Gammaproteobacteria bacterium
GCCGACCAGCTTATCTGTTTTTGTCACATTAACAAACAAACGGGCTGGGCCACCAATTTTAAATGTAACGTGTTTAGCCAAAGATTCGTTGATTTTTACATCGCCAAATTCCTTGAGTTTGTGGTAGATTTCATCCATAGTTGTTATACTTGCTTTTTCTTACTTTTTAGACTAGTATATAGTAAATTTATGGCAATTTCAAATGAGGTAACTAGAGCCATTTCTAAGCGTCTATCTAAGCGCCGTTTGTTTTATGTTTCCCGAGATTTAGAACGGGCTTTGGGAGATTGTCTGGAGATCAAAAACTACCGAATTATTACCAATGACAATGAATTTTCTCGCAACCTGGCAAAACAGCATCCTAATATTATCCTTATTAACGAAAAAAATCAATTAGACACTCGCGAACTACTCCAACATCCAAAAACAAAAAGGCTGATCAAAAAAACTGATTTTGTCTTGGTGTTTAAGAACAACCAAATAATCGAAAATATCTGCCGTGAACGCAACTGGAAACTCTTAAACCCATATAGCAAAATGGCTGAAAAAGTAGAAAATAAAATATCGCAAATAATGTGGCTGGAAAAACTGGAAAAATATCTGCCGGCACACCGAGTTGATCTGTGTGAAAATATAGAATGGCGCGGAGAACCGTTTATAGTTCAGTTCAATCATTCACATACCGGAAGTGGCACTTTTTTAATAGAAGCGAAAAAACATCTGGATGAGCTACAACAAAAATTTCCCAAACGACAGGTGCGTATCATGGAATACATCAAAGGCCCTGTTTTTACAAACAATAACATTGTCTGGGGAGACAAAACACTGATGGGAAGTATCAGTTACCAAATTACCGGCCTATCCCCTTTTACTGATAGCAAATTTGCCACTATTGGCAATGACTGGGCATTGCCAACTCAAATGCTAAACAGTAAGCAGTTTAAACAATATAAAAAAATAGTTGATGATCTAGGAGAAAAACTACACACACAAGGTTGGAAAGGATTGTTCGGCGTTGATGTAATTGTCAATGAAAAAACTGGACAATTATATTTGTTAGAAATAAATGCCCGTCAACCGGCTTCTACGACTTTTGAATCACAGCTACAACAGACTGTCATTCCGACCGAAGCCGCCCCTGCGACTGAGCGGAGGAATCCCTTAAACAAAGAACTTGCAAAAGCTAAGTATAAGGGGCCCCTCGACCATGCTCGGGATGACAGTAAACAAACAACAACTTTTGCTACTCATCTAGCGGCCTTACTTGATATTAAACCACATAAGGCTGAACTGGTTAAAATAAACAATGGCGCGCAAATCATTCAGCGAGTTACAGAAAAAACTTCTACTATAAACTTTAAGCTAGAACACAAATCAATTTTAAATGTAATTAGATATAAGAATACTGAAATCGGATCTGATCTCGTTCGTATTCAATCTTCCGAAGGAATTATGGCTAAAGAAAATACTTTAAATAAACTCGGTAAACTTATTCGCGCGTCTCTATGTTAAACCAAACAAAAATTTCATCCGAAGCAGAAAAAGTGATTCAAGATTATCTTAATCTTCCTTTTGCCGATGTAAGTGGAGTGAGGTGTCCATATTTTAATAACGCCAGAGTCGGCCAGCGAGGTCAGCTCAAAGTTTTGGTTGGCAAGGGCACACCACAAGAAATCGTAGAAGAAGCAAAAATAATAGCTATCCAATACAAACAAGAAATTTCAAAAGCCGGCCTTACAGCCGAACATATTCGCAAATTTTTAATAGATCATAATTTGGGCATTGATTGTTCTGGTTTTATCAGTAATGTTTTAATTGCTCAACTGGCCAACAGAGGCAGTTATCTGACAAAAAAAATGTTTATCACTCCAAAAACAAATGTTTTGCGCTGGCTTATCAGTCACTTGCGACCAGTAGAACAAATGAATGTAAAAGTGTACGCTGATAATCATAACACAGGAAAAATTGACGACCTTTCCAAAATTGAAGCCGGCGATATGGTGGTAATGCTAAGCACTGGTCCGAAAAAAAATCATGACCACATACTGCTTATCACCGAAACGCATGATAATATTTTATATTATACTCACGCTCGCACTTGGTCTAGCGAAGGCAGATATGGCCATGGTGTTTCTACGGGTACAATTACTATTAACAATCCAAACAAAGGATTACTAGACCAGACTTGGGACGAAAAAGACGAACTCAATCAAAACAACGAAACATACTGGGAAGCAAGAGATGCAACTGTCTTGGAAATTAGACGATTAAAATTTTAACTACTACTATGAACATGGGTCTAATCCAACATGCGCTCACCTATATAATATTTTCCGCCATTGGCGCATTTCTTTGGGCGCCACTTCTCACAAAATTTTTATATAAATACAAAATAACCCGCCGAGACGAATTTGATTTCAGTCTAAAGGGCGAACGAAGCCAAAAAGTGGGTACACCGATTATGGGCGGACTCTTGGTAATTGTGACCGTTGTAATTGTCACCTTAATTTTTAATTGGAATCGAGAGAATACCTATGTCCCAATAGCTGTTATGGTTATTGCGGCCTTACTAGGTGGGGCCGACGACCTACTCAATATTTTTGGCAAAAAAAGACGCGACCGTAAAATTTCTCACATTTTAAATTTGATTAAAGTCCATAAGAGTATAACCATGAAGTTGTGGTATATATTTATTCTGCCTTGGGAAATATTTCGTCGTGCCACCGCTATCTTGGGTTCTCATCCGGGAAAAGGCATACAAGTGCATGAAAAATTAATTTTTCAATTTCTGGCCGGCGCTATCACCGCTTGGTGGATCTATGTCAAACTTGGCATTCAATGGCATTCATTGTGGATACCGTTTGACGGCAACCCCTATGTTGGTTGGTGGATAATTCCGATTGTTGTATTTTTTGTCGTGCTTACTGCCAATGCCGTCAATTTTGCCGACGGACTAGACGGACTGGTGGGCGGATCTCTTATTCTTACTTTCCTAGGACTGATGATTATCAGTTGGACTGAAGGCAGGGTTTCTTTTATGTATCTTAACGCGACAGTTGTTGGTGCTTTAGTAGCGTATACATATTTCAATATCAAACCGGCCCGGTTCCAGATGGGAGATGTGGGATCTCTTGGGTTGGGAGCGCTACTCGCTATAAATGCTATTGCCATCAACCGCACCATGCTCATCCCCTTCCTTGGTTTTATTTTCTATGTAGAAGTCATTTCGGTGTTTATTCAAATTTTCTTCCGCCGATTACTAGGGCGGAGATTTTTCAAAATGGCTCCTATTCACCACCATTTCGAATTCCGTGGCTGGAGTGAAGAAAAAATTGTCATGCGCTTTTGGCTGATCCATGGATTTTTTGTGATTTTGGCTATTTGGATGAGTTTATATAAATAGTATGAAATATTTTAAAATTTTTTTAATCACAATCTTCATACTAGTTTTTACTATTAAATTAGTAATTCCTGGTATTATAGGATTAATTTTCAGTGAGCCGTGGAATAATATAAAAGTTTCTATAAAAGAAAACCAAGCTGATTTAGAATCAAAACAAAAAATAGAAGTGTTTTACAAAGAAAAACTCACAGAGGCGATAACAAAAAAGGATCCTGGAATTTGTAATGAATTGCCCGAACTTCCACGTTCATACGCGCGAGATCAAGACGGGAAAATTATTTATGTGTTCCGATCTACCAGCGGTGGCCCAACTGGACCACACAGACTTCACGCTCTTCTAAGATACCAATGTAAAATTGCCTATGCCATAACATCTTTGGATGCTAATTCATGCCAAACTTACGCAAATAATGATATACAGAATGAACTATGTCTAATAGAAGTAGCCCAAGAAATGAGGCTTCTCAATATTGCAGGTTATGATAAAGTTTGCTCTATGATCGCTACGGATCATACTACTAATATTAACGAATGTTTAAGCACGCTTCGGGTTGAAAGTAAAAAATCCTACTACACCGATAATATAGAATGGGGAGCTTAAAAATATGTATTTGTCCTGGCAAGAAAAAACTATCACTGATTTTTTTGATGAAAATATAGAATCCGCCTATAATGATGGTTATGTTTTTACGCGTGTTGGCAAAGGTGTAATGAAGCAAACTAGAAGCCTGCGAATTGATTTGAACAAATTTGAATTATCCTCAGAGAATAAAAGAATCTTAAAAAAAATCGAAGAATTAAGTTTGGGCATATCCCCTATTCCTTACGAACAATATACTTGGGAGATACACAAGCTAGGCAAAGATTTTTATGAACAAAAATTTGGTAAAGGCACATTTAGCGCGCAAAAAATAAAAGAACTAATTACGGATAAAGAAAAAAGTAATTTTAATCAGTTGTTTGTGTACTCGCTACCCACTGTCATTCCGACGAAGGAGGAATCTATACCGATTAAAAAAAATAGTATAGATCCCTCGTCGGCTACAGCCTCGCTCGGGATGACAACAGTGGTTGGCTATTGCATTACTGAAGAAACAAAAAATATCCTACACTACTGCTATCCGTTTTATAATTTAGAATTGAATTATCCAAACATCGGTTTGGGGATGATGACAAAAGCAATTGTCTGGGCAAAAGAAAGCAATAAAAAATAAATTTAACTAGGAAGTTTTTCGCGACCTACCGATACATACAACTTGCAATTC
>CAYIJG010000074.1:0-4632 GCA_964363685.1 uncultured Gammaproteobacteria bacterium
ATTTCTCATCGCCGAATATCAAGACGTGTTCTCCTTCTTTTTCTTCCGCCAAAAATTTGCCGGGAAGTTTTTCTGGCTACGATCCACGCTTTCTAATATCTGGTCGCAATTGCTTGATACAGTAATCTTTATGATTATAGCTTTTGCTGGTGTATACTCAAACCATACGCTCATTAGTGTTATTATCGCTTGGTGGATATACAAAGTGGCAATGGGCATATTCTATACCCCTCTTTCTTACGTTGGTATTTACTTACTAAAAGAAAAAAATGAAACAACCACTCAAATATAAAACAAAATTTATTGCTTTTGTAGCCATAAGCGTAGATGGGAAAATATCACTGAAAGCTAAAACCCCACCCGATTGGACTAGCCCTGAAGATTGGAACTTTCTCCAGAAATCGCTCGCCAAAATGGATGCGGTAATAGTTGGTCGCAATACCTATCGAGCGGCTGCCGAACGTTTGCGCAAACGCAATACGTTTGTGCTTTCTAGTCAAATCAAAAACATCCAACGACGAGGTTCGGTCACTTTTATCAATCCTCAAAATGTTGGCCTGCAGGATATTTTAAAAACATATAAAACAGTGGCGGTACTGGGCGGCGGTGGCGTCTATAAATTTATGCTAGAAAATAATTTACTTGATGAAATGTTTGTGACGATTGAGCCACTGGTTTTTGGCCGAGGTAAAGACATGGTTGTTGAAGGGACTAAAACCACCAAACTCCATCTGATTTCTATACGAAAACTGAATAAACATGGCACAATCTTAATTCATTATAAAATTAAGCACCGCGCTTCAGCGAACGATTGCGCGGCATGATTTCGTTAAATCAAATAATATGATAGTCAAACCGATTAAAACTAGAATATTTCAGGAAGGAGAAGACCTCTTTAATTTTATAAATAAGTACATCAAAAAACTTCCGGAAAAATCTGTGCTGGTAGTGACATCCAAAATCGTAGCTCTGGCGGAAAAACGCACGGTCGTTGTCAAAGATGAAAAAGCTAGAGAAAAAATAATAAGGGCAGAAAGCCAGATGGCTGTGCGCACCAAGTATGTCTGGTTGACGATAAAAGACGGTATGGTTATGGCTTCATCTGGCATAGACGAATCCAATGCTAATGGTAAATTGATTCTGTTGCCAAAAAACAGTTTTAAAACTGCTAACTATCTAAGGACGCAACTAAGAAAAAAATTTAAGATTAAAAATCTAGGAGTACTTATTACTGACAGTCGAGTTATGCCTCTGCGCGCCGGGGTCACTGGTGTGGCTTTGGGGTACGCCGGTTTTAAAGGTCTTAAAAGCTATATTGGCACCCCGGATATGTTTGGAAAGAAGTTTATTTTTTCTACTACCAATACAGCTGACTGTTTGGCTACCGCCGCCGTTTTGACCATGGGTGAGGGCAGAGAACAGCAGCCATTGGCGATGATTACGGATACCCTGATAGAATTTTGTGAAAAAACAAACCCTAAAGAATTGCTGATTGATATCAAAAATGATATGTATTTACCGATTTTTAAAAAGATACCAAAGCAAATATAATCCCCAAAACTCATGCCTACTATGCTGTGTAGTTGACGCATTTCAAATTATGAAATATAATGCCTATATTAATCATAATAAACCTAAATATATGGAGGAAAACAACCCAAATCTCAGTAAAAAAGAACGCCAGGAGTTAAAAAAAGAAGAAAAAATAACCAAGCAAATGTCCGAACAAAAAAAGAAAAGATTAACTTCTATTATTCTTTGGTCTTTTATTACGATTTTTGTTGGCGGAACTATCGCGGTGATGGTCGTTTATGCTTCCAAAAATCCTGATATCAAATTCGTGGGTGGTAGCGTCCGAGCGGCCGATGAAACCGACTGGATAAGAGGCGCTAAACTACCGGACACAACCACTAACCCAACTGAAAATAAAAATGGGCAAGTCACTTTGATAGAATACAGCGATTTCCAATGCCCGGCTTGTGCCGCCTATTATCCTGTTGTTAAACAATTAGAAAAAGATTTTCCTAACTTGACCATTGTCTACCGACACTTCCCTCTCCCTCAACATAGCAATGCCAAAATCGCATCCCAGGCAGCCGAGGCAGCCGGAGCGCAAGGCAAATTCTGGGAAATGCATGATTTGCTATTTGATAATCAAACTGCCTGGTCTGAAGAACAAAACGCGACAAACATTTTCGAAGCCTATGCCAAAAAACTTGGTCTAGACTTAGAAAAATTCAAAACCGATTCTAACTCTCAAGCAACTAAAACAAACATCCAAGCTGACATTCAAAGCGGCGATAAAGAAATTAGCGGCACACCTACCTTTTTCTTAAATAATCAAAAAATCCAAAACCCTCAAGGCTATGATGAATTTAGAAGCACAATCGAAAAAGCCATTTCAAATTCCTAATTGGCTACCATTTGTTTTTCTAATTGTTAGCGCATTAGGCTTTGCCGATGCGACCTACCTGACAGTCAAACATTTTTTGGGTACGCCGGTTCCATGCTCTATTCTTCACGGTTGTGAAATTGTTTTAAATAGCAAGTACTCCATAATTTATGGCGTGCCTACGGCTATGTTGGGAGCATTGTTTTATCTGACAGTAATGGTACTGAGCGCCATTTATCTTGAAACAAAAAAAATAATAATACTAAAGCTCGTTGCTTCTGTGATTACTCTTGGTTTCTTAGCTTCTCTCGGTTTTGTCTATATCCAACTCTTTGTTCTCAAATCTATCTGTCTCTACTGTATGTGGTCGGCAGTTACTTCTACTACATTATTTATTTTTAGTTTAGTGTTTTGGAGAAAAAGTAAAATGTTAAATTCTGAAATACCACCTACACCGACTAACTAAACATCATACATTAAAAAAACCGACCACTTGGCCGGTTTTTTTGTGTCATCCCGAGCATAGTCGAGGGATCCCTTATACTAAGTTTTTGCAAATACTGTGTTTAAGGGATTCCTCCACTCAGTCGCAAAAGCTCCTTCGGTCGGAATGACAGCCACCTATTCTTTTATCGCTCTTGCAACCACTTTTACCACACCCTTATCCAAAGGTTTTGGCAAAATATTTTCCGGATTTAATTTTTTCACATAACCAGCCAAATTTTCTGCGGCTTTGATTAACATCTTATCTGTAATTTGTGTCACTTTGTTGTCCAACGCGCCACGAAATACTCCTGGAAAAACCAATACATTATTTAGTTGGTTAGCAAAGTCTGATCTACCAGTGGCTATGATATATGCTCCGCCAGTTTTGGCCACATCTGGCATTATTTCTGGGATTGGATTGGCAATGGCAAACACCACTGGCTTACTGTTCATAGTTTGCACCTCGGCTTTGCCAATAATATTTGGCCCGCTAACCCCAATAAAGACATCAGCATTTTTTATCACCTCTTTCAAGCTGGCGTCCGGTTGCTTTTCTTGGTTTGTAGCACCCGCCAATTCCATTTTGGCAGAATTAAGATCTGTTCTGCCTTTATGGACCAGACCTTTAGAATCACAAATAGCAATATTTTTGAACCCATAATCAATCAGCAGTTTGGCTACAGCTGTCCCTGCGGCTCCAGCACCGCTAATAACCACCTTTGCCACAGCTTTATTCATCTTCTTCAGCTTCATAGCGTTTATCATCCCTGCCAGCACTACCACGGCCGTGCCATGCTGATCGTCATGCATCACCGGAACTGATAATTCTTTTTTCAACCGCTCTTCGATTTCAAAACAACGGGGAGCGGAAATATCTTCTAGGTTTATTCCACCAAACACAGGTGCTAAATATTTTACAGCTTTAATAATTTCTTCGGTGTCTTGAGTGTCCAGACAAATGGGAAAAGCATCCAGGTCTGCGAGTTCTTTAAACAGAATCGCTTTGCCTTCCATTACCGGGATGGCCGCTTCCGCACCAAGATTACCCAAACCTAAAATTGCCGAACCATCGGAAACTACAGCAATCGTATTTCTTTTCAAAGTATATTCACGAGCCAAACTTTTATCTTTGGCAATCACCCGACACACTTCCGCCACTCCAGGCGTATAAGCCAAAGACAGGTCTTTCCTATCTTTTATTTTTACTTTACTTACCACCGCCAATTTCCCATGAAATTTTTTGTGGAGTTTTAAGGAAGCCTTATAAACATCAAACATATTTTAAAAGTTTTTTTAATAAACAAACTTCGTTGTCATCCTGAACATAATGAAGGATCTCTGTCTTTTCCAAACTGTCATCCCGAGCGTAGTCGAGGGATCCCTTATACTTAGTTTCTATAAATAATATGCTTAAGGGATTCCTCCACTCAGTCCTCGCCTAGGCGAGTCCTTCGGTCGGAATGACAACTCACGGACAGAGATTCTTCGTTTTACTCAGAATGACAGAAACTAGACAATCTCAACTATTTTATTCTTACTCGTAAACCCCTTCTTTATCACCACTCGGGAAGGCGCTACCTTAAAATACTCAGCCAAATTTCTCACAATCCCTTTATTGGCCAACCCATTTTGCGGAGGTTCTTTTACTGCCACCGTAAAATGCGTATCATCAATTTTGTCTACCTTATTTTCGTACGCCATTGGCTTGGCTTTGACAAATATTTGCATACACGATAAATACAAGAGCAATTAAA
>CAYIJG010000075.1:0-4516 GCA_964363685.1 uncultured Gammaproteobacteria bacterium
GGGGAAGTGTTTTAGGCGAATTGTGGTGTGGGCCAGGAAGTGAGATTACCCAACGGATTGTGCCGGGTACTACAATTCCAGCGAGCGGGTTGTTGTCTTTTTATGGAACAATTCCATTAGCCCCGGCAGATAAAGTTTGGGCTAAATCGAGTCAGGCCTCCATGATGAATTGTTTTGTAACTGGGGCGGAGGTGGTTTAGATGCCAATTCAAGTTTTTGATAGTAATGGTGATCCTGTCAGTGATGCCAACGTGACAGTCACAAATACGGCACCAGATCCAGATGTGGTAGTAAACGATGTGACAGACGCTAACGGTTATTTGCGCATCATAGACGCGCCGACCGGCACTTTGAGTTACCACATTAATGTGATTAAAGATGGATACTCAAGCGACTATACAGTGCCAGTAAGTGTGGCTGTACCTACCCCTGTCAAACCACCTTCCAATGTGGTGAGCCAAACAATTACCGATATCAGTTTTTCTATAGACCAGTTAAGCGATCTGGGTTTGCATTTTATAGCGCCAAATTGTGCGGCTGTAGCCAATCAAGATTTTAACATGCGTGGTGAAAAAATTATTGGTACTGACCCCGATGTATATAAATATGATGCCGACCTGACAGCCAATGGCAGCGGTAGTTATACTTTCGACAATATTGAATGGGATAAATATTATATTGGTATAAGCAGTCTGGTTTATAGTATTGGTGGGTCAATTCCTATGCTTCCTCTTGATATTACCGCGGGATTAACTCAGGACGCCTCGGTTATTCTCACACCTTATTCAGCTAGCAATTTATTAGTCAAAGTAAAAGATGCGGGTACAGGGTTGCCTTTATCAGATGTAACCGTGAACTTAACCAAAACCGGTTATGATGAAAGCCGTGTGACTGGGTATGGGTTTATTCGTCAGACCGACTGGAGTGGTGGCAGTGGCCAAGCTGACTATACCAACCAGACAAAATATTTTTCTGATACTGATACTTTAAAAAATAATTCACCGGCTGGCGATTTAAAATTAAAAAAAGTTGGGAACTCATATATTAACAGTGGCTGGTTGGAATCATCTACAATTGATTTGGGCACAGGGGCAAATTTTAACAATATTATATTTTCGCCACTGTCTCAACCGTTGGAAACAGGTTCAAACCCTATTACTTTTCAAATTGCCACAAGCGACACAAGTACCCCTGCCGGTTGGGCATTTCAAGGTCCTGATGGCACGCCTACGACATACTACACGGCCACTAGTACGTTAATTGCGGATATTCATGACGGCGATCAATATTTGCGGTATAGGGTATTTTTAAACACTGATGATACCGATTTTACCCCCACACTTTCCGAAGTAGCTTTTACCTATATCACAAGCTGTGTTCCGCCAGGGCAGATATTTCTTGGTAGCTTATCCAACGACACTTATACTTTAGATGTATCTAAAGCCGGTTATACTACAAACAATGGCACAGTTGATGTGTCTGGCGCCACTGAAGCTGTAGTCAATTTATCACCATCAAATTAGTCTATATGTTTTTTCATGATTTAAAAACCGATACGCGCGGTATTACTTTAATAGAGATTCTTGTTGCTATAAGCATTTTTGTTTTTTTAGCAGGAGCGGTGGTATCTTTGTTTTTGACTAGCTGGAAGTACAATAAAATCGTTTGGGAACAGTTAGAGACCCAAAATCAAGGGCGTAAAGTGGCGCAAGATTTTACTAACGAACTTCGTGTTGTTTCCGCATCTAGTATCGGAGCGTATCCTGTAGAAGCTGCGTCTAGTACAGAAATAATTTTTTATACAAACTTAGATACAGATACCCTTGTTGAACGGGTTAGATATTTTTTTTCAGGCAGAATTTTGAAAAAGGGAGTTATCAAGCCGGCAGGCAATCCTTTAGTGTATAATTCAGTTAATGAAATAATAACTGAAATTGCGCATGATGTTGTCACTTCCACTTCCAAATTTTCATACTATGGCGCTGGCTATACAGGAGCCGAAGCGCCATTAGCTAGCCCTATTAATGTTGTAAGCATTAGAATGGTTGGTATTTCTTTGACTTTGGAAGAGGATCCAAATGCTTCGCCAGTGCCGTTTAGTATCGAATCAAAAGTGTCACTGCGAAATCTGAAGGACAATTAGAACGAAATCAAAATATGTTTGTAGAAAAATTAAAACAGTGTTATAAACTTTTTAATTCCGATAGGCGTGGGAATATTCTTTTGTTTGTTATGATTTTTGGCACAATCAGCCTTTCCATTATCATTGTAGGCATTTCTGGTTATGCTATCTCCGAGAACTCGGCTTCTAACAGAAAACACAATCGAGAAATGGCGCTGCAAATTGCTGATGCGGGCATCAATTATTATCGTTGGCATTTGGCTCACGCCAAAGAAGATTATTATGATGGCAACGGCGCTGGTAATCCAGGACCTTATGTGCACGATTATAAAAATAGAAATGGGGTTGTAATTGGCCAGTTTTCCTTAAATATTATTCCGCCGGCCGTTGGGTCTAGTGTAGTTGTGATAGAGTCAACCGGTTGGTTGGCCGTCCAACCTGAAAGTCAAGTAAAAATAAGAGCTAAAGTCGGCTTTCCTTCTTTGACTGATTACTCCTTTTTAACTGCTACCGATGTTTGGATTGGCGATGATGAAGAAACTCATGGTAAATTTCATGCCAACGGTGGTATTCGTTTTGATGGTACCACTGACGCGCCTATTACGAGCGCGATGGCTACTTATACTTGTAAGGCTAGTCATGGTTGCGGCAATCAAGTCAAACCTGGCATTTGGGGAGATGGCGGACCGAATACTTACTGGAGTTTTCCAGCGCCGGCAAAGGATTTCAGTATAGTTACTACTATTTTAGCCCAAATTGAAGATAATGCTGAAACCGGCGGACTTAAATTAACATCTTCAGGACAACAGGGCTGGCGGTTGCAATTTATGGCAAATGGTCAAATTCTTGCTTACAAAGTGTTAACTACTGATTGTTATAAAGCCAAAGATATAGGCGATAACAATTTTTTCTGGCCATGTATTGATATCAAAACCACAGATACTGGCACTACCTACGATCCGCCTGCGAATGGTTTTATTTTTGTGGATGATAAGGTGTGGGTGGACGGGGTTGCGCACGGCAGGATGACGGTTGGGACTTCGGTCGGTAAATCTATTATTATAAATGGAGATATTACTTACCTAGCCAAAGATGGCACAGATGTATTAGGATTAATAGCAGAACAAAATATTCTCATTCCACGGAACTCTCCAGAAGATTTGGAAATAGACGCAGCCATTTTAGCGCAAAATGGAGGAGCTAAACGGTACTATTATCCTGGGAACACAAAGGATAATTTGTTTACTTATGGCTCTGTTATTACTAATAAGATGTGGACATGGAGTTGGGTTTCGGGTGGGGGGGCGGTAATATCTGGTTATGAAGTTACCAATGCTACCTACGACGCCAATCTTACTTATGGTCCACCGCCTGGTTTTCCAGTTGGTTCGGAGTATAATTTACTGCGCTGGCAAGTTATTAAATAACCATTTGGGTAGTGCTTGCTAAAAGCAAAATTCTTGCTATAATTAAGTAGATATAAAACATTATTTTTTTTCGTATGTCTTCCATTCGTAAACTTGTTATTCCAGTCGCTGGTCTTGGAACTAGATTTTTGCCGGCTACCAAAGCCCAGCCAAAAGAAATGTTGCCCGTGGTCGATAAGCCCATTATTCAATATGTGGTAGAAGACGCAGTTAAGTCTGGTATTACTGATATTATTTTGGTGACTGGTCCGAGCAAGCGTGCGGTGGAGGATCATTTTAGCCCAAATTACGAGCTGGTTAATTTGTTAAAAAAACAAGGCAAAGAAGATGTCGCCGAAGCAGTCAAAAAAATTGCTGATATGGCCAATTTTATCTTTGTCAGGCAAAAAGGTCCATATGGAAATGGTACGCCAGTTTTGTGTGCTAAAAATATCGTCGGCAATGAGCCATTTGCAGTTATGTGGGGAGACGAATTTTTCTATACCCCAAAGAAACCGCAACTGCAACAATTGATTGAAGTGTATGAAAAGTATGGTGATCCAGTTTTGACAACTTATAAAGTGAGCGATGAAGATACCAAAAGATACGGTATTATCGATGCGCTCGAAGTCGAAGAGGGAATCTTCCAAGTTAAAAAAATTGTTGAAAAACCAGGACCGGAAAAAGCCCCGTCAAGGTTGGCAAGTTTGGGAGGTTTTATTTTTACTCCGGATATATTTGAAGCATTAGAAAAAACCAAAGTTGGCAAGGGTGGGGAATTATGGTTGGCAGACGCTAATGAAAAGGTTCTTAAAAAACGTCCAATTTATGCCCGTTTAATTGAGGGGGTTTATTATGATACTGGCTCAAAACTCGGTTATCTAAAAGCTAATATTGATTTTGCTTTACGTGACAAAGAATTAGCAAAAGACTTTAGAGATTATTTAAAGAGTGTGGTATAATTTAGGGAGTAGTGCTTAGTGAATAA
>CAYIJG010000076.1:0-4152 GCA_964363685.1 uncultured Gammaproteobacteria bacterium
GCCAAATTGCAAAATACCTATATAGATGTTTTGCCAACCCTAGTTAATAAAAAAACTCAACGTATTCATACGCACTATAATCAAACTATCGCTGCCACAGGCCGTCTTTCCAGTATTGATCCAAACTTACAAAACATTCCAATTCGCACCGAGCTTGGCCGGGCTGTCCGCAAAGCCTTTATTGCCGAGTCAGGCAATGTGCTGGTGAGCGCTGATTATTCACAGATTGAACTTCGTATCGTGGCATCTCTAGCCGAAGACAAAAAAATGATTGAGATTTTTAATAAAGACGAAGACATTCATTCGGCTACAGCGGCGGCGATAAACAATGTTTCGCTTGATCAGGTGACCAAAGAAATGCGTTATGCAGCCAAAGAAGTAAATTTTGGCGTGCTCTATGGTATGGGTTCATATGGACTCAGTTGGCGTACCGGCATCTCACAGTTTGAAGCCAAAGATTTTATTAAAAAATATTTTGAAACTTTTAGTGGAGTGCGTGAATATATAGATCGCACTTTGGAATTTACCAAAAAAGAAGGTTATTGTGAAACTTTGTTTGGTCGTCGGCGTTATCTGCCAGAACTCAATGCTGGTAATTTTCAATTACGCGCGGCTGCAGAGCGTATGGCTGTCAATCACCCGATTCAAGGTACGGCCGCGGATTTGATGAAAATGGCCATGATAGAAGTAAGAAAGCAATTGGTAAATAGCAAAGAGCAAATAGTCAAAAATACAAAAATGATTCTCCAGGTTCATGACGAACTAGTCTTGGAAGTAAAAGAAAACTTGGCTGAAGAGGTTGGTGAGCTGGTGAAAAAAACCATGGAAAATGTTGTGTCTCTCCGTGTGCCGATTAAAGTTGGGGTTAGCTCAAATCGCAGTTGGGGTGAGATGAAATAGGACAAACCTGAAACTAACTAAAAATCCCTTCCGTACAGGTTGGGATTTTTTGTTATATACCTGGATCCAAATTGTAATGCCGGTTATAGTGTCGGCGCACTAGTAAGTCTAAAAGAGCGATGTTTGGTTGGGTTTTTCTTACTCTGCTTCAGAGTTTTCCTCCTTTTTCTTCAATAGCGCAAAGAGCTCCTTCAGCGTTAGAGGTCTATTGAAGGCCTGAACGACGCTGGCAAAGAAAGTGAGCTCCTCGAGTGTGAACTTTCGTTTGAGGGGGTTTTTTCGAGAGAGGTTTTTTTCTAGTTTTGCCTCTCTACAAAGCCTCTTGAATTCTTCAGGGGGCACACCTAGTGTTTTTGCAATTTTTGGTTGGTGTTTAGCTCCTGGTATGAACTTTCCCAGTATCACAGACGAGAGGGTCGTTACTGGGATATCAGCATCTTTTGCTAGATCTTTTAGGGTTCCACCTCTTGTTTTAAGATGTGTAGTTAGAAGATTGCAGAGGGCATCTCTTTTTGTTTTTGGTTGATCCACGATTTACTTTCTCCTTAAGAGGAGTTTGTTTGAACCCGAACACAGTATCGACCAACTGCGTTTATGTAGCCATAATTTCACAAAAATAGACAAACTCACAAGAAAGTATTATAATGTTCAATATATATAATAATTATCGAACATTATGAGACTATCCGACAAAGAGGCGCATATTTTGAGTGTGGTGGAGATGGATACACGCCGTTCGCTGGAGGAGATACAAAAAATAACCGGGTATAAAAAACACACCATACAGTATGTACTTGAAAAGCTAAAACAGAAGGGTATAATCAAACCACTTCCGTTTATTGATGCCTATCCATTAGGATATCAAGACTACGCAGTATATTTTTCTCTGGCGCCAGAAAATAAAATTGCTAAAGAAAAATTAGTTAGACGTCTAGTGCAATCTCCGCAGGTATCTTGGTTAGGTGAGCTCGGTGGAGATTATCAGTATGGTATGGCTATTTATGCCAAGAATATTGGCGAGTGTGTTGATTTTTTGAATAAGCTCTCAGCCGAATTCGGTCATATATTTTTTGAAAAATCAATAAACATCAGAGCTTCGTTTCATCAATTTCAGCGCAAGTATTTAAGTGATAAAAAACTTGTTGAAGTTGAGTCTGGTTTTTTTGGTAGCGCCAAAGAACAAATAATTATTGACTCTGTTGATCATAAAATTTTAAGTGGCATGGCCAATGAATCTTATTCTTCCCTGCGGGATTTATCACGGCAGATTTCGGTTCCGCTTTCCACATTAACCTGTCATATTGAAAAATTAGAACGTTTGAAGATTATTACCGCCTATACCTATGCGATTGATACAGCCAAAATCGGCATGCAAATGTTTAATCTTCTCATATATGCAAAAGGCATTAACCAACAGTTAAGCAAAGATTTATTTGAGTTTGCCAAACACCATCGTCATATTATTCATTTTTTACAATGTATCGGGGAATGGGATTTTGAAATGGGTGTAGATGTGGAGCGAGCCGAAGATATTATTGAAGTAACCCAAGAAATATATCAGCAATTTGGTGAGCGAATCCTGACAGTAAAAACATTGCCATTGTTTCGGTACATTAAACTATCTTATTACCCTTTTAAATAAATCTATAAACAAAAAATCCCTTCCGTATAGTTGGGATTTTTTGTTTAATAAGTGTTTAAATTTTACAACTTAACTTCCGTTCAATGCTTTGCGCTAAAAGATAAATAGAAAAAGATAAAAGAATAATACTTAGAACTTTTATTTCCAATCCTCTAAATGGCAAAGCCAACAATCCAAGGGGAGCGCCAAAGAATGCCAGAAATGGCGCGCCACAGGTAGGGCAGCCGGAAGCTATGACACTGGCAATCGTACCGCCAGTTCCCAAAATAGTAGGCTTAGCATTGCTTTCGTTTTTTATTATTTCCCGACGGAAGAAAAATAATGCCAGATAAACGCCAAACATTATTGAAATAATTAAACTTAAAAATAGTGAGAAGCCGGTAAAGTAAGGCCCATCCATTTCCATCAGAACAAACAGGCTTTTGAAAGCCACGTTTGCCACAGTAAGATAATATGACAAGCCACCAAAAATCAAAGCCGAACCAACCGCAATCATGGCGTATTTTTTTCTTTTTAGAATTGGAAGAGTGATCTCGATAAGCATATCTGTGTTTATTTTTTTTCAATTGTCATCCTGAGCGAGCTCGCCTAGGCGAGCGAGTCGAAGGATCCCTTATACTATGTATTTGCAAAAACCATGTTTAAGGGATTTCTCCACGGAGTTTATACCCTTTAGGGTGGTCGGAATGACAAAAAAGTGTCTATTCCTGTGTAGAAGTAGGCGCCGGAGGGGTGATAATCTTATTGGTAAGTAAATCTTTATAGGTTCCCATTAGCGTTACGCCTGTGGTAAATATATACGAGCCGTCATTATCAATAAAACCAACTTGTTCCCAAGCTGGTTTGAGGCTTGGATATTCGCTTACTTCTCCAGTTAAGACTAAGGTCGGAACAAGGCGTATATTATATTTATTTACCAAAGCTCGTCCAGCTACTGATTTTACATCCAGCACAGTAGACGGGATGGTAATACCAAATTGTTGGAGTATGGCTTCGTGCCTTGTGACATCGTAACATTTATCGCAGCTAGTATCGGTGAGTAAATAAAATTTAACTCTGCCTTTAATCACGCCCGTGTCAGCTAGAGAGTATGGTGGACCAACCTGTCTAAAAATAAAAGTATTATCTATAGTTTCTCCCGCTTGAGTAAAAAAGTCAGCTAGCTTACTATCTTTTTTTAGTTCTCCGCTAACAAGAAAAGTTGGTAATCGTTCGACTGCAAACCTTTTGATGAGTTCCCTACCTTCGTCACTATCTTTATCTATACTTCTTTCTGAATTAATATTTACATTCTGTTGTTTGATTTGATCGAGTAGAGAATTTAAATCAAAACAGTCGGCACAGCTTTTATCAGTGATAACTATTAAATCCAAATTGGCTGGACGGCTAGCCTCAGCCGATTCGTTAATTTTTTGATTTGCAAGAGAGTTTGTTTTTATAAAAAAAATAATTGCTATCGTTCCGGCAATGAGCATGCCAGCAAAAGCGCCAACGAGAAACCAGTAATTAATTTTTATTGTTTTTTTATTTTCTTCATCCATAGTATAAGTTTATTTGTCATTCCGACCGAAGGAGCTTTTGCGACTGAGTGGAGGAATCCCTTAAACACA
>CAYIJG010000077.1:0-3717 GCA_964363685.1 uncultured Gammaproteobacteria bacterium
TAAACAAGAGACCGAAATAAGTTTACTTAGGTTTTTGGACAAGGCTTTGGGGGGGGGGTGGAGAGTTTGAGGGAACAGTTATATTTTAAATTATAATTTAAAATTATGAGTATAGATCGGACAAGATCTGGGGCGCCACAGGAAACAGTTTCTCGCGAATCATTTCAAGAGGTTTCTGTTAGAAAAATTAGGCATCTATTAATTGCTCTTTTAGAGTGTCTGGGTAATGGGAAAAAAAATGAAGATGTTATGCGAAGAGGCTCTTTGGCAAAGGAGAGAATAGAGGAAATTTCTCGTAAACTTTCAGATATTGCTTTAGAACCAATGAAAACAGCAGTGATGACAATGAAGAGAAACATAGGTGAAGAAGTAGATGCAGAGTCTTTGAATTTAAAATCAATCGAAGGTATAGCAAAGATAGAGCAAGC
This sequence comes from uncultured Gammaproteobacteria bacterium, assembly GCA_964363685.1. Lineage (GTDB taxonomy): Bacteria > Patescibacteriota > Patescibacteriia > Magasanikbacterales > GWA2-37-8 > XYD2-FULL-39-9. The sequence continues at coordinate 429 of CAYIJG010000077.1, forward strand.
GCTAAATATAAAATTAAATTATTTTCCTTACAAATTAGACCTGACAACTGAAGATGGTGTAATGGAACTTGCGAAGTACTTGGGTATGGAAGATCTGGCAACAAGGACTTTTGCTAAAAAATAACTACCCCCAAAACTAACCCTTGACTTTATAAGGAAAAAGTATATAATGTAATTCAACCATAGACAGTAGGTGTTGCGCCTTAAGCGTGACTTAATTTCCCGCCTCCATCCCGACTTAGTCGAGATTTCGGACGGGCAGGCCTACCGAGGTGCAAATATAGCCAGGAATGGCTAAAGTCAGGTCGATTTGTGCTATTGAGGTCTGTGGAGAACACAGATTTTTTTGTTAAAAAATATGCCAAAAACAAAACTACAAAAACAAGAAACCGTTAAGTCTTTAGAAGAAGGTCTAAAAGCAGCCAAAGCGGTTGTGTTTGCCAATTTCCAAGGATTGAAGGTTTCTGAGGCAGAAGAATTACGCCGTGAATGTCGCAAGAATAACATTAAAGTAATTGCTGCCAAAAAGACTTTGGTAAAACGCGCTTGTGATGTTTTGGGATTAAAAGATATTGATCCTAAGATTTTTGCCGGTGGTGTGGCTACTTTTATGGCTTTAGGAGATGAAGTATCAGCCGCTAAGGTTGTTAATACTTTTTCCAAGACTCATGAAGTTATGCAATTGTTCGGTGGTATTTTGGAAGGCAAATTCATCGACGTCACCATGGTAAAAAGTCTGGCCAACTTGCCAAGCAAGCAAGAACTCTTGGGAAGATTGGTTGGTTCTATCAACGCTCCGGTTTCCGGCTTTGTTAATGTCTTAGCTGGTAACTTGCGCGGTTTGGTCGGTGTGCTTAATAATATCGCTTCCGCCAAAGGCGGATCAGCCTAAGGGCTGAAAAGCTGTCATCCTGAATTTATTTCAGGATCCCATGGGATGCCGAAACAAGTTCGGCATGACAATTAATTAAAATTAATTTAACTATTATGTCAGAAGAAACAAAGGTAGTTGAGGTCCCTGCCAAATTCAAGGATCTTGTCGCAGAAATCGAAAAGATGTCAGTTTTAGACCTTTCCGAATTGGTAAAGGTTTTAGAAGAGAAGTTTGGTGTTTCCGCTGCTGCTCCAGCTATGATGATGGCTGCTGCTCCAGCTGCTGGCGCTGCTGCCGCTGAGGAAAAGACTGAGTTCAATGTTGAACTTACCGATGCTGGTGCAAGTAAAATCAATGTAATCAAGGCTGTAAAAGAATTAACTGGCCTTGGACTTGCCGATGCTAAAGCTCTTGTTGACGCAGCTCCTAAGGTTCTAAAAGAATCTGTTAAGAAAGAGGAAGCAGAAGCAATGAAAAAGAAAATCGAAGAAGCTGGTGGTAAAGTGACTTTAAAATAATCACCAAAAATCAACTAAAAAAGTCGCTCCAAATATTGGAGCGACTTTTTGTTTTGCTGTCATTCCGACCGAAGGAGTTTTTACGACTGAGTGGAGAAATCCCTTAAACTTGGTATTTGCAAAATCTAAGTATAAGGGATCCTTCGACTTCGCTCAGGATGACAATTGACCGCGGTTGTTTATAAGGCCACCTGGTATAGTTTATTACTATCAAGAATATACATTATATTTTTTGGTTCATCCACAATCATGGCAGTTGGTTTGGTAAATTCGTCAGCAGTAACTTGGTTTTTAACTTGACCCATTTTATCTACAACTAGGATTCTTTTTTCAGCGGTGTCTAAAACGTAAATATAATTTAAGTCATTGTATGTCCAAATTTTATCAGCTGTGGTAAGGGGTGGCTCAATTTTGGAAAGGTTAAAGTTTTGTAGCTGGCCTTTGGTAAACTTATTGATAATGCCGTTTTGGCCTAGAACAAAGACATCACCGTCAACAGCTAGGTCAACGCCAGCTTTCAAATCAGTTGAATTATCTTGAAGCCAAGGTTTGCCTAGAGAAAATCCGTTGGTAATGACGTCGTGTTTGTATATTTGATTATTGGCAGTATCAAGAGAGTAAACGCGTCTGTTATAAACAATAGCGCTGGAAATTTGGGCATTAGGAATAGGGAAACTGATATCTATTTTTTTCCAAGAGTTATCCTGCGGTTTGAATTCGGCGATGTTTCTATCTTCGTATAAAAAGATAGCATAGTCATTTTCTTTTGGCACAGAAACACCTCTGAAATTTTTGACTGCAATTGGCGGAGTGATTAGGTCTGATTCTTTGGTGAGTAAATCGTACGACAGTATGCTGGCGCTATCTGCGCCAAAGCCGTAGATTTTATTGTTTAAAACAAAGGCGTGATCAGCATTGGTGGTAGGGGTTATTTTAGACCAGTCTGCTAATAGCTGTGGTTGGGCAATGGTAATTTTGCGAGCCTTCATTAGTAGGTTATTTATTTCTTTTTCAGTATTTTGGCAGGTCGTTTTTTCGGTATTAGACTCGCAAGTCAAATTTTTGAGAATCCCCCTGGCTTCGTTTAATTTACCCAAAGCGCCTTCGGTATCTCCGTATACCAAGAATCCAGAAGCTGTATCCTGTTTGGCCTTTATGTTATCCAAAGCTTGGCTGAAAGCTTGGGTCCGAGCCTGACTTTCTTGTTTGGCTTTTACATACCAGATGCCAGTGCTAAAGACAATAACTAAGACAATAGCTGAAATTAGAAGAACTTTTGTGATTAGGGGTAAATGCTTGATATTGTCTCTAAGATTTTGCCACCATCTTACCCAAGCGTTGAGGATATTGCGTCGACGATTTTGGTAATTGGTAATGACAAAAAATAGTAGCAGGGTATTTCTGCCAATTCCGGAAAAGATTGTGCCAATCAGTAGCGCAAAAAGGAGTAAACCCTTGCCAATATACCTAAGTATTTTCCAGATAAAGAGGAAAATGTTTTTAACAGTCTCCTGCCAATTTACCGAAGGCAGAGCCTTCATTTTTTCATGGCGTGCGCGCAAGTGGGATGAAGTAATTTCAGTATTGGCTCGCAGTCCCGGGCGATTAGCAGACATCATTTCTGGTTCTTCTCCCTCTTCAAGTGCGTTGTTTATTTTTTCTTGAAATTTAGGTAGAAAAGACGGGGAGAGGATATCGGCGGTATTTCTTTCAGCGCCGAAGAGGTTTTTGAGAGAGCGAGCGGAACTGCCTTTTTTGATTGGCGATATTCTGGTGGTTGATATAGCGTCGTCGCCTTTTTGCAAATTAACGATAATTCCGCCAAATGACAGATCGCTCTTTAGTTCAGATAAGACCCTTTGTAAATGTTCAGAGCTGAGGCGGGGGAGACGAGTGG
>CAYIJG010000078.1:0-3673 GCA_964363685.1 uncultured Gammaproteobacteria bacterium
CGCTTCGCGCCGACCCCATTTCGGCTTCTGATTCCGATTTTCAATTTTGGCGGAGAGGGAGGGATTCGAACCCTCGGTACCTTACGGTACACAGCTTTAGCAAAGCTGCACGATCGGCCACTCTGACACCTCTCCAGGTGCTGGCTTTTGTAAGCTTTTTTTTAAAATTATTAATCGCCGTCGCAGTCTTCGTACGGACTTTCTATACCGGAACTTGCTATGGCGGAGAGATAGAGATTCGAACTCTAGAGACTCTTGCGAGTCTGGCAGTTTAGTAAACTGCTGCCTTCAACCACTCGGCCATCTCTCCATTGTTTTTTGTTTGTCTTATTGTCATTTCGAACGGAGTGAGAAATTTTTCTGTAATCAAGTCTGTAGACGGAAAGATCCCTCGTCGGCCTAAAGGCCTCGCTCGGGATGACAGTTGGGATTGTTATTTATAGCCATAGTTTATCAAAAAACAGGATAAAGTCAATCCCGAGTACTCGGGATTTTGTTTGACTTTGTTTAGATTTATGCTACAATTTAAGGCGAATTTTAAGGATTTAAACATAATTTTATGTCAATACTGGTTTCCGGTTCGCTTGCCTACGATTTTATCATGAATTTCCCAGATAGTTTCAAAAATCATATCATGCCTGAGAATATCCATATTCTCAATGTTTGTTTTATGGTTGATGAACTCCGTCGTTCGTGGGGCGGGACAGGCGGAAATATTGTCTATACTATGAATCTGTTGGGTGGTGAGCCCGTGCTTGTGTCTGCCGCTGGCAAGAATGGTGATGAGTATGTACACTATTTTAAAGATCACAATATTAAAACAGATTATATTCATATAGATCCTAACCAGTTGAGCGCTTCCGCGTTTATTACCACTGACGCGGACAACAATCAGATTACCGCCTTTCATAACGGGCCATTGGGATTGGCAGGCACTATTAGTCTTCGTGATATTAAAGAAAAATTTTCAGTGGCGATTATCGCTCCCACGCAGAAAGAGGTAATGACTAAGCATTTGAAAGAATGTCAGGAATTAGGTGTGGAGGCAGTCTTTGCGCCAGGCCAGCAAATCACCGCTTTTGATGGCTTGGAATTACAACGAATGATAGATCAAGCGCACTTTGTGATTGGTAATGATTATGAGATAAAATTAATGCAAGAACGAACTGGTTGGAGTGGGGAAGAGATTTTAAAACATACAGAAGTTTTGATTACGACTTTTGGGGAAAAAGGTTCGGTGATTTCTACCGCAGACGGAGAAATGATTGAGGTGGGTGTTTGTCCGCCGTTATCTTTTGATGATCCAACCGGTGCAGGCGATGCCTATATCGCCGGATTTTTTACTGCCTATCAGCAAGGACTTGATCTCAAAACTTGTGGACAGGTAGGCAGTGTGGCTGCCAGCTATGCGATAGAAACTCTTGGTACTCAAGAACATGATTTTACTAAAGAAGAATTTTGCGCACGGTATGAAAAGGCTTATGGAACTAAATTATTTTTAAATTAATTATTTTTTAAATTAAACATTATGAGCAATGACTATAAAGTAGCAGACATGGCTCTAGCTGAACTAGGAAGAAAAGAAATTGAGATTGCAGAAAAAGAAATGCCGGGGCTGATGGCGCTTCGGGCAAAATTTGGAAATGAAAAACCATTGCAAGGCGCGCGCATTGCCGGTTGTTTGCATATGACAATTCAAACAGCCGTACTTATTGAAACCCTAGTACAGCTTGGCGCAGAAGTGCGTTGGAGTAGTTGTAATATTTTTTCAACCCAAGATTCAGCCGCCGCGGCGATTGCGCAAGCTGGTATTCCGGTCTTTGCTTGGAAAGGGGAAACTGAAGAAGAGTATTGGTGGTGTGTGGAAGAATCTCTCAAATTCGCAGGTGGCAAAGGGCCAAATTTACTTCTTGACGATGGGGGAGATTTGACCGTTTTGGTTCATGAAAAACATCCGGAAATGTTAAAAGAAATTAAAGGCTTATCTGAAGAGACAACCACTGGCGTACACCGCTTGTATCAAATGATGGAGAAAGGCAAACTTGGCACCACCGCAATAAATGTAAATGACTCCGTGACTAAATCAAAGTTCGATAATAAGTATGGCTGTCGCGAAAGTTTGGCCGATGGCATCAAGCGTGCCACCGATGTGATGTTAGCTGGAAAGAAGGTTGTCATTGCCGGATTTGGCGATGTAGGCAAGGGTTGCGCTCAGAGCATGCGCGGATATGGCGCCAGGGTGCTCGTCACCGAAATTGACCCTATCAATGCTCTGCAAGCGGCCATGGAGGGCTATGAGGTCGTTACCATGGAAGAAGCAGCGCCGATGGCTGATATCTTTGTGACTTCTACCGGCTGTTGTGATGTCATTACCGGCGAGCATTTGGAGGTGATGAAAGACAGCGCCATTGTTTGTAATATTGGCCATTTTGACAGCGAGATAGATGTCGCGTGGCTTACCAGTCAAAGCAATATCAAAGAAATTAATATTAAACCGCAAGTTGATAAATTTGTCTGGGATAATGGAAAAACTTTGATTTTACTTTCTCGTGGTCGGTTGGTGAATTTGGGCAATGCTCACGGCCATCCTAGTTTTGTGATGAGCACTTCTTTTACTAATCAAGTGTTGGCGCAATTATCTATTTGGAATGAAACCGACAAATATCAATCCGGCAAAGTCTATACCTTGCCAAAAAGTTTGGATGAAGAAGTGGCGAGATTACATCTTGATAAACTCGGAGTGAAATTAACCACCCTGACAAAAAAACAAGCTGATTATCTCAGCGTGTCTGTTGGTGGGCCTTTCAAGCCGGAGAATTATAGGTATTAGGATTTAAAATTAATTTTGTCTATTTAAAGCAATGACCCCGACGTTTCGTCGGGGTCATATATTTTGGGGCATTGTTTTCGTTTGCCAGTTCTATCTAACTTTAATTTTATCGAGTTTCTTTTTTCTTTCTTCAATCTCTCTGTTACTCATGCCAGTATATTTGCCACTTTGATCTTCCAGCTCACCTTTTAGAAAGTGTCTCGTTGCATCAAGCTTATCAACGTATTGTTTTCCCTTTTCTTTTTTCTTATTTATTATTTCGGCACCCTTCCACCATCCCTCAACTAGTTTTAACGCTTTTTCTAAGTCTTGTTTACCCGGTTTTTCAACACTTAATGCTTCTGCCGTGCTTTCTATGGATGTTCTCATCGCGCCGCCTTCGCGGTCAAATAGAGGTGCCAATGATCTAAGAAAATCAGCGACAGTACTAATGCTCGTATGTTCAATTCTTTGCATAAGTTTCTCTCCAGCGTCCTTACTATACAAACCATATTCAGTAGCATAACGTTGAATTTTCGCTTCGGGTTTTATTCCCATTTCTTTAGGTGATGGGCCACCAAATTCTCCGAGCATACTTTTATTGATTATAATTAAAAAAGTTAAATTTTGAATTACGTTGACTATATTAAATTACCAACAATATTAAAAATTGTCAAATAATTTAAGCTTAGAGAGGAGAGGTGTATGTTAAATTTTAAATAATCTCCAAATCCAGTGTTTGTGTAATCTTAATTTGATCCACAAATTCAGGCACGTGACTGACGAGAATTATCGCGCCTTCAAATTCATCCAAGGCTTTGGCAATAATCGGCAAGTGACGGAAGTTAATATGGTTGGTGGGCT
>CAYIJG010000079.1:0-3609 GCA_964363685.1 uncultured Gammaproteobacteria bacterium
TTTATACCCAAATATTCTTCCAAAGCTTTGGGCGGAGTTGGCAAAACACTTTGATCGGCATAATTATCCAAAATTTCCGTGCCTTCTATTTTTAAAATTTGAGGTGTTCCTTTATCCACTTTTACCACACCGTAAGCGCCAATAAATCCCCCACCCGGACGAATTTCGGTATTATTCAAAAACAAAACAAGATAGGTTTGCGGTTTTTCAAAACCAAGCACCTTAGGAACTAAACTTTGTTCTTCCGGATCTGAAACAATTTTTTCTACTACTTTTTCTACCACCACTTTTCGCAACCCACCTTTAGAGAGAGACCATAAATAAAAACTCAGGCCTGTGCCAATTATTAAGACTAACGCTACCAAAAGTATTTTTTTAACTATACTCATATATTTTATGATCTTTTTTTAACTGACACATTAAAACCTAAATATTTTCCAAACATGAGACGAGTGACCGCATCTATACAAGGGAGGGAGGAAAAAAATATCAGTGAAATGGGTAGTAACAACCATTGCAACACCATAAATAAATATCTGTGCCTTGGCTGATCTCCGGGACGACTTGGTAAAATAAGCATACTCATAACCATTGAGACTAACAAACCCAGCATCGCCAGTTGCATTAGTATTTCCAAAATATTTGGGGCATTAAAGAACAGCGCGCTTTGCCTCACTTCATTACCGGCGACCCACAAAGGCAACCTGCCAAGGAGAGTGATTAAAATAGCAATGACTGCCCAGCTCCACTTCCCCTCCCATTCATGAAATAAAACGGATACTTTTTTAAACCAAGAAATATTTTTATTCAAACGAAAATGCCATAATAGATACGGTATCTGTTCAGTGCCCCAGGCCCAACGGCGTTGCTGTAAGTATAAGTTTTTTAAGCTTTGCCACAAACTATCATCTCGTACCGTATCCATTGAAACCGGAATATAGAGAGGTGTTACCTCATAGTCTCCATTATACCTCAACCAACACTGAAAAAAAATCCTAGAATCTTCACTAACAATATCCTTGCTATGGCCTCCACAATCTATGATGGCTTTAAAACTCATACTGTGTGAGGAAAAGGTCACCAAGTTATCTAGTCTAGCCAGACTAAACAGCATCCAAAAACTAGTTCCAAAAGCCATAATCCGAATAATGGCTGGCGACTGCCAAAGATTATTATTATATAAAGTCAAAGGTTGATAAGAACTATGATTAGGTCGAGGGTGTTTATTATAAATATAAGCCAAATGCGCAAAGTAATCTCTGTGGACAATTGTATCAATATCAAACACAGACACAATTATATCAATATACTCCCAACCTTTGGCATCTGCATATTTTTTGAATTCAAATTCAGCATAATGAATATTAGAACCTTTGCCTGGAATCTCGCCTGGTAAATCAACTGGGTGAGTGCAAAAAATAAGATCGGCAAATTTCCCGGCATAATTTTCGGCAATCAACTTTTGCATGGCTTGCCAGTGTTCTTTTTTTCTCTCTTCTCCGGAAATAACTACATACGTTTTACTAGCCGGATAGCTAGAATCCAAAAAACTATTTAGGGTTGGTTTGATAACTTCCCAGCTTTCATTATATAAAGGCAGAAAAACTACATTTTTTCTTCTTTCCCAATCCGGAATTTGCCTGGTTAATCTTTCAAACCAGTCTACTTTAATAGCCTTACGAAAACGGCGCCAAGATAAAAATAAATAAAAAGAAAAATAAGCTACTCGTATCACCCAATACACATCAAAGATCAAAATAAAATAAATCATCCATAAAGGTTTTAAAAAAGATAAGCCCACGCCCAAAATTAGAGCCAACCAAATACTTAGACCTGGCAAAATTTCATATAGCCGATAACGGTAGTAATCAGAAAGCATAATTATTTTGATTTGGAATTTATATGGGGCTCGCTACTATATATTGGTAAGATATACTCTCCCGTTTTGGCTTGCTTGATCTGTTTGAGCGCTGTCTGCATATCAAAATTGTTGTCTAGTTTAAGAATCGGTATTTTCAAACTGTAAGCCAAAGTGTTAGCCATAGTCACTAGTAGCCTAGTGGCAGTAAACCTGCCCACTCCCATCACTACCCCCAAACCGGTCAAATCTTTTAAAGTAAACTTTTGGCTAGAAAGAAATTTTTCCAGACATAATAAGAAATCATTATTTTTTTTAACTATATAATTTCTTTGAACAAATTTATTATCCACCCAAGCGCTTATGGCTAATTTGTCTTCTTCATGATTGTTGAAAACTAAAAACATAGTTAATCTTAAATTTTAAGAAACTTGACCAGTTTCATCTACAACAATCACATGTTTTGCTTCAAAAACACTATATAAAAACTTATCACCAATCTCTCGGCGATCCTTAAATTCTTTTTCACTCATAATTGTATAGCGAAGTGTCTTGCCGAGTTTCTTTTCAAAATCAAGAACTAGCTTGGCGACTACCACCGGACGGATTTCACCCACTAACAAAATGTCCGTTTCCGCATTCTTGGCATCAGTAAAACAACCGGTAAACAAAAGCACTTTCAGCTTGCCCGCTTTGTCTTTTAGCATTTCTATTAGTTCTCTTTCATACAATATCTGCGCTTTAAAAAGTAAGGCTTTGAGTTCGGCATACAACAAACAACCGGCATTGAGTTTGTAATACTTAGAACGACCAGTACCCGTACCGTCTTGCACCTCGCCCTCGGCCACAACTACTGGCGTGATAAGACCAATCTTCTCGAGGTTGCTTAACTCTCGTCTAATAGCATTAAGTTGTGACTCTGCCAGCCGAGCTAGCTCCCGAACATAAAAAGGCCTATCAGGAGAATGAAAAAAAATGTGCAAAAGCTTGACCCTGGTCTTTGAACCAAAAAGTTGTTCAATCATAATTAAGAGGTTAAAATCTGTAAATTTTAAAATTAGTACGACTTTAAATCAGACTTTATCGACATTGTAGGCATTACGACTTTATAGACTATTAAGTGTGCTTATAGTATAATAATTTATAGCTAAAAAGTCAAAGAAATGACCTATGGATCAAACCCTCCATCTGCACGAGTTCTTTGTGGAAGGAAACAACCCAGAAGAATCTCATGTCCTACTAAACATCACCGAGCCGTCCACTTTGGCCGAAAAGGATAAAGGCTATTTTTTTGTGATTTGCGAAATAAATAATGCTGAAACCAAATATATCGCCAAGATGCAAAGCATAGTTGATGAAATAGAAAACAGCTACTACGAAATTCCCGATGAGGCTAATCAGACAGCTTTAGAAATAGTCCTCAATAAAATCAACCAGGAAAATATTTCCATGATCCAACCGGAGATCACCCTAAACTGTATTATCGGGGTTATCCGAGAAAATGAAATTATCTTCAGCTTTTATGGCCATCCCCAAATGGTTCTTTTTTATAAAACCAAAGATGGCATCTACAAAAAGATGGATTTGGTAGAAGAAAACAAGCCAAGCGAAGAAGCTGAAGATAGCCAACTTTTCTCCCAGATTGTCCAAGGTAAGATTGGTCCTAATGACTACTTTTTTGCCGGTACACCCAATATTATCAGCTACTTCAATCATGATCGGCTCCAAAAAATTATCACCACTCGTCTCCC
>CAYIJG010000080.1:0-3598 GCA_964363685.1 uncultured Gammaproteobacteria bacterium
TTGATAAATCCTAGTTTTGAAAAGGCTAGCATTCTCCGCGATTGGGACGAAGAAGGTTGTTTGTCTGTGCCACTAGTGTATGGCAAAGTTAGACGATATAAAAAAATAAAAGTAAAAGCCTTGGGCGTTAATGGCGAAAAATTAGAATTCGTCGCCAAAGATTTTTTTGCTAGAATTATTCAACATGAAATTGACCACCTTAACGGCATTTTATTTATTGATAAAGCAAAAAATTTACGCACTTTAGACATACCGGAAATTGTAGAGAAAAGAAGAACTAGATTAGAGGATAAAAATAAATAATTTTTTGACAAAGTATAATGATATGGAGTCTCACGAAAATGAACCTCGATTATCGATCGATAAACTAAAAGATAAGTTTGGAGAAGTGCGTTTAGAAATCATTTCGCAAGAAAGAAACACGAGAACAAGTTGTGTCCGAAGATTATCAGACAATACAGTGGTGGCTTGCAGTAAAGTACAATTTCACGATGAAGGTATAGCAGAATTTGATAAATTTCACCAAACAATCCTCGCCGGAGCAAAAATTGGAGAGACTATTCAAAATTCAGGCATTGCTCACGAAAGGATTGAATCAGATTTTTCTACAGTTGAAATTGACCCTGAATTTATTTCAAGCTTCGGAACAGATAAAACAACCTGCCTTAGCAGAACAGTTGAATACAAGATTCAAAATTTACCATATACTACTATCACTGAATTTTATAACCCCGAACTTTCACCTCTGTAATTCTTCACAATCAAGCTTACAAACTATGAAAATAAAAATCGCTTTCTTCGGCACCCAGGATTTTGCTGCCACTATTTTAGCAGGTATTTTGACAGACAAAAGTATTTCTATTGAAGCAGTTTTTACTCAGCCAGACAGAAAAGTGGGACGCAAACAAATTTTAGAAGAATCCCCTGTTAAAAAACTAGCTCTCAAACATAATTTAAATATAGCTCAACCAGAGTCACTCAAGAATTTTGAACTTACGCCTTCAACCTATGACCTCGCCGTTGTGGCGCAATATGGGCTGATTATTCCCAAAAATATTATTGAATCTTTTCCTAGAGGCATGATAAATGTCCATGGATCAATCCTACCAAAATATCGTGGCGCCTCCCCCATTCAGGCATCTTTGATACTCGGCAAAACTACTACCGGTATTACCATTATGCTTATGGACGAGCTAGTTGACCACGGCCCTATTTTGGCTCAAAAAAGCCTCCCAATTGACCCAGATGATACTTTTACCACCCTAGCTGAAAAGATGGCTCTGGAGGGCTCAAAATTGCTTTTAAACACGCTCCCAGGATACCTTGACGACAGTATTTCTCCCCAAATCCAAGATCATAGCCAAGCTACCTTTACTGGGCTTCTAACCAAAGAGGGTGGCAAGATAGATTTCTCTAAATCAGCCGATGAAATATACAATCTCTATCGTGGCCTTACTCCTTGGCCGGGAGTTTGGTGTCTGTGGAATGAAAAAAGATTAAAACTTTTAAAAATTTTCCCGATTTCGGTTACGCCGAAATCGCGGATCCTCGATTTTGCGTCGAGCAAAATCGGGACTAAATCAGAAAAAAACTTACCTGCTGGCGAGGTTCTAGTCGAAAACAAAAGAATCTTTGTCGGTTGTGGTAAAAATTCTTCTATTGAAGTTTTGGAATTACAGTTGGAAGGAAAAAATGCGATGAGCGCGGAGGTTTTTGCGAATGGGTATAAGGATTTAAACAGAGTAAAATTGGTTTAATTTTTATTCTACTAACTCGCCTTTAAATTTGTCTTCACAAAATTTTCTGCTGTGGCAAGTAAAGTAAGTTGAAGTTGTGGTTTCTTTACAAGGAATACATTTATCAAAATTGTCCAAACATTCATCTTTATAAAAATTCGTAGACAACGATGAACAAAATTCTTCTGTTGGTTTATAATTAAGCTCTAGTATTTTTTGCTTTTTTTGATTGATAAAATACTTAGAAAATATTATTACTAATAAAAACGCTAGTATAACTACTAACTGTTTTTTAATACCGGCTTTTAAAAACCATGGCCAATTGCTTATAAATGTTAAAACTACGGACTGCATCAAAAGAATTATCAAACCGACAACTCTTTGCATATTAGTATCAAAAATTATAATACCTGCGCAAGCTACGGCTAGGGATGTAATAATAGCAATTTTGATTTCAAACTCTTCTTTTCTTCTTTTTTTGATAATTTGAGTAAACAGAAAACTACCTAATGAAATTCCGACTATTGAAAAAAATATCCCTCCAGATTCATAACCCTGAATACCCCCAAATGGAGGGAAACCAAAATTACCACCAATGGTAGCGCCTAGCCAAAGCCCTATAATGCCAAATAGTATAGAGCCGATAAGGCTTAGGATGAATTGTGTTAAAATTTTCATATTTAATCAATAATTACTTTTTCACCTAAAAACTTAGGCTGTTTATTTATTATAATATCAATAAAAGTCTTTAACCTGGCAAAGTGCTCTCTAATCATGGTTTTTCTCCCGGCTCGCGCGTTAATATCTTTGGCATTATAACCAAAGGCTTTTATATCGTTCTGATTGGCGATAAATACCGCTCTTTGGTTGTGAAACTTTTGAGAAATAATTATTATCTCGTTTTGACCAAAAATTTCTTTAGCTCTGACCACTGAATCAAGAGTTCTAAAGCCAGCATAATCTAAATATATCTTATCTTCCGGAATTCCATTTTCTATTAAAGAATTTTTCATGGTTAGCGGTTCGTTGTAATTAGCTACGGCATTATCTCCACTGACAATTAAATTCTTTATTTTCCCAGAATTATACAATTCAACCGCTGCTTTTATTCTATACTGAAAATATAAATTACCTCTTCCGTCTTTGAGTTTTTTACTAGTACCTAACAACAAACCAGTGGAATAGTCAGGCAGTGCTTCAATTTGATATGAAGTTAAAGATTGTGTTTCTGAATCAATTTTTTTATTTGCCAAAAATGTAAGAATGCCTAAAAGAAAAATGGACAGAAAGACAAGTAGAGATATTTTCTTTAGAATATTTTTCATAAAATTATCTCATATTTCCAGCTTGTTTTCTAATAGCTTCTTCAATTTTAATGATTATTCTCTGATCTTGCTTTGGACCAGTGAACACGGCTTTTAAATCGCCGAGATGGATATTACTACGAATATTTTTACGTGTTGGATCGTAATGCAGATCTCCTATATCAATAATACTAAAACCTATTTCATTATCGTAAAAAAAATTACTCTTCTTAGAGGGGTCTATTTGTAAACCTAAAGCATCTAGGCTAGAAATATCCTCAACAAACTGATCAAAATATTCTTGTGGAATTTCTGCAACTTGGTCTTCTGATAACTTATCAACTTGGACACCCCTTGCTTTTTCCATTACCTTATAGGTAGCATCGTCGGTTTCAAAAACTTCTAGCACTCTTGGTATTCTACTAGTAGTAATATCTTGCATAAGATACGGCAAGGCGCCCTCGAATTCATATGTTTCTTTTGACTTTTTAATGAGTACAAATTCACCGTTTTCTATTTCAAACACACCTAAAGCATTTGAGCCCCCTGCCTGAATAT
>CAYIJG010000081.1:0-3441 GCA_964363685.1 uncultured Gammaproteobacteria bacterium
GGAGGTGGAAAAAGTTTCGGCGGCGGTAGTAGATTTGGTGGCGGAGGCAAGAGTTTTGGCGGAGGCGGTTTCGGCAAACCCGAAATGCACGACGCTACTTGCAGTCAATGTGGTGCAGCTTGCCAAGTTCCATTTAGACCAAGTGGAGGCAGAGAGATTTTCTGCAGTAACTGCTTCAAAGACAAGAGACCAGAAAGAAATGACGGTCCGATGAGACCAGCTGGAAATTTCAATCGCCCTAGTTTTGATAGTAAGCCAAGCTTTGATAAGAAACCGGCATTTGGCGGAGGTGATAATAATCAATTCAAACAACAAATTGAAATGTTAAACACCAAATTGGATAAGATTCTTAAAATTTTATCTCCTGGTCAGCCAGTAGTTAAGGATTCTGTTCCAGAAGTAGATGTAGTGGTGAAAGAAGTTAAGAAAGTCCCGATTCCGACTTTGGGTCGGGATCGAGGATCCTCGATTTTGCCCAAAAGCAAAATCGGGACAAAAGTTTCCAACAAAGCTAGCGCTAAGAAAACTTCTAAGAGTAAAAAATAAATTCAACTTAAAACAAAAACCTCGTTTGGGTAAACCTCAGCGAGGTTTTTGTTTATATGGATAGGTGGTGGGTTTTATGATAAAATAAACCTATTATAAAAGTTGTGTTTATGCCAGTAAAAAAAGTTTTTCCTCCTTCTCTTAGTATCAAAAAAATCATCGGCCCCAGTTTTGTCATCCTAGCGCTTGGTTTGGGTTCAGGCGAAGTTATTCTTTGGCCGTATCTTGTATCCAATTATGGCTTGGGGATTGCTTGGGGCGCTCTGCTTGGAATCACATTTCAATTCTTTATTAATATGGAAATAGAGCGCTATGCTCTTGTAAAAGGCGAAAGTGTTTTTGTTGGTATTGCCAAATTATTTCCTAGATCTGTCTATTGGTTTATTATTTCCACTTTTATCGGTTTTGGCTTGCCGGGGATTATTGCCGCTTCGGCCAAAGTTTTGGGATCAGTTTTGGGAATAACAGATTTCAAGTGGATAGCGATATTGATGTTGATTGTTATTGGTTTATTTCTCAGTGGTGGCAAAACGGTCTATGACACCATGGAAAAAATTACCAAAACTATTATTTTAGCAGGCGTACCATTTATATTTATTTTGGCCGTATTTTTAAGTTCCAAAGCCGATTGGTCATCCTTGCTTGTCGGTATGGTTGGCAGGGGAGATGGTTTTTGGTTTTTACCTGCTGGCATTAGTCTGGCAACTTTTTTTGCCGCGTTTGCCTATTCGGGCGCGGGAGGAAATCTTAATCTCACTCAGTCTATTTATATAAAAGAAAAAGGCTATGGCATGGGCAAGTATTCCCAAAAAATAGTGAGTCTTTTTCGTGGTCATGATAAAACGGAAACGCAAGTAAAATTGACTGGTGAAAATTTTGAAATTAACGAAACTAATGTGGCCAATTTTAAATCATGGTGGCGCACGATAAACATCGAGCACTTTTCTATTTTTTTGTTTGTGGGGGCTTTGGCAATGTCACTGCTTATGCTTTTGTCTTTTACTACTACCTTTGGTTTGGGTGGGAATAGTGAAGGAATAAATTTTGTTATCAATGAAGGCCGAGTGATTGGTCAGAATTTGGCACCTCTGGTTGGTACGTTATTTTTGTTGGTTGTGGCCATTATGCTTTTTCAAACACAATTGGGAGTAATGGATTCCACCAGCCGGATTATGGCCGAGAATCTAGCAATCAGTAAATTAAAAAAAACACCGGATGGCAAGATCAACCTCTCAAAGATATATTATGGTTTTCTTTGGGCGCAGATTGCCTTTGGTATTGTTTTATTCTTGTTAAATATCTATGAACCGAAGACTCTTATTGTTTTAGGCGCAGTTATCAATGCGTTTGCCATGTTTGTGCATATTGGTTTGGTCGCCTGGCTCAACCACAAAAGTCTAGCGCCTGTTTTTCGTCCAGGGTTAGTTAGAAAAATAATCATTGGTATTGTCTTTGCTTTTTTTGGCATTTTTAGTACAATAGTTTTATTGGATAAGCTAGGTTTGTTTAATTTTAGTATTTAAAACTTAATTTAAAATATATGTGGCAAGAGTTAATAAATTCGGGAATAAACTATTGGGCGGTGTTAGTCTGCGGAGTATTGTCTATGCTCATCGGCGCGATTTGGTATGGACCATTATTTGGTAAAAAATGGATAGAAATTTGTGGTGCTACACTTGAAGATCTAGAGGCTCGCAAGAAAATGCAAAAAGCAGCTGGACAGCTTTATATGGTTCAGTTTGCCTTAACTCTTTTTCAAGTTTGGTATTTGGCTATTTTTATTAATGGTTGGGGAGCATCAATTGGTTTAGCAAATGCCTTTGGAATTTGGTTGGCTTTTGTGATGCCAACCGTCGCAGGTGCATCTATGTGGAACAACGATTCATCAAAAGTAAGATGGGCAAGATTTCTTATTCAGTCTGGGTATCAGTTGGTGAATTTTATTGTCTTTGGTTTGGTTTTGGGGATGTGGAGATAAAACTCTCAAACAAAAAAACAAGCCACCCGTAATCAAATTTCCATATTTGAAAATCTAATTACGTTGGATGGCTTGCCTCTTCCATCACAACGGTTGTTCTCGCTAGTTGTCATGTCGGTCGCTCAGCCCCTTACGAATGAGGCGGATCACAACCGCAATGATCAACGTGAAAATTCCAACCACCCACTCCTCTGCAGTTCGGGCGGCAAGAAAATTCATTGCGAGAAGTAGAAATAGGGCTACTATAGGTACCACTACAGATATAGTGATACCCAACAGCAAGGCCTTTTCCACCAGTCGAAGTCCCCCCTCTTTAGTTTCAAAAAAATACTACCCCAAAAACCCCATTTTGTCAACCCAGCACCAAAGCGTCACAGATTTTGCTTTTCGCTTTTTTAGTGTGTTCCTATACGAAAAATAGAGTCTACGAAAATTAAGATTTTTTTCTTTTTGACACAAAATCTAGAAAAGCGTGACGCTTTTGGTGTCTGGGTCAACCCAACCCCTTTATTTATCAACCCTTCTTTGCTATAATACCCCTCATAAATTAAAGCTTAAATTTGTATATTATGTCCGCTCAAGACTACCTTTGGATCCTGTTTGGTATCATTATCGTCGGTTTTTTGGCTCTCGATCTTGGTTATTTCAACCGCCAGGTCCATAAGGTAGAGTTAAAATCTGCGGTCAACCAATCCTTGTTTTGGATAGCCCTTTCTCTAGGGTTTGGGTTTTTGATTTTTATATTCTTAAGTAAAGAATTGGCCGCTGAGTTTCTGACTGCTTATGTAACCGAAAAAATGTTGTCAGTAGACAACTTATTTGTTATCATGTTGATTTTTAGTTATTTTAAGCTAGAAGAAAAATATCATCACCGAGTTTTGTTCTGGGGGATAATGGGGGCGATAGTGTTTCGCGCA
>CAYIJG010000082.1:0-3362 GCA_964363685.1 uncultured Gammaproteobacteria bacterium
GTTTCGCGCAATATTTATCGGGTTTGGCTCACTTATTATCAGTCAGTTTCATTGGGTTTTATATATTTTTGGCGCATTTCTGCTCTATACTGGTATTAAATTACTCCAAGACAAAAAAGAAGAACATGCGGATTTTAATAATAGCAGAATCGTAAAATTGGCGCATCGTTTTTTGCGTTTTACTCCCAATCATCATAATGGCAAGTTCTTCTTCAAAGAAAATGGGAAAACATACCTCACGTCTTTATTTCTTATCATGATGTTAGTTGAGAGTACTGACATTGTCTTTGCCGTTGATTCTATTCCGGCGGTCTTTGCTATTTCCCAAAACCCGTTTATTGTTTTTACCTCTAATATCTTTGCGATCATGGGTCTTCGCGCTTTATTTTTTCTTATTGAAAATGTATTGCATAAGTTTCATCATTTGCAAAAAGGATTGGCTTTTATCTTGTTATTTATCGGCCTCAAGATGCTTTCCGGTATTTTTGATTTCCACATATCTTCTCTAGTTTCTTTTGGTATCATTATGCTGGCTTTGATTTCTTCTATGGTGTTGTCTGTGATTTTTCCTAAAAAAATATAATCTAAATACAGTATGTTTTTTAAAAGTATATATCGTTTAGGAGATAAGGCCGAAGACAAAGTGCGCGGGCGCCTTAGTCATTTTCCCATTGTCTATGCTTTTTTGGGCGGAGCGGGGATAATCATTTTTTGGCGGGGGATTTGGCATACTGCCGATTATGCCATGGAGTATTTCTTTGCGACTAAGTACTTAGTCGCGCCAGATATCACTATTAGTATGCTTTGGTGGGATGGGCCACTATCAATTTTAATTGGCATTACCATTTTATTGTTATCAGGATTGTTTGTCTCTAGTTTTATTGGTAACGAAATAATCATCTCTGGTCTCAAAGGAGAGAAGAAACTGACTGAAAAAACCGAAGAAGATGTCAGATTGGATTTGGAAGAAAGTAGTGAAATGAAAAAAGAGATTCATGATATTAATAGGAGATTAGAGAAAATTGAAAAGGCGCTAACTAAAGCTAAATAATCAATTTTATTAATCTTTTAGCATATTTTGGCTGTTTTGAAGTCCTGTTCCTAGGTAAAGCCCTTGACTTATAGCGGAAAAAATGGTATACTATATCTTGTAAATTTGAATTTTTGTATGTCAGAACCATCAGATCCAATTTGGCCACGACCAAAAGCAGAAGGAAAAATTCCTCGACCTGAACATATTGATCAAGGTGAGGAGCCTAGAA
Organism: uncultured Gammaproteobacteria bacterium; assembly: GCA_964363685.1. Classification (GTDB taxonomy): domain Bacteria; phylum Patescibacteriota; class Patescibacteriia; order Magasanikbacterales; family GWA2-37-8; genus XYD2-FULL-39-9. Next base: position 1,263 of record CAYIJG010000082.1, read on the forward strand.
TAGATCCTGTGACTGTTTCTCTTCCCGAAGTAATAAGAAGAGCGAGAGAAGGGGTAGCTGATATAGATGGGTCTATTAGTGGGGCCATAGAAAGAATTGACGAATTTTTGGCAGAAGAACCAGATGGCGGTGAGGCAAAAGAAGTTGTTGTTGAAGTCCCTATTCCTCCTTCTGGTGCTAAATCTTTTAAAAAAAATCCACTAGGAGAACCATCTGAAGTTGAACAGGACGTTGATGATGCGTTTGATAAGTCTTTCAATTTATAAACAATATAAAAAATAATCCCCAGGGAGAAAAGTAGTCGATTTCGACCGGCGATCAACTTATTCACGCAACCAAAATATTATGACAGGTATAATCAAAAGCCTTATCGTAGAAAAGAATTTTGGATTCATTACTCCAGACGATGGTGGGAAAGATATTTTCTTTCATGCCTCCGCTTTGGCAGATGGTGTCCAATTTGCTGATTTACAAAAAGGTCAAAAGGTTTCCTTCGATGTTGAGGATTCTGAAAAAGGACCTCGCGCAGCAAATGTTGTATTAGTAGCTTAATAGCCTAATAAAACAAAAAACCACTCGCCTAGGCGAGTGGTTTTTTGTTTTAAGAAGATCTTTTATTTATCACCAAACTAAGAACAAATAATAACAAAGAGGAAACGACAATAGAGGCTCCACTAGGAAGATCAAAATAAAAAGAAGCAAACAATCCGGTAATTACTGATACCAGTGAGAAGCCTATGCTGTATACAAAAGTTTTTAAGAAACTCTGGCTAAATTGGGTTGCGGTCAGTACCGGCACAACCATCAAGGCTCCCACAAGCAACGCTCCGACAATTCTCATACTTAGAGATATGGTAATGGCAGCAAAGATCATGAGTGTTAGATTCAAAAATTTAATCGGCAAGCCATTGGCTTGGGATAGTTCTTCATCGTAAGCAGTAATAAATAGTCTTTTGAAAAGCAAAATTATAGTTATAAAAATAAATAAGCCAAAGCCACCGATTAGTTGGAGGTCAAGAGTTGAGACAGTGGCGATACTACCAAATAGGTAGGTAAAAATATTTGTATTTAAGCCTTTGGCTAATCCGAAGATAATCAGTGAGATAGCAAGTCCGCCTGACAAGAACAGGGCTAAGACAGATTCACCAAATAATTTTTTGGCATGTCGTAGTTTTTCCATGCCTAGCGCCGCTACACCAGATGCGATAATAGCTGTTAATACTGGATTGATGCCAGATAAGACACCGATAGCCACACCCACTAGCGAAACATGAGCCAGAGTATCTGCGAGGAGCGAATATCTTTTGATCACCAAAAAAGTGCCAATAGCTGGCGCCAGCACGGCGATAATTAGGCCTGCCACAAAGGCTCTAATCATGAAATCGTATTGAAAAATTTCCAGCATATTAGTGAGGATGATGAATATGGGTAATGCTTTGGCCGTATATTTTTTTGATCATATCTTCTTCGTGGATGATTTCTTTGGCGCCGTAACAGAACAATCCTCGGTTGAGGCAGAGGATAGATTTTATCTCGCCGGTAATAGTATCTATATCATGAGAGACAAAAAGAATGGTAATGCCTTGTTTGGTATTGAGATCCTTGAGAAAATTATAAAAGTCCTTTTGAGAATTTGGATCTACACCAACAAATGGTTCATCTAGAATAAGAATTTTTGGGTCGCTAGCCAGAGATCTGGCCAAGTAAACTCTCTGTCTTTGTCCGCCAGAAAGCTGGCTCATTAGTCTATGTTTTAGAGCAGTGATATTGGTGATCTGCAAAGCTCGTTCAATGGCTTCATGGTCTGTTTTTGAGATATCGCCCCATAAACCTTTTTTGGCAATCAGACCGCTTTCTACGATTTCATAGACCGTGGCAGGGAAAGCCACATTGTCTTGGGCAATGCGTTGAGGGACATAACCAATCACGCTACGATTTTTTATTTTATTAAGATCTTGGCCAAAAATTTTTATTTCACCACTTTTTGGTTTGAGCAGGCCGACCAGAATTTTAAGCAGTGTGGTTTTACCTCCACCGTTTGGGCCAAGGATTCCCACATAATCTCCCAGCCACCATGTTTTCCAGATCATTGCGCATTGT
>CAYIJG010000083.1:0-3325 GCA_964363685.1 uncultured Gammaproteobacteria bacterium
CTCCACTCAAATTGTTCATTGTCGTTTCTAAAGTAGCCGTAATTGCATATGTATTAACACCCTTTGTGTATACATAATCTTGAGCTGCTAAAGGATCGGCAGGAACTTGACCCATATATGGGCTAGCACAAGCAGTTGCGCCAAAACCAGCCGCGTTCAAACAAGCAAAATTCCCGGCAGGAGCTCCTAACGTAACACCAGCACCAGCTGGATAGTCTGTTTGATCGGTATAGTAAAGCTCTAAAGCGGTTTGCATCTGCTTTAAGTCGGAGAGACGTTTGGCATCGCGAGCTTTTTGTCTAGCGTTACCTAAAGCTACGACTGCCAAGGTTGACAGTAAACCGATAATCGCAATTACAACCAACAACTCAATCAAAGTAAAACCTTTATTCTTTTTCATCATATTGTCACCCCCTTCCTATTCCGTATAATCATAAATCTAGTCTTTAAAAATCGCTTACTACTATTATACCACATTTATAGATGCAAGACTTGTTTTACTTTATCCACAACCTCTGATGGTTTGAAGTGAGTTTTAATTAAATAATCTGTTGCACCTTTTTCTAAACCACGTTGGACATCGTCTGGCTGACCCAAGTTAGTCAATAAAATTATAGGAATATTTTTTACCACCGGGTCTGATTTTACTTTTTCTAGCACTGCAAAACCATCTAATTTTGGTAATAAAATATCAAGTAAAACCAAATCCGGCATTTTTTTCTTGATATCTACCAAAGCCTTTTCGCCATTGTTGGCTGTACTTACTTTGAAACCTTCCATTTCAAATTTTTTCTTATAAATATCAGCCAAAAAATTGTCGTCTTCCACTATCATGATATGAACTTGTGAATTTTGAGCCATACGATCTTCTGATATTTTATTTTATAACATATCTCGCATTGCCAAGCCGACCGCCACCGACATTCTTGGTCCAATTTGGCGAAGTACTGGTTTGAGACCATCTTGGTAGACCACTCTTGCCCACGCATCTCCCACATAACATTTTATTCTAAATTTATTTTCAATATATTTTGTCAAAAACGGCATCAGCGCCATCCCGCCGGTTAAAATAATTTTTTCAGGACGTTTACCTTCGTTGCCAGTCTGACGCAAATAAACTTCAAGGCTTATCTCTATTTCTTTAAGTATAGGATCTATCACCGGCATAAAAATGTCAAGCCATTTTTGCTCACTCAAAATATTATTTCCATTAGTAGGCAAGAAATCAAACAAATCATGCTTCACTTGTTCTAACAAATCTGCGTCTACTCCCAAAATATTTTGCATTATCTTATCTATCTTATCCCCACCGGCGTCTATACTATGATGAGTTATCGGTACGCCTTGATCAATGATAAAAAAACTAGTTCTTTCAGCGCCAACATCTATAATCATAGACACAGATTGGTCACGGCCAATCAAACATCTAGTCAAAGCCGTAGATTCAGGCTCCAAAGCTTCTAAAGTCAATCCAGCTCTGCCAAAAACTTTGGAATAAAAATCAATCAGTTTGTGCGATACCGCATTGACTAGCACGCGCTGATTTTTTTCGGCTGGGTTAGTATTTTTTAAAACTTGAAAATCCAAAGCTACCTCTTCTAACGGAATAGGCAATAATTTTTTTACTTCCGCTTTTACCGCATGATCAAGTTCTTCCTTTTTGAGCATTGGCAAAGTGACAACCGCGTGAAAGACCGAGGACACAGGCAAACTCACCATCGCAGTTTTGGAAACAACCCGAGCGGTTTTGCACAAAACTTTTATCGTGTCGGCATACTTTAATATCTGCGCCTCATTATCCATTTGATTTGAGGCTACATTGATAGTTGCAGGTTTATTTTCTTTATTAAGCAGGTTCGCTATATTTTTATCCTCATTGGATTGAAATTTATGAATATCTTGTCTATCGGAAGTAAAACTATAGGTAAACAAAACCGGTCTTTTCTTTTCTAGACGTAGTTCTACTAACTTTATTCCACCAGCACCAACATCAATTCCCAAATATGATTTTGGTTTAAAAAAACCGAACATAAGACATTTCTTGCTGTCATGCTGAATTTATTTCAGCATCCCATAATTACCAGGAGATCCTGAAACGAGTTCAGGATGACAATTAACTCCTTAATTATACCAAGAATCGGAAGTTAAGTGTATAGGCCAGTTGATAACTGGGGATAAATAAGTTACAATATGGATATTGTTAATAGCCTTACGGCTCACAAATAATGCGAATATGGGAGATGTAATTTATAAAGATTTATCATTCCAATTAAACGGCATTTTATTTACAACTCAAAATAAGCTTGGAACAAAATTTCAAGAAAAACACTATTCCAAAGCTGTCTGCGCTTATCTAGTCCCTTACAAAACAGAATTTCCATTCGAAGTTAAAATAAACGAGGTGATAATTGGTAAATTTCGAGCAGACTTAATTGTGGATAATAAAATTCTTGTGGAACTAAAAGTTACAGACCGTTTAACAATTGATCATAAAATGCAAATGCTTCGATATTTAGAAGCCTTGAATCTTCGAGTTGGTTTATTAGTAAATTTTAGAATACGGCCCTTACAAATCTGGCGTGTTCCTAACTAAATTAAATATTCGCATTATTCGTGGCGCTCAAGCGCATTCGTGAAATTCTATGAGTATAAAACTCTATAACACCCTCACCCGTCAAACCGAAGAATTCAAACCAATCAAAAAAGGCAAAGTTGGCCTATATACTTGTGGCCCAACGGTGTATAACTTTGCACATATTGGAAATTTTCGCGCCTATATTTTTGGCGACATTTTGAAACGCGCCCTTATCTACAACAACCTGGATGTAAACCATATCATGAACATCACCGATGTTGATGATAAAACTATCCGAGAATCAAAAGCAACTAATACCTCACTCCACGAATTTACCACACACTATATAGAAGAGTTTGAAAAGGATTCGGAGAGTTTAAATATTCTACCTCCAACAAAATATGCTCGAGCAGTAGAACATATAGATAAGATGGTCTCGCTTATAGAAAAGTTAATCAAAAAAGGTTACGCATACAAATCAAATGACGGAAGTGTTTATTTTAATGTGCACAAGGATAAAAAATACGGCCAGCTCTCGACTATCGCCCTTTCGCAAAAACGTGAGAACGCAGCCGGACGAATTCAGGCAGATGAATACGATAAGGACAATGCTGATGACTTCGCTCTATGGAAAGCGTGGGACGAAACCGACGGCGATGTGTTTTGGGAAACGTCACTTGGTAAAGGCCGGCCAGGCTGGCATATAGAATGCTCGGCCATGAGTATGGAATACCTGGGTGCAAGCTTTGA
>CAYIJG010000084.1:0-3299 GCA_964363685.1 uncultured Gammaproteobacteria bacterium
CCCTCAATAAAATTCCTTGGCTGACCGATATCCAAACCCCGGTCTCACAATTATTCCAAAAACAAAATATTGATTTTGAATTTAAAGCAAAATTGAAAAACGAGAAAAAATAAATTTATGATGCTTGATCAAACAAAAAAAAATTTTATCCTGGTTTGTATTTTTGCCGCGCTGTTTCTCGGTATAGTTTTTGCCATCCTGATCCCAACCCTACTTAGTATCAAAAAAACTGCCGCGGAAAGTTATAAATTACGCCTCATCCTGGAACAAAAATACGAACAATCCTTACGTTCGCGCGTGACCAAACAAAAACTGGATGAAATTAAAAAAACTATCGTTAATTTTGATGAGTTTATATTCAAATCCGGCGATGAACTAAAGCTGATTACGTTCTTGGAATCAATGGCCGCTAAACACCAGCTAAACCAAACGATCATCAATTCCAATTTAGACAAAATTGATAAAGACCAAGTAGCGATAATCTCTATGAACCTAACTGGTGATTACCATGATACACTCGCATATATTGCCGATCTGGAATCATCTAATTATTTTATACATATTGAACAGCTACAAATAAAACCAGTTTTTAGCAAAACTGGCGACACCCAACAGGTCGCGATTTTGGATTTAACAACCAAATTATATGTTAATAAGTAAAAAGAAAAACACATCTCCGAAGATGAAATATGGGCTTTGGCGCATTATCTATATTTTAGTGTTTGGTCTTTTGGCTACTAGTATTTTTCTCACCAGTTATTTTATTTACCAAACTATTTATATAGGCATTGCCAACGCTAACGCTATCGTGGCTTCCCAATTAAATTTCAATATCTACAACTTAAACATCTCATCTTTTGAAAAAAGCCTGTCAGCTATTAATCAAAAAAAACAACTGGGCGATTTCCCTCCCAGAGTCAGAAATATATTTTTTTATTCCCCAAGCGCTTCAACAACTTATGTCAATTCCAGCACCCAGCAATAAATACTGGCTCATCCTGGGCAGAGAGACCCAGATTTCCGCGGCCGAAATAGTCGCTGTTTTAAATACAAAAAAATACGAACTGACTACTCCTATTTTAAAAATAGAGAGCCTTACCTTTAACCCGAAAGAGTTAATTAAAAAATTAGGTGGTACCATCAAAATCGCTACCGAAATCGGCAATCAAGTCACAGAAACAGAGCTTGAAGACATAATTATACAAGAACTCAAAACTGTCTCGGGTAAAATAAACTTTGGCATTAGTCTCTATACAAACGAAAAAAATGATTTTGCTGATTTAAAAATGGCAGAAAATTTTGGGAAAAAAATCAAAAAAACTCTTAAAGCCGAAGGCTTATCGGTGCGATATGTAGAAAATCGAGAACCAGTTTTATCTTCCGTAACAGTTGAAAAAAACAATCTCACTGGTCGAGGTCGTGAATTTATCATCCTGCCGATTTTGCCTCAGCAAAATCGAGCATCCTCGATTCCGACCAACCTCGAAATCGGGAAAAACCAACTTTTTTCCTTAGCCAAAACCGAAGCTGTCCAACCATTTGAAGAATTTAGCGCCCGAGATTTTGGCAGGCCAGGACGCGATGACTTAAGTGGTATGTTACCACCAAAACTGGCCATGATGATGATTAATCTAGCACAAATTCCTATTACCACTACTCTACTCGATCCGTTCTGTGGTTCTGGCACTATTTTGAGCGAAGCCCTACTGCTTGGCTACACAAATTTAATCGGTACCGATATATCAGAAAAAGCCATCAGCGACACGCGAGAAAATATGATTTGGGTAGCTGATCAATTTGGTATTTCTGATAATAATTTAAAAGTAAAAATCCAAACTGAAGGTGTTGAAAATATAAATAGTATCGTTGCCTCAAATTCAATTGATGCTATTGTCACCGAACCATACATGGGACGCCCGCTAAAAGGAAATGAAAAAGAAGAAGACCTGGTCAAGCAAGCTGGCGAATTAAAAAATCTTTACCTCCAGGCATTTTCTAAATTTCATAAAATTTTAAAACCAAAAGGCAAAGTAGTTTTTCTGATCCCCCGCTTCAAATACCAAAACGATTGGATTCAAATTGATTGCCAAAAAGAAATCCAACAACTTGGTTTTAAATTAATCCACTTCTTTGAAGACAGACCTTCACTTCTTTATGCCCGCCCTAATCAAAGAGTGGCGCGAGAAATTTGGGGATTCGAAAAAAAATAGTCCTAAAATAATTTATTTTTGCAGTGGCCATTACGACCCGCCACAGCGGGGTTTGGACACAAAAAAATAAATTATTTTAGGACTACCATTAAGACAATTAAGAATTTACATGAAAATAGCAAACATCCCCATCCTGCATCACATATTCTTTTCCTTCTAATCTCATTTTACCGGTTTCTTTTATTTTTCCCCACCCGCCGGCACTGACAAAATCTTCCCAATTCACCACGTCGGCTTTGACAAAGCCTTTGATAAAATCCGTATGGATAACGCCGGCCGCTTCCGGCGCCTTGGCGCCACGGCGCACAGTCCAAGCTCGTGTTTCCGGCTCGCCTGAAGTCAAAAAAGTTATTAAATTCAATAATTTATAACTAGCAGAAATTAACTTATCAAGCCCAGTTTCATTCATTCCTAACTCTTTCAGATATTCCTTGGCTTCTTCTGGACTAAGGTCTGCTAACTCCGCTTCTAGTTTGGCAGATATTTCTATCTGAGGCGTGGACTCACTTACTTTAGGACTTGTGATTTCAGATTTAGAATTTTCGTCAATATTTACCACATACAACATCGGTTTCATAGTCAGCAGTTGCAATTCTTTCATCAAAACTGTTTCGTCTTCATTATATTCCAGTTCGCGCGCCGGCTTTCCTGCTTGTAATTGTTTTTCTACTCTATCCAATAATTCTATTTGTTTTTCAAATTCTTTGGCGCTTGAGCCTTTAGCCGAGCGTTTGGTAGTATCAAGTCTTTTACTTACAGTTTGTAAATCAGCCAAGGCTAATTCTAGGTTAATCACTTCGGCATCTTCTTTAGGATCAACTTTATTATGCACATGAATAACATTGCTATCACTAAAAGAACGCACCACTTGCACAATCGCGTCTACTTCCCGAATATGAGACAAAAATTTATTTCCCAAACCTTCACCTTCGGATGCGCCTTTGACAATTCCGGCGATATCAATAAATTCTATGACGGTAGGAATAACTTTTTTTGAATGAGAAATCTCGGCTAATTTTTGCAACCGTAAATCAGGCACCTCCACCACACCCACATTTGGATCAATTGTACAAAAAGGATAATTTTGCG
>CAYIJG010000085.1:0-3292 GCA_964363685.1 uncultured Gammaproteobacteria bacterium
TCTTGTTTATTAAGCCTTGTATATATGCACCCCTAGCACGCAACGATTCCCCACCAGACGGCACTTGTGGTTGATTCGACGTGCTGGCCAGCTGTACTTTACAAAATTCTATATTGATTTTTAATAGCGATTTTCTCTTTTCAAATTCTTGATCACTCTCGCCTTCTTCCTGAACAATAGATTTTAGCTCTACTTCTAGCTTAGCTAAAATTTCTGGGCTCACTTCCCCTGTTTTGAGAGTAGTTTTTGTCCAATCTGGAACTGACGTCTTTTGATCACGGGCTCTTCTAAACGATTCCCCAGATCCCTTTTTTCCTATTCCTGGCATATAAAAATATTTTACTTAATAATAGTCCCCTTAAACTCCCCACCCCCTACAGCCCTATCTAACAAATCCAAATCCGTACCTTTCACAAATTTAACTGTTAAACCAAGTTTTTGAGCAGTTTTGGCAGCCGTTGGATCGAAAGGAAAATTCCCTCCCGGCATCCATTTGTCACCTATTATATTTCGCATTTCTTTCCATGTCAAACTAGCTAACGGCTTGGCATTTGGATCTTTTTTGGGATCAGCGGTATAGACATAACTAATATTAGACGCATTGATAACTTCTTTAGCGCCGTACGTTTTAGCGAGCAATACAGCCTGATTATCAGTCGAACAACCAGGCTTCCAGCCCGCAGCCATAATAATTGGTTTATTTGTTTTTATTTTTTTAGTGGGATTGGTAATAATTTCAGAATAGGCCAAATCTTTAAACAAAAACTTTACAAACTCAGCATTAAAAATGGTTGTTTTTATCCCCAACCAATCAAGATTTGTGTCGGTCATACTCACTACGCCTTTGGCAGCAGTTTGATATTGCCTGCAGGTAGAGCCACCACCAACTACCAAAATAAACTTATCGCCTTTTTTTACTCTAGTAATAATTAGCGCGCGTAATTTTTTGAGAAATTCAATATCAAAACCAGTTGGAGGAATAATAATAGACCCGCCAATGGATATTATTTTATAATTACTAGGGGTGAGCGGAGAAGAAAATTTATTTTCTTCTTGCGAAGCCCGACGTAATTTCAAGCTCTGCTTATACTTGGCCATAATAATTCTTATTAACATTTAAATCCTTGCCTGTATTTCTCCCTTTTACCTTGGCAACAAAAATAGCTTTGTTGGCCTTAAAAAGACTTGGTGTTCTGTAGGCAGTTTTTCCTTTTTGCGCGCGATTGGAAGAATAATTTTTCACAGAAGCTTGTCCTATTCTTTTGCAAAAAGAGAACTAACCATCCAGTTGACGAGCCACATAATGAGCGCGCCCCAAAAAGCTGGCCAAAAACCCATTACATAAAAACCTTTGACAATGGACGATGCCAGCCAGAACATGAGAGCATTTATAACCAAAGTAAACAAGCCCAAAGTGAGAATATTTATTGGTAAAGTAAATAGAATCAGAAGTGGGCGGATGAGGGCATTAATAAGACCTAAGATTAAGGCCGCAATGAGCGCTGAATAAAAACTAACCACTGTAATTCCTGGGACATAATAGGCAACGAGCATGAGGGCAAGAGCGCTGATAAGCCAACGAAGGATTAGTTTCATACTATATAAATTAAATAATTAAAATTGTTTTTTATTGTCATTCCGACCGAAGGAGTTTTTACGACTGAGTGGAGGAATCCCTTAAACATTGTTTTTGCAAGCACATAGTATAAGGGATCCTTCGACTCGGCTAAAGCCTCGCTCGGGATGACAGACCTTACCCCACTAATAATCTAAATATAAATTGTATTATAGGGGAAATCAATTCAAATAAAAAGAAAACAAAAAACAATAAAATCATAAAGCCATACCTGTCTAAAAAAGTCTTGATTTTGTAGGCAGAGGTTGGCAATAATGCATAAAGAAGTTTTGATCCATCCAAGGGTGGAATTGGTACTAAATTAAAAACAGTCAACATTACATTGGCATAAACTATGGTCGCCAAAATTGAGCTAAATTCTGAAATTGGTAAAACTCGCACCACTATCGCAAATGCTACTGCCAGCAATAAATTTGCCGCTGGCCCGGCTAGAGCGACCATGACCGGTCCCCATTTTTGATCTTTGAGGTTATATGGGTTATATGGCACTGGTTTGGCATAGGCAAACATAAAGGCGCCTCCAGTAGCTATAGATAGCATAATTGGCATCAGAATCGTGCCCCACAAATCTATATGCACCATCGGATTGATGGTCAACCGCCCCGCATAGCGAGCTGTAGGGTCTCCCAGCATATCTGCCACCCAGCCATGGGCATATTCGTGGATAATGGCTGAAGGCACAATGATTAGAAAGTAAAAGATAAAGTCCATATTGACAAAAGTTCAAAATTAAAGTAGACTTAACGCATTATCCTAATTATACTTAAATATCATTAAACTTTCAACCATATGTCTAGAGTTTGCTCAGTCTGTGACAAATCCGCAGTTCGCGCCAACCACGTAAGCCACTCCAATGTCAAAGTTCCACGCCGCCAAAAACCAAACTTACAATTATCAATGGTGAATGGCGAAAGTGTAAAAACTTGCTCTTCTTGCCGACGCACCATGGTGAAAAATATGGCGTAATAAAACTAAACTAGTAGTTTTATTATTTATAATTTATAAATATATGCAAGAAACACAACATGGTGCTGAAGCAGAAAAAGTAGCTAGGATAGAGCGCATACTAAAAAATAAAAACTTTATAGCATTAAACACTTTAGTACGATTAATGATAGGAATAAAAGACTCTATTAAACATGGGGAACGAACAAACGAATCTGATGAAGAAGTTGAGGATATAGCTGACGACCTAGAACGTATTAAACCCACCATATTAGATCTTTTACGGAGAGAGGTAATTAAAGAAATTAAGGGAGCAACTGAAGATGATATAGATACCGCATTAAATCGAGCTTAAAAATACCAAAAAACCGGCCTCAAGCCGGTTTTTTGGTATTTAAATCCCGAGCACTCCCACCTGAGGCGGGCAAGCGGGATTGATTTTTTATAGGACAAAAGATATAATGCACCATAATCACAAACCTAAACCAACGGGCTATGGCGAAGTTGGTATCGCGCATGCATGGGGTGCATGAGGCCGTGGGTTCAAGCCCCACTAGCCCGACCAAACGAGACTTTCGGAAATACCGAGAGTTTTGTTTTTTTCGGACGAAACGGGGAGAAGAATTTTTTTGGCCAACGTATCAATAATTTGGAAGCCCCCCAACCAATCGAACGACACGGTTTTGGCGAGGAGGGATGGGTTCGTTCCGT
>CAYIJG010000086.1:0-3061 GCA_964363685.1 uncultured Gammaproteobacteria bacterium
TCTAGCACCGTCTACATGTTTAGATGAAACTGGAGCGAGTAATACTTGCACAGGAGACATCCAAACTGGAAACGCACCGGCATGATGTTCAATTAACACTGCTAAAAATCTTTCAATAGATCCCATTATCGCGGCATGCACCATAACAATCCGTTCCTTTTCACCTTTTTCACTAACACAAGTCAAATCAAACCTTTCCGGCATATTCCTATCTCCCTGAATGGTTGCCACTTGCCATTCTCTACCCAAAGAATCTTTGGCGATAAAATCAATCTTTGGACCATACATCGCGGCTTCGCCTTTGGCTTCATAAAACTCTACGCCGCGCTCTTGCGCAATTTCGCGCAATTGATTTTCTGACTTTTCCCAAATTTCTTTAGTTCCCAGATATTTTTCAAAATGTTCGGGATCATGCAGAGATAGTCGCACCATCAACTTGCCAAAACCGGTGGCTTTATAAAAAATTTCTATGATATCCCAAATTTTAAACATTTCTTCTTTCACTTGGCTTTCGCGACAAAATACATGCGCATCATCTTGTGTGATACACAATACACGTGACAAACCTGAGAGTTCGCCACTCTGTTCATCACGATACACCATCGTTGTTTCAGCGTACCGCTGTGGTAAATCGCGATAACTTCTGCCAATATGATTATAAATTTGCGTATGATGAGGACAGTTCATCGGCTTCATAGCAAATTCATGTCCTTCACGAGTAGTGATGCGGAAAAGATCGTTAGCAAATTTCTGCCAGTGCCCGCTGATTTCATATAAATCTCTTTTGGTAATATGCGGAATAGTAACTTTTTCATATCCTCTTTCCTTTCGCAACTGCCACACACACTCATCCAAGGCATTACGCATTATAGTTCCTTTTGGTGTCCAAAGAGGCAACCCCGCACCCACCAAATCAGAAAAAGTAAATAGGTCTAACTCCACGCCTAATTTTCTGTGATCTCGTTTTTTTGCTTCTTCTAACTGTTCCAAGTAAGCTTTCAATTCTTCTTTGCTGGCAAACAACAAGCCATAAATACGAGTGAGGATCGCATTTTTCTCACTCCCTCGCCAATAAGCACCCGCTATTTTATAAAGTTTTAAACCGTCTAAAGGAATCTCTTTAGTGCTTTCCGCATGACCACCCCGGCATAAATCGGTAAACGGACCGGATTCATACAACGTGAGGGTTTTACTTTCTTTGGCAAACTCCTCAATCAACTCCAACTTGAATGGCTGGTCTTTTTCAAATTGCTTAGCTTCGTCTACTGACACTTCTTTACGCACAAAAGCATGCCCACCACTGGCAATCTCTTTCATTTTCTCCTCGATTTTTTCTAAATCATTTTCCGAAACCGAAACACCTTCTGGAAACTGGAAATCATAATAAAAACCCTGTTCAATAGTTGGGCCAATGGCCAATTTAGTGCCTGGATATAATTCCAAAACAGCCGCGGCTAACATGTGGGCGGCAGAGTGGCGAAGGTTGTCTAATTTTTCTGGGTTCATAGAAAAGTTGTTTAGTTGATTAGTTAATAAATAATTGCTCTTTTATTTTTTAAACAAAAACCCCGATATACAAAAATTCTGTATATCGGGGTCCTAAATTTTATTTAAGACGGTTCCACCCGAACGTTTCACTTTTTCCTACAAGCACTCAGAGAGTGGTACCATGTCGCACTTAGCGCAACTGGGCTGGTTCTCTTATTAACGTACTTTAATTTATCTTAATCTAAACTTTTAACACTGTCAAATTATTCTACATTTTTTACCACTACCTGCACCTTGTCTGGTACTGATGGGGCTGTTCGTATCCAACCAGGTGAAAACTTTACATCGACTCCCACCACATGACCTAGACCAAAAACATACCTTTCTATTTCATCTTTTTTCTTGCCAAAGAAATTATTTACTGCCAATTTTTCGGCGTTAACATCTAAGGTGACAAGCACATCCTGATAAACTGACAATTGCGCTTTTTGTTTTTCTAAATCATAACTAGCCAAAGTGACCTGAGAATCTTTGCCGATAGACAATGCTTTTTCGGTAGTGGCATCAACTCGGTTGGCAACTTCTTTTGATAGAAGTGTTTTTAGGTCTTCGCTGTTGTAATAGACAACTACCACTGTGCTGGTACCAGATAAATTGAACTCAGAAACTTCTTGACCAATATTTTTATCCACCACTACATTATTGTCTGGAACAAAAAGTAATTTTTGATTATATGAACCAACTGGAGCCAAGGATTTTTCTACAGCCTGTTTTATTTTGGTAGAAAAATCAGCTTTGGCGGATTTGATATCTTCGGCGCTAAGCACGCCAATAGTGCGAATACCTCCGCTCATATCTTTGTCGCTTGAGGCATAAATAACTTTTTGTTTTTCTTCATTAAGTCCTGGGATAGTAAACTTACTTGGACCGATATTGCCAGTTGCCCCCGGTTGATCTGCATAGACAGTAGCTACAACTTCTCCTTTGGCTGGCACAATGACTTGATTTGATAGGTGGAATAAAACACCGCTAGTGGTGAGCAGTCTGGTCGTTTTAACCAGCGTTTGTGGAGCAGAAGTTTCGTTATACAAAGTCACTTCCCCACCAGCCAAACCATCAGTCGTTTTATTTCCAGTTGGAGAATATCTTTGAGAATAACTAAATTTGGTTGTTGTCACAAGGCCCAAAATAGATACGCCAGCATTTTTTCTTTCACCTACATCTACCATTAAATTTACATTTTTATTATCAGTCTTGGCCACGATAACAATAGAAGCTTTTTTAGAAGTAAAAAATATTATCACACCTAATAAAAGTAGAGTGACAACTAAAAAAGTGACAGCAATGGTGCGATAAAAACGCACCGGTGGTTCAGGGGCAAGTTTGGTGGTAACTCGATGAGTGATCATAGTTGTAAAATCCTAATCCCGAACACTCGGGATTAATTACTAATTTCTAAATAACTGACCACAAATATTATACCACAAAAGCTAGGTATTACCTAGCTGTGTATAACTTAACAGGTATCCCTTGACAACATAATCAAGGTTTGTTATGATACAGCCATAAGTAA
>CAYIJG010000087.1:0-2775 GCA_964363685.1 uncultured Gammaproteobacteria bacterium
CCCGGCAAATTCTGTTTCCCAAAAAGATTTTATAACCGGGTCTTTGAGGTTGCGTACGACCCGCTTGCGATAGGCGTCATCGGCCAACAGCCTATTGATACCCAACAAAGTTGTATTAGGAAATTCAAGTAAAGCCAACAAAGTATTATTTAAAATATATTCCATGCGGGCGCTCCACACATCTGGCCAAATTTTCTTAAATACTCCCATAAGTCCCGAGGCAACCAAATGTCGATAGCGCGGATCAATACTTTCTAAAATATTAAACCCAATCGGAAAATCAATATCGGAAGGATTAAAATATACAACGTCGTTGATACGATTAGGGGGAATATAATTAATGATTTTTTCAGCAAAGTCACCGTGGGGATCTACTACGCCTACACCATGGCCATTATAGATATCGTTGAGCACCATGTTTTCGAGCAGTGTGGTCTTACCCATACCGGTCTTACCCACCACATACATATGGCGGCGACGGTCATCTAATTTTATCCCAAACTTTCGGCTAATATTGCGAAAATTTGTAGACGCAAAAAAATTGATATCTTGGTTTGTTTGAAGAATTGGTGGTTTTTCTGGTGAATCCATAATTTTTTAGTAAACCTACTAAAATTATAACACAAAAATAGGCTACGTACAAAAAATTTACCTCAAATACTTCTAGCTAGATTGAATCAAATTTTTTGCAATCAAATCTTTAGCCAAAGCCCAAGCGGCCAAAACTTGACCGTCCCAAATCTCTCCGCGCTTTATCATATCTTCAAACTCATCGATTCTGCGAAACATAACTTCGGTCTGCTCAAACTCATCTGACTTTGGCTCTTCTTTTTTTTCAAGTTCGCTCGCAATAAAAATATGCGACATGTCTTTGATCACTCCATTTGAAGGTTCAAACGCGCCGATTTTAATTAAATTTTCTGTACTATAACCAGATTCTTCCAAAAGCTCTCTCTTGGCGCCTTCGGCCGGCGTTTCGTTTGCGCCTATGCCGCCACCGGGAAATTCAATACTAAACTTATCGCTCAAATACCTATATTGGCGCACCAATATCAAACGGCCATCATCTAAAACTGGAACGATCATAGAATTACCGCGAGTTTCGATATAACAATATTCCCCTTCATCACCGTTGGGACGAATGATTTTATCGCACCGATATTCCCACCAAGGACTTTTATGAATTATGGCTGAGGAGATTTTTTTGACTTCAGACATATTATAAAAATAATTTAGCTACTTCTTTTACATCCACACCTTCGCCTTTGTCAATTAGGGAATGCATAATACCTCTGCCTCCATCTTCTTCCCAGCGAGGTAAAATATGCCAATGAGAGTGGCCTACAGATTGTCCCGCAGCTTTACCATCATTTATTCCCAAATTCATTCCGTCTGGATTTAACACTTCCTTTACTTTTGCCAACACACTAGACATTCCCCTGCTCATAATTTCCCAGTCTACCAAGCTCATTTCTGACAAATTACTAAAATGTTTTTTGAGAACAACCACCGTATGCCCTTTGCAACAAGGATGAATATCTAAAAATGCCAAGACATTTTCATCTTCCCATACTTTATAACTAGGGATTTCCCCCGCGACGATTTTACAAAATAAACAATCCATAAATTAAAGATTAATTTTTTAATATTCTGTATTATATCTCACAACTGCTGTATCCCCAAATACCTCAAACTCTCTTCCATTTAAAATTTCTTGATTTTGAAGATTATCTGTTTTACCTACGAACCAGCAATGGAAAGGCCAGTGATCGGGTTGTGTTAATTTAAATATTGTACGCAAAGCATCTTCATTTATGACAGCGCTCATCTGCAAAAATAATTTTACTCTTTCGGGCTGGGCGAAATTAGCATCAATCGGAA
This sequence comes from uncultured Gammaproteobacteria bacterium, assembly GCA_964363685.1. Lineage (GTDB taxonomy): Bacteria > Patescibacteriota > Patescibacteriia > Magasanikbacterales > GWA2-37-8 > XYD2-FULL-39-9. Next base: position 1,882 of record CAYIJG010000087.1, read on the forward strand.
AACCGCCGCCAATTATTTCTTTCCCCGAAATTGCTTCTAGCGCCAACAGCGGGTATGTATCACCTAAAACACAAGGCCTGCTTTCTAATTTCTCTTGACTCCAAATATAACTACTAGCTTCATACTCATTGGCACTTACAGTATTAGTATCTGGCCCCAAGGAATACGAAGCGGTGATTCCTATAGCCAAAATAAAAACTGCTAAAATAGTTCTTTTAGAATTTTCTTGAATAAGTTTCTCCAATCCGTATAAAAATAATACTATCAAAAATAAAGCTACTACGGCATCTAAACGTCTAGCCAGAATATGCGAGCCTACCAAAAAATAATTGGTAATAGTATAACCACCTATCATACCCACCGACATCACTATTAACCACTGACTAATAACTGTTTTTGATTGCCAAGCACGAACTAACCCATAAATAACTATTCCAAAAAAAGAAATGGCAAAAACTATAATCCACCATCGCCACTGCGTTAATAAATTTGGCACAAACGCAAACAGCGGAGTTTGGTTAAAAATGATATTGCCAAAAGCAATATCGTGTGGTCTGGGACCACTGGCCAAATAAACTCCAAAAAAATTTCCTAAAACTTGTTTAATTTGCCCAAGCCAATTTATATTTTTATCAAATTGACTGTAGTCGGCTAATAATTCTAAGACGGGAATAGTGGCTATAGAAAAAATAGTTAAAGTAAGCACTTTTAATTTTATAAATTTAAATTGTAAAACCTCACTAACAACCCAAGCCATCCAAAATAAAATAAAATAAAGAATATAACCAGAAGCTAAGCCAATCCCCGCTCCAGCTAAAATCCATACCTGTTCTTTTTTTGGAGAATTAATTCTTTTTAAAATAAGCAATACCAAAAATAACCAAATCAAAAATC
>CAYIJG010000088.1:0-2622 GCA_964363685.1 uncultured Gammaproteobacteria bacterium
TATGCGGGTCAGACAGATTGAGTCTGGTCTCGGTAGTATGAATTTAGAGGTAGTGCGGCTTGATACGCAGTCGCTTATTGAATTATTTTATTCCACGTATAATCCAGATATCTCCTTTAGTGAACGAATGGCACCAGTTAATGAATTGCGATTAGATTAAATCATATGGCATTTAAACCAGAATTTTCAAACTCTTCATTTAAACCAAAACACAAATTGGTTTCCAAGGAGTCTGAAATTGCCCAAAAATCAAACGAAGAATTGATTACCCTTGAAGAGGAGCGTGTTTATCGTGAGGGCACAGTTTCTATCAAGGACTTGCTTGCGCCTTCGGCTTTTAATGTTGAATCGAACTATATAAAGCTGGGCGATATATTTTGTCGAACCATCTTTCTTGTTTCTTACCCTAGATATATTTCTATCGGGTGGAGTTCTCCGGTATTGAACTTGTCTATTACGATGGATGTGGGGATGTTTTTTTATCCAGTGCAAGCGTCAATTATTTTAAAACAATTGCGAAATAAGGTGGGAGCTTTGGAAGCGCAATTAGGCGCTGATTCTGAAAAAGGCGCGCCTCGCGACCCGGTGCGCGAAACGGCCTTGCGCGATATAGAAGGGTTGCGCGATGATCTCACCCAGGGCATTGAGCATTTTTTTCAGTTTGCTTTTTACGTCACTTTGTACGCCAAAACTAAAGAAGAGCTTGACCAGGTCTCAGAAGACGTGGAGAACATTTTTGGTTCCAAGCTTATTACCAGCCGAAAGGTGTTATATCAGGCTGAGCAAGGTTTTAATTCTACTTTGCCGCTAGCCAATGACGAGCTGATGGTTTCGTTCAATTTAAACTCATCTCCAATTGCCGCTTCTTTTCCATTTACTTCGGCAGAATTAACTTCGGACGATGGGATTCTTTATGGTGTTAATCGTCACAATAATAGTTTGATTTTATTTGACCGATTTTCTTTACAGAATGCCAATATGGCGGTGTTTGCTACATCTGGCGCGGGTAAAAGTTATTCTATAAAATTGGAAATTTTACGCAGTATGATGATGGGAACAGATGTGATTGTCATTGATCCGGAAATGGAATATAAGCATTTAGCCGAAGCGGTGGGTGGCACCTATATAAATATTTCCCTCTCTTCTGAGAGCAAGGTTAATCCATTTGATCTGCCAAGGCCAACTGGCGGAGAAGATTTTTCAACGGAAGATATTATTCGCGGGGCGGTGATAACCGTCAAAGGATTACTTCGAATTATGCTTGGTAGTTTAACGACTGAGCAGGATTCTATTATTGATCGAGCTTTGATAGAAACTTACGCCAAAAAAGATATCACGCCTGAATCGGATTTGAGCGTAGTCCAGCCACCAATAGTGCAAGATTTGCAGGAAATTTTGGAAGGTATGGAGGGTTCGGAAGATTTGGTGTTGCGACTCAAAAAATATACCGAAGGCACATTTAGCGGATTATTTAACGCGCCAACCAATGTCGATATGAAAAATCAGTTGGTGGTTTTTAGTGTCCGTGATTTGGAAGATGAACTTCGGCCAATGGCGATTTACGCGATTGTAAATTATATCTGGAATGTGGTGCGTTCGGAACGCAAGAAAAGAATTTTGGTGATTGATGAAGCCTGGTGGTTGATGCAACATGAAGATAGTGCTAGATTTATTTTTGCTCTCGTTAAGCGTGCTCGTAAATATTATCTTGGAGTTACCACTATTACCCAAGATGTGAATGATTTCCTGAAGTCGCAATATGGCCAAGCCATTGTGACTAACTCGGCTTTGCAACTGTTACTAAGGCAATCACCGGCGGCAATCGACTTGGTGCAAAAAGTGTTTATTCTTACCGAAGGCGAAAAATACTTACTCTTGGAGAGCGGAGTAGGGGAGGGAATATTTTTCGCCGGGAATAAACATGCGGCCATTAAAGTGGTGGCTTCATACACCGAAGATCAGTTGGTAACAACTAATCCGGAACAGCTCTTGGAAATAGAAAGGTCAAAGAAAGAGTTTGAAAGACAAACCAAGTAAGGCAGAATCAGCTAAGTAAGCAGAGTAGGCAGATTAAGTAATACAAATAGTTGCTTATTCTGCTTATCTTGCTTAATTCTTAACTAGCTTAATTTTATGTCTCTTCGCGCTCGTATTTTTATTATCATCAGTGTTGTAGTGCTTCTGATTTTATCAGTCAGTATTCTTTTGGTGGTAAAAAGTAGAAATAGCGGAAGTGTAAATACGCCAGCCACAACTCCTGATAGTAGTAATACAAACCCAGATAATCTATCTAATCCTGCTGGTGGGGCGGGTACCCAAGTACCAGTCGGATCACCGGTGAAACCTTTAACATCTTTGGAAGTAGAGCAAAATGGGGCAGAGCAACTCGCCAAAATTTTTATTGAACGCTACGGCACATATTCAACCGATAATGAATTTGAAAATATTAAAGAAGCCCAAGCGTTCGTAAGTAAATCTTTGTGGTCAAAAATTAGCCTTGGGATTAATGTAAAAAACCCAAATTCAGGATTTTTAGGACTTACAACCAAAGTTGTCAGTGTCGACATGATCAGTTGGTCTGACAGTAAGGCAGTGTTTGATTTAAAAATCATGAGAAATGAA
>CAYIJG010000089.1:0-2538 GCA_964363685.1 uncultured Gammaproteobacteria bacterium
ATATTTAAAAAATTAAATCTGCTTTCTGACATCGATCTTCCTTCAACTGGAGGCGGATCTATGCTAGAATATATAAGTGGAAAGAAATTACCTGGCATCGAAGCGTTGAGATAATTAAAATCTAATTTTTTTATTCATAATCTGAACCGTTCGCTTTACGCGAGAAGGTTCGTAAGGAGATAATTTTATGCCTTTACCAATGGGCGGAAATAAGCCGGAACAAATAGTTAGTAGTATGAGTAGTAGTTGTGGAAAATGTGTTGGTCCATGCCATCATCATTTTGGTAAAAAAATCCTTTGGACAGTTTTAGGTATATTGTTAGTTTATGTTGTTTTTTATGTTGGCACTTTGATTCGCAATAACATGAAAAATTATGATTATATTGGCAAAGCTCCTCGCATGGAAAGAATGATTACTATCAATGGTTTTGGAAAAGTGACAGGCAATAATGATATTGCGCAAACCACCATTGGTTTCTTTAATATTGATAAAGATATTGCCAAAGCTCAAGCCGATAATAACAAAGTTATGGATCAGGTGTATTCTGATCTAAAGAAGATGGGCATAAATGAGAAAGATCTACAAAGTAATTATAGTGTTTTTCCGGAGTATAACTATCCTCCAAATGGAGTTCAGGAGTTGAAGGGTTACAGAGTAAGTAATAGCTTGAATATTAAAATAAGAGATTTAAGCAAGATAAACGAAGTGCTTGGTTTGGCCGGAAAATATGGAGCCAACGAAATTAACGGCCTTAGCTTTACCATAGACGATCCAGAGAATTTAAAAGCCCAAGCAAAAGACAAAGCTTTGGTTGATGCCAAGGTGAAAGCCAAAAAATTATCAGACGCTTTAGGCGTACGTTTGATAGGAATAGTTAGTTATTATGAAAATGATATAATGCCACCAAACTACTATGGCGCTCCAAAATATGATATGGCTATGGGTATGGGTGGTGGAGTTGGTCCGGCAGCAACTTCCGGTGGTAGTCAGGACGTAAGTATGAATGTCTCAATTACTTACGAAATCGCTCCCTTCTAATTAGTTTTCCCAAGAAAAAGAGCCTGTGTGGGCTCTTTTTTGTTTGATAACATTGTGATATACTTAGGTATATGCTACCCTCGTTCGGAAAAGTAAAAAACAAATTTTTTACTTTATCCCTCACTCTGGGTACCATATAATGGGTAAAGTTAAATTCATGTAATCTTAATTTATCTGTGTATGCGCATAAAACAAATTACAGCTAGAGAAATTCTTGATTCCCGTGGCAATCCTACCGTGGAGGCAAAAGTGGTGTTGGAAAATGGTTTAACCGCCATTGCCAAAGTACCTTCCGGCGCTTCTACTGGCACGCACGAAGTTTTGGAGTTACGAGATGGTGGCAAGCGTTATGGTGGTAAAGGTGTTTTGCGAGCGGTAAAAAATGTAAATACTTCAATTGCCAAAGCCATTGTCGGAATGGAAGTGGAGGGGATGGAAAAAATAGATACCAAGATGCTATCACTTGATGGTACAAAAAATAAATCAAAACTCGGAGCCAATGCTATTTTGGCAGTATCACTGGCCGTGGCTCGAGCGGGAGCAATGTCAGTCAAGTTACCTTTGTATAAGTATATCAGACAAGTTTATAGGATAGATGAAAAAAATTACCGCATGCCTGTTTTGGGGATGAATATTATCAATGGTGGTAGGCATGCAGACAATGGTTTATCTATTCAAGAGTTTATGATTTTACCAAAGCACAAACTCTTGCGAGAGCGGGTGCGCATGGGCTCACAAATTTTTCATGCCTTGGCCGGACTACTGAGTCAAAAAGGTTATGCCACCGGCGTGGGTGATGAAGGTGGTTTTGCTCCGGAATTATTAAACAATGAAAGAGGTCTCCAGCTTATTATGGAAGCCATAAAGTTAGCAGGCTGGGAGCCAGGCAAGGATGTATTTCTGGGGCTAGACATCGCCGCTTCAGAATTCTATCGTCATGGTAGTTATTATTTTATGAGCAAGAAACAAGCATGGCCAGCCAGTAGAATGATTGAAACGTTTAAACAATGGGTAAAAAAATATCCCATTATTGCGATTGAGGATGGTTTGGCCGAAGACGATTGGGCAAATTGGCAAATCTTAACAAAAGAATTGGGCGGTAAGGTGGCTTTGGTTGGGGATGATTTATTTGTGACAAATGTTGATAGGATTGCACGTGGTATTAAAGAAGGTGTGGCCAACACGGTCCTGATTAAAGTTAATCAGATTGGCACGCTGTCTGAGACTATGGCTGCCATCAAATTGGCTCGTCAAAATAAATATCAAATTTTTATTTCTCATCGTAGTGGTGAGACAGCCGACACCTTTATTGCCGATTTGGCGGTAGCGGTAAATTCAGAATTTATCAAAACAGGATCAATGTCCCGTTCCGAACGAGTAGAGAAGTATAATCGCTTAATGGAGATAGAGGAGGAGTTAGGTTTATAATTATATTGCACCACATATAATCTCATTCGCTCGAAAATATTTAGCTTGCTAAATATTTTACTCACTCATTT
>CAYIJG010000090.1:0-2475 GCA_964363685.1 uncultured Gammaproteobacteria bacterium
CCAGAATATTTTGATAATTTTCCGCTCGCCTAGGCGAGCGAATTAGCCTAGGGCTAAAAAAAGCCCGCTTGTGGCGGGCATAGTCTATACAAAACTACACCTGCCTCAGGAGTTATTATTATTCAAATTGTTATTTAGATTTTTCATGATAGTTATCATAAATCTTTTACAAACTCCTGTCAATGCGTGTTATACTTACTATGTAACATTTTACCCTTAGCCGTATTATCCTTATATATAACTACTAGTTTATGGAAATTCAGGAAGAACTTCGTTTGGTGCATCGAGCCAAGTCAGGCGAGCGAGAAGCTTTGGCTTTGCTTTGGGACGATATCACCCCAAAGTTATATGGGTATCTGGTCAATCAAATGCGTCACAAAGATCTAGCCGAAGATATCTGTCAGGAAACTTGGCTCAAGGCAGTGCAGGCTTTGGGCAATTTCAAAGACAGAGGCGTGCGGTTTAGCGCCTGGGTATTTGCCATTGCTCGCAATGAGTGTCGCCAGCATTGGCGTGGAGGCAACAAAGAAGTTGAACTAGATATAGATGATGTTGATAAAACTAATCAGCAGTCGCATAGTGATGATTATCTGATGATTGAAACTGCCTTTGCTCAGATGTCAGAAGAAGAAAAAGAAATCGTCAGACTGCGGTATTTGGCAGAACTTTCGTTTAAAGAAATTGCCGGCGTGCTTGATATTTCGATGGTGGCGGCTCGGGTGCGTTTGCATAGAGCCTTGGCTCACGCTCGCGTTATTCTAAAATAAATAATATGTTTTTCAAAAATCCTTTGGATAAAAAATTTACGCAGTGGGCGAGAGGTAAAAAAGTTTTGCCACCCAATGCTAGCATGATGAAAGAAAAGTTTTTGAGCTCGGCTCGGTTGCCTTCTGGCGCCGTAAAGCAGGTGCGACCGCCTAAGTTTTATTTTAAAATTTTGTCAGTTGGGTTGGCAGTGATGGTTTTGTATGTAGGCGTAAATTATTACCGAAATTCGATGATAACAAGCAAATCATCCTATGTGTATGATAATGGTTTTGGAGGAGGCGGAGCGGGGGGGTTGAGCTTACAAAGTTCTGGTGGGTCAGGTGGAGAAGATATGGCACTACAATATGGTGCTGCGACCGGTTTAGGTTATTCAGAGAGCGGTTTTGTGAGAAGTGTCAGAGAAATGGCAGCTACGGTGCAAGACGCTATATATGATGGTATCTATACTGATCGGGCCTATGCTCCAGCGATGCAAAACAGCACTGTGAGAGACACCCGTGAATTTTCTAAGATTAGTTATAATTCCACGCTTAAAACTCGTGATGTCGAAGATATAAGTACCAGAATTTTAACCACCGTGCGTGGTAATGGCGGGCGAGTAGATGATGCTTCTATTCAAGAAAAGTATAGTTATATAAATTTTGTTATTCCTAAAGACAACTTGTTGCAATTTAAGACTGAAATCAAAAGCATGGTAGGAAAAAAGTTTTATAAAGAAAGTTTGCATATTCAAAATTTGCTTCCAGAAAAAGTTGGTATAGAAGATTCTGCAAAAACACATAGTAGGCTCCTGTCTGATGCTCAAGATAAGCTAAAAGATTTAAATGTAAAACATACTAAAACTATTGCTGACTTACAACGAAGTCTGAATAATATAAATGGCATACTTGCCAAGTTTAGGGCAGAAGTGACAACTGATACTATTCGCCAAAAACAAATTAAAACAGAAATTTCCAGCTTAGTTGCTCGTCAAGGAGCAGTGCAGAAGCAGATAACAGATGAAAATACGTGGTATGGTTGGGATAGTACTAGGTTGGAACAAGATGTTAAAAATAATCAAACCCAGTTGGATAACTTAGGTGAGCAAGAAAAAAATTTGTTGGATAATGTAGAAACCGTGCAAGGTTATGTGTCGGTGCAATGGATGAGTCTTTGGCAAATGATAAATATTTATATTCCGTATCTGTGGGCATGGGTGGTTGGGGCTATTGTTTTACTTCTTATCTTTAATTACTTCAGTAAGCGGAGGACGATTACGGCTTGGTAATATTTATTCAACCCTTTCTTTAGAAGAAATATTATTTTCCACCTTTTGTAACCAAAAGCTGGAGGGAAAAGTTCCCGAGACAAATGAAACAAGTAAGATAATTTGGGATTCACCTTCACTCTGGTTGTGAACTCAATTGGCCGTCTATAACGGCCAATCTCAAACAGCACAACCAGTCCCAGTAAGCCGTAAAAACGGCTTACTGGCGACCGTTCCTTCTCATCCTCAAATTATTACTTACTGTTTCATACGCTCGGATGAACAACCGTCGTTGTCTGTGCGAGCCTTGAAATTATGAGGTAAGCAGACAGAGACGAACCCGAGGGATCCCGACTGGGTCGGGATTCGACCTGCTGTTTGACCCCGCCTCTCGCGAGAGGCGGGGGAGTTCAGGGCGGAAGCGAGGGTGAGTCCTGTCTGGCTCCGAGTAATTTCACTAG
>CAYIJG010000091.1:0-2403 GCA_964363685.1 uncultured Gammaproteobacteria bacterium
AATCCCTAACAAAACCATTCCGCCTAATACTTTTCTAGTTTTAGGAAAATCACGCAGGACTAGTATATAACCTAAAATAGCTACACCTAAACCAACCACCAATCCTAATATTGAACCTCTGGTACCACTAAAAATCATGCCTAAAAATGCCAACATACCCATTCCTGCTTCCGCCCACTTCCAAATTTTATTACTTTCTTTGATAAATAATAAAAATGAAACAAAGGTTAAAAATAAGCCATACCCACCAACATAGATAGCATTCCCGAGAGTTGCAATCACACGATTTGAACCTTGATTAAGTAAAAGGTTTGGATTGACAACTTGAACCATGCCTACTGCCATTACTAATGAGCCTGCTACCAAAAACATCTTTAATGCCTTTCTCCAATCGTCCCAAGTTTTAAACATGGCGCTGCAGATGAAATAATAGGCTACATAGTGAAAAATAGTAAACAAGCCCAACATTCTTTCATGGTTATCCCAAAAACTATGATAAGGATCAACGCCGACAAAGGTAGAAATGGCAAAACTGATAAAAAAAGCACCCACCGCCAAGCTCAACCAGGAAAATCGTGGTCTAAATTCTTCCCAATTAATAAACAACAACAGTATATAGCCAGCAATCATTAGTTCTACTAGAGATCTAAAAACTAAGATTTTTGGAACGATAAAAGGAAATATAAACGAGGTCGGCAGTACTAGCAGTGGTACAAAAAAGGTAAGGTAGATAAAAAACTTTACGGCCTTCACTATGCTCTGCTTCATAAATAGTATAATATTGATTAATTAATCAAGCTATATTTTATCTAGTTAATCTATAAATGTCAAACACCGATTGACCCACACTATATTATCTGCTAATATAGTGTCCTAATAAAACAAATATGGCTCAAGAAAACGTAATAATCAGCTTTGACGAAGTGTCATTTGCTTATACCCCTCAAAAACCAGTGCTGGACCAGGTTAGTTTTTCATTGCGTAAAAACTCCAAAATCACCATCATGGGTCAAAACGGCGCTGGAAAAAGCACGATTTTTAAACTCATCACCAAAGAAATCCAACCTGAAAACGGCCAAGTAAACGTTAGCCTCGGTGCCACCATTGCCATCGCCACTCAAGTCATGAAACCGGAAAACCTAGAAAAAACCATTGAAGAATTTTTCGGTCAAGTTTTTGACACAGACCCTGGCACCACAGAGGGTGCAGGGCACAGCAAGAAAATCTATGATCTCCCAAAAAGAATCTCTGAAGTTTTGGATATCGTTCACCTCAAAGCTCCCTTGGACAAAAAAGTCAAACAATTCTCCGGCGGTCAGCAGGCCAGATTACTACTCGCTTATGCCCTTATCCAAAAACCAGATATTTTACTTCTTGATGAGCCAACCAATAATTTGGACACCGCTGGCATAGACCACCTTACTCAATTTTTGATGACCTACCCAAAAACTTGTTTGGTTATTTCTCATGACGCTAATTTTTTAAATGCTTTCACCGAAGGTGTGCTGTATCTGGATTCATTTACCCAAAAAATCGAACAATACGTCGGCGACTACTATAATGTGCTAGGCGAAATCGAAGCCCGTATTGAGCGTGAACGCGCCAAAAACGCCCAACTGCGTCGAAGCATCCAAGATAGAAAAGACAAAGTAAACTTCTTTGCCAACAAAGGTGGCAAGATGCGCGCCTTGGCCAGCAAATTGCGAGACCAAATAGAAGACGCCGAAGAAAACATGGTGGAAGAACGCCAAGAGGACAAAACCATAAATGATTTCACTATCCCCTCTCAAACCGAAATTATTGGCCCTATGGTAGAAATTCGATCCGTCGGCGTGATGAAAGACCATGAACCAGTTCGTATAATGCTACCGACGCCAATTGCAGTACGCAAAAAACAACGCTTGCTCCTGAAAGGTCCAAACGGCATTGGTAAAAGTACGCTTCTGCGAGCCTTGGCAAACGGTCCCGATTTTGCTTTGGCGCAAAATCGAGGATCCGCGACTTTGCCGACGCAAAGTCGGGACACCAACACCGTCGCTACTATTTCTCCCGATGTGCGAGTTGGTTATTACCGCCAAGATTTTTCTGGTCTTGATTTTGATAAGACCGCTTATCAGGCATTAGAGGAGATGCTTATGTGTCCCGATTCTGACTTCGGTCAGAATCGTGGATCCTCGATTCCGGCGAACCGGAATCGGGAGAATCAGGAAATCTACGCCACGGGCGCGCAATTTTTATTATCTTCACAAATATTAAAAAATAAAGTCGGGGCGCTTTCCGAAGGCCAAAAAGGCTTGCTCTGCTATGCCAGATTTGTCTTGCAAAAGCCAGGACTGCTCATTATGGACGAGCGCACCAACCATATTAACTTCCGTCAGTTGCCGATTATTGCCAAAGCCTTGG
>CAYIJG010000092.1:0-2252 GCA_964363685.1 uncultured Gammaproteobacteria bacterium
GCCGTCTTGCCCGGTCCATTCTCTGGTTTGTAATCTGCCTTCAATATACATTTTTCCGCCTTTTTTCAAATATTGACTGCAAATTTCGGCTAGCTTGCCCCACATCACCACATTATGAAATTCGGTTTGTTTTTGTTTTTGGTTGTTTGAGTCTACCCACATACGATTGGTAGCCAAACCGAGAGTGGCCACAGCCTTGCCGGTAGGAGTGTTTTTTAATTCTGGATCACGAGTCAAACGACCGATGATCATGACTTTGTTTAAATCCATATTCGAAATGAGTGAGAGAATTAAATTAAATGTGTTTAATTTAATTCCGAGCGAATAAGAATATATGTGGCGAAGCCCCTATATGGTTAAATTAAATTCTAAATTTTAAGCACTAATCCCGAGTACTCGGGACTAAAATACAATGAATGTAAACTTAAACACCAGGAATGATATTTTCATTATCCAAAATCGCATTGAGTTTGGCATCAATATCTTTGAGATCAATTTTGGCTTCTTCTTTTTCTGTAGACACAAAAACTGGAGTTGGCCTTGCTACCATTTCCTGAACTTCTTCTTTTTCTACCATCGTGGTCAGACCAACATCATTGGTACTATACACAATTTTCTTAGCGGCAGTGACGCTGGTGTTAAAATTAGTAATCATACTGCGCAACACATCAGCTCGTAATCTCAACTTTTCAGAAATCACTTTGACTGCTTCTGGTTCGGCATTGAAAATCAGGGTGTAGTAATAGCCATATCTAATCTGTTTGATAGGATAGGCCAAACGCACTTTCCCCAAATTATTAAGTTCAACATCCTGGCTGTTTTGAGTCACAGATTCTTTTATTTCCTGGATTTGCTTGCCAACCTCTTTTTCATCCAAAGTGCCTGGCAAAACCAATAACAATTCATACTTTTTCATAATCGAAATGAATGAGGGAAATAGCCGGTGAAAATTTTATAGATCACTTGTGAGATATAAAATTTAAACCTGGATATTTCCGAATGAATGAGATTATACGGGCTTTAGCCCATATAGAGGGTATAACAATAGTATAACTAAAATAATTAAAAACTGATTTGAGTGATAAAAATAATGAAAATGACCATCGATCGGACCATTTTATATTTTTATCATAGATACCAAAGGTGCACGTATATTAGCAACAAAGGGGCAGGAAGTCAAGGAGAGGGGGTTGGAACTACAATTATGTAAAATCTTTGGGAAGTGTTACATAAAGTAAATGAATGTTCTAAATACACTTATGAAATATGGCTTATTTGGTTATTTACTTTTGTCATTGGTAAATAAACTTAACTGTTCTGATTTATCATCTACGCTTTGATTAACTACTTCTTGAGATTTTATTAACCATTTCAGTGGTGTGTAGTCAGCCGTTAAGCCATAATATGGAGTTTTATCTTTACGTTCTTTCTCTTCAATAATATTATTCTCTCTTAATGGTTTGAAGTAATATCCCGAAACATTTGATGGGGTCTTATCAAACATTTTCACAATTTCTTTTTGGCTAATAAATTTTTCGGCGCTTGCAAGATATTTCAATATGGTTTTTTGTTCCGTTGTTAATTTCATAACATTTTCAATCTTTTCCCAACGCTCTTTTCCTAAAAGGAGCATCGCTTCATTAACGGATAACGGTTTGGCAAGTTTTTCCGAATACTGTCCTAGGAGATCAACAATACTAGACATGATAGAACGTATATCACCATTGTACAAATCGTAAATTTTATACACAACCTCATCTTCTATCGGTTTTATATATGAAGCAACATCGTCGGATTTCAAGAGCTGCATTCTTTCTTCAAACGCCTGCGCTATCTCAGTTTTGCTTAAAGGATTGATGGATAATGGTGTCTGATAAAAAATACTTTTCACCCTTTGACGAGCGCTTATTACATCTCTAAATAAATTTTTTGGTCCCAGAAATAAAAAATACACATCGACTGTTTGCAAAATATCTCTAATCTCATCAAAAAAACTAATGGCCAATTCTCTACCACCGTCATTTGATAAAATGATATCAAAATTATTAACATGCACTATCAAGCCGGAATATTTAAAACCCTTGATTTCATTACTCTTAATAAAATCCACCAACGCTACAAAATATTCTTCCAGCAACGTGGTAGATAGTTGTATTGGTGGGGTTGCAATTTTCTCTCCCCCAAAGTCCAAACCAAACCCAAAGGCTGAACCTCCGCCCGAAATTGCTATAGTCTGGCTAATATCAACAATT
>CAYIJG010000093.1:0-2069 GCA_964363685.1 uncultured Gammaproteobacteria bacterium
AACTTTAATTTGACAATCACAATTATTACTACTACAATATGTAGTAGAAAAATATAACTTATGCAAACATACAAATTCCACGTCAACGGCATGCACTGCCAATCCTGTGTCATTCTCACTGAAACTGAACTAATAGAACAGCCCGGAGTAAACCAAGTGAAAGCAACGCTAACAAATCTCAGCGTTGATGTCAGTGGTGATTTTGGTGATAAAACTCCCGAGGCCATTGCCTCTGATTTGAGTGTCGTGTTAAAACCACATGGGTACAGCTTAAGTTTAGAAAAACAAAATCATACGGTAAAATGGTCTGATTTTTATATTGCCGGACCCATTGCCTTGGCTTTTATTGTCCTATTTATTCTTTTGCAAAAAACTGGCCTCGTAAATTTAATTGGTGGTTCCGAAGTTAGTTATGGTACTGCTTTTATTATCGGACTGGTGGCCTCTGTCTCAACCTGTATGGCGGTAGTTGGTGGACTAGTACTTTCGATGTCAGCCAACTTTGCCAAAGAGGGCGATAAAACCAGACCACAAATCCTGTTTCATGTTGGCAGATTAATTTCCTTTTTTATTCTGGGCGGAGTCATTGGCGCTTTGGGATCAACTTTTCAACTTGGCCTAACTGGCACTTTTGTTCTTGGCCTACTTGTAGCCATCGTCCTTTTGATATTGGGTTTAAATCTTTTGGATATTTTTCCTTGGGCAAAAAAACTCCAGCCAACTATGCCTGCTTTTATTGGTAAACGAGTACATGGCCTAAAAAATATAAACCATACGCTCACACCGCTTTTGGTCGGCACAGCTACATTTTTCCTGCCCTGCGGTTTTACTCAATCTATGCAAATCTACACGCTCACTACCGGTAGCTTCTGGACTGGCGCGTTTATTATGTTTACCTTTGCTCTCGGCACCCTGCCAGTGCTGGCCATTTTAAGTTTTAGTTCTTTGGGAATCCACAAAAAAGCCCAGTCAAGTATTTTTTTCAAAACCGCCGGATTGGTAGTTATATTTTTTGGTCTTTTTAATTTAATAAATACGTTGGTCGGGGCTGGAATTATTCCGCCTTTGTTTAGTTTTTAATTTCTTATATGGGCTAAAGCCCATATAAACTCATTCGCTCGAAAATATTTTAGCAAGCTAAATATTTTACTCACTCATTTCGTTTATGAAAAAAATAATTATACCAGGCATTCTAGCATTTATTACCATTATTCTGGCGGTGGTTATTTTTAACAAACCAGCTGGAACAAACCCAAAAGCCTTCAAAGTAACAGATAACGTAACTGTAACTGAAGACGGAAAACAAATGATTACCATTGATGCCAAAGGCGGATATTCCCCTCGAGAAACCAACGCCAAAGCAGATGTGCCAACCCTTCTGCAAATAAAAACAAAATTTACTATGGACTGTTCTTCATCCCTGGTTATTCCTAGTCTAAAATTTAGAAAGGTTTTACCTGTATCCGGAGGGACCATTATAGAAGTCCCACCACAAAAACCAGGCACGTCTATTCGTGGCCTTTGCTCAATGGGAATGTATAGCTTTAATTTGAACTTTAATTAGAAGTTTTTTCTTTTGGGATAAACTTAAGAGAAATAGAATTGACACAGTGTCGTGTATTTTTGTCTGTATAGCCTTCGCCCACAAATACATGACCCAGGTGCCCACCACAAGTAGCGCAGGTAATCTCGGTTCGCATGCCATCGACATCAACAGTTTTCTTTACTGCCCCGGCAATCTCCTGATCAAAACTGGGCCAGCCGCAACCGGAATGAAATTTACTGTCTGAAATATATAATGGTGTTTCGCAACTACGACAAACATAAGTCCCTTCTACAAAAAAATCATCATACTCGCCGGTAAACGGGCGTTCTGTGCCTTTGTCTACTATCACTCTTTCTTCTCCAGCGGTGAGTTGGTTGAATTGCATATTCGTTATCGTACTATGTAAATACTAATAATAAGCTACCTCTAACTTTATTCCATCAGGATCAGCAAAATAAACAGCATAGTATTTATCTGTGTACTTAGGATATTTCTGAGGAGAGTCAAAAATAAAAACACCTTT
>CAYIJG010000094.1:0-1956 GCA_964363685.1 uncultured Gammaproteobacteria bacterium
TACAAGTTATTTTGTCTTTAAAGTTATACACATTGTCGGCCTATTACTGTTCGTTTAAATATTTATATATAAATACCAATCGTAACTATAAGGAGGTGGATAAGGTGTATAACTTTATAAATAGCTTATTTTTATTATGTTTTTAGCTTTTAGTGTGGTGTATAAGGTGTGTTAGTAAAAGTGTGGACCAGTGTAAGAAATATTTTTTATTTTTTTCATCTGTTGATAACCGTTTAAAATACTGTGGTAAAAGTGGATAAGGTCTGGACTTTTAATAGACTTATACATCCCTTATACACAACTTACTAACTTTTAGGTGATAGTGATATAAATTTTTTGTTTAATTAGTTCAATTTCTTGTTTTAGTTTAGCATCCTTTTCTATTTCATTAATGATTTTATTGTCTGCATGCATGGCGGTAGTGTGATCGCGTCCGCCAAGCTCGTGACCAATCGCCGGATAAGACATATTAAGCTCTTTGCGCATCAAGTGCATAATGATTTGGCGTGGGTAAGAAAACTTTTTCTCACGGCTTTGTCCAAGCAGGTCGGCCAGACTAACACTGAAAAACTCACTGGCAGCGTCTATTATCTGTTGAGGAGTAACTGATTTATAAATAGATCGTACCTCGGTGTTTGCAAGTAGTGACTTTACCGAATCTGTGGTTGGTTCCATGTTTTTGAGTTGGTGCATGGCAATGATTTTGTTTAGCGCCCCCTCTAATTCACGGATATTTCTATGGATAGTGGTAGCCACAATTTGAAGAATTTCTTGAGAGAGTGGAAAATTCTTTTCCACGCATTTTTTTTGCAGAATCGCGATTCTAGTTTCTAGGTCAGGCGGGGCGACATCCACAATCATCCCCCACTCAAAGCGTGATTTAAGGCGGTCTTCTAGGGCTGGGATGGCTTTTGGTGGCCGGTCTGAAGTCATCACCACTTGTTTGTTTTGTTGGTGGAGTTCGTTGAAAGTATGGAAGAAAGATTCTTGGGTTTTGTCTTTGCCTGAGATAAATTGGATATCATCAATCAGTAGTAGGTCTATATTTCGGTATCTGTTTTGGAAGTTTTTGGCATTACCATCTCGAACAGACGATATATAATCATTGGAAAACTTCTCAGCGCTGGCATACATGATGTTTATGTTGGGTCGAGCCTTGAGAAGATGGTTACCGATAGCTTGTAACAAATGGGTTTTTCCCAAGCCCACCCCACCGTAGATAAATAGTGGGTTGTAAGCTTCGCCCGGTCTATTTACGACCGCTTGCGCCGCCGCATAGGCGAGTTCTGATCCGCCACCAACCACAAAAGTCTCAAAAACATATTTTGAATTCAAGCCAAACTCGCCCACCCGAGCTGGAGCTTTGATTTCGCTAGCTGGAGGGAAATTAGACTGTGGAAAAGTATCTGGAAGTGATGGGGTTTCTACTTTTTCTTCGGTGGCTACGGCCGGCGTGGTAATGTTTTTGATATTAAAGACTTTGTATTCAAGTTTTTTGATTGGTTTGCCCGTCACTCTTTCTAGAGATTTTACAATCATTTGGTGGTAGTTTTTTTCTAGCCAACTGCGGTAAAAGTCGTTGGGTACGCATAACACAGCGCAGTTCTCTTGGTAGGACATAATGTCCGTGCCTCGGAACCAGGTGACAAAGTTTGGTTTGGAGATAGTTAGCTCCAACTCTCCTAAGACAGCCTGCCAGATTTCGTGGTTGGACATATATAAAATTTTTTAGATTTATTCAGATATACAGATAATCCAGATATACAGATGACAGCCAATGTAGACAGTTTTGTATCCGTAAATCTGGATTATCTGTATATTCGGATTAGTCTCGTAATATTATCATAATAAGATATAATGACAAAGAGTGTTTAAAAAATCAAAGGGGGAAGGACTGGGGACAAGGTGTGGACAACTGAACAGGTATCCCTTGACAACATAATCAAGGTTTGTTAT
>CAYIJG010000095.1:0-1928 GCA_964363685.1 uncultured Gammaproteobacteria bacterium
AGCCCCCTGCCTGAATATTTTCTCCTTGCAATTTATGAATTACTTCTCTTAAATTCAAATCTATTACTCTTTGCCTCAAAATATCCGGTGGCTTTGCATGAGATAAAAAATTAATTCTTACTAATCTATATTCAGTATGTTTTCTGCGAATTTGTTGGTAAAAAAACTCTTCTTGTTCTCCGATTTTTCCAGACAACTCGCTAAACTCCTCATCTGATTTTATAACTCCTTGCTTCCATAGGGTAGAAAGTTTTTTACGTTCTTCATTACCAATAATCCTTGCTTCAGCCTGCTGTTTTTCTAATAAACTAATTTCTCTTTTAATTTCTTCTACCCGTCCAGCTAGTTTTTGTACATCGACTTCAGTTTCCTGCTGCCCAGTATTTATTTTGGCTTCATCAATCCCAGCTGATGGTTCCTCATCCAATTTTTCCATAAGTATATTGATTATTAGATTAATAATGGTATAATTTCTTGACTACTTACTTTAATACTCTAACATAGCCACAAATCTTAAACAAGCCTAAATGAACCTAAACAATATAACCAAAAAACAAATCCTCGGCGGACTAATGATATATTTTATCATCAGAGTTTTTGCTTATTTTTACAGCCCTGGAACACCACTATACTCTGCCAATACAGTCAACTGGATTCTTTCGGCTGGCATACTGCTTTCGGCTATTTATTTTTTATGGAAAAAAGACCCGCCCGACCATAAAGGCGTTAGGGCAAGCCATCTCGGCTGGCTTATTATTGCCGGAGAAATGATTCTTGGTGGGGCGGGTAGTTTTTTTGAGATAAAAGGTATATCTTTGCGAACATTACTACTTGTTTTTTCTATTGCTATTTTTGGTTATCAAACTATCAAAGAAAAACAATATCAAACATTTTTTGAAAACAAAATTATTTTATATCTTCTTTCCGGTATTTTTTTGATAGCTGGTATATCTGCTATTCGCGGTTACTACCACAACCATGCACTAAACTTGATCATAGCGGACATAATCCCCTATTTTTTCTTTTTATACTATTTCCCGCTCAAACAACTTATCGCTTCAGAAAAATTCCACCAAATAATTTCTCACATGATTATCTCTGCTGTTATCGGCAGTTTTATTTTTACCTTTTTTACTTTGGCAGGATTTTCTTCACACCTGTTTGTGTTACAAGATAGTTATTATCACTGGTTTCGAGATGTCGCGGCTGGCAAAATTACTGAGTATGGATTTAATTTCTATAGAATTGTACTCAACGAGCATCTACTGCTTATTCCTTTACTTCTTCTTTCTCTGAGTACTAATATTAGAAATAAAGCGCGTAAAATAGAGTTAGCAATTCCATTTCTTCTCCTTGGTATACTATCTGTAAACCTGACCAGAATTTATATCCTCGCCATGGGAGTTGGCTTGTTATTTTTATTCTCCAAAACAAACTGGAAACGATGGTTTTTATATTCCACCGCTACGGTGTTTGGCTTTTTTCTTATTTTTACTTCTGTACACCTACTCGCCAGCCGCGGTCACAGTTTGGGTTGGGAGTTTTTTGGGCTACGCTTGCAAAGTATTGCTATGCCTCAAACTGAGGATAGTTCTCTCAGTCGACTTATGCTCCTGCCAAAAATTTTGGATAAAATAAAAAAATACCCGATATTGGGTACTGGCTTGGGAGACACAGTGACGATTTTTAGCCCAATCTTTAAAGAAAATATTACTACCCCTCACTTTGATTGGGGGTATTTGGAAATCATCGCTGAAACCGGAATGCTGGGAATGATAATTTGGTTATTGCTTATTGGTTATTGTTTATTAAAAACAAAAGATTGGGTATTGCGAACTTCTTTGTTATCACTACTAGTAATCAACCTTACTTCTCCAGCTCTATTTCATGTACTGGGAGTTGTATTAATTGTTTTTATTTTAGCTTAT
>CAYIJG010000096.1:0-1801 GCA_964363685.1 uncultured Gammaproteobacteria bacterium
TCCTCCATCTCCAGCACCTGTTGATCCACCCGGTTGTTGAACCAATAATACTCCTCCCCCTCATGTATAACTAGGATATGTTAGTACTTACCCTGTGCCTCAATCACAGTGTGGTGGTCCTGGTCATCCTAATGAAGTATGGGATCCAGTTGCTTGTAATCTGCAACCAGGTTGTTGTTATGTTGATTTTAATCCGTTGGATCCGAATGATGACTTCAAGCGTCCTGGCGTAGCGGGTGGATGTCGAGGTGGGGGTGAGACCTGGAAAGCAGGGCCATGTCCGCAACCATAAATATAAATTTATATAGGTTAAAATTTTTATAATCTCATTAACTTAACTCGCCCCGCTAAGTGGGGACTCACTCATTTCCCATATGAAAAAAATTATCTTAGCTATCACAATAGTTTGTACCTTGTCGCTCACATTATTTGCTTCTGCCCTAGGTTTACAAGATGCAAGTGGTGAATTGGACAAAATTGGTGGCGCAAATGGAGCAAGTCTGGGCGTTACCGGAGATTTGTCTACTGCCATTTCAACAGTAATTAAGGCCGTATTGTCCCTGGTTGGTACTATATTTTTAGCCTTGACCATTTATGCTGGTATTTTATGGATGACAGCCCTAGGTGAAGAAGAGAAAGTAACAAAAGCAAAGGGGATTATTACTATGGCCGTGATTGGTTTGGTTATTATAATGTCAGCTTATGCGATTACTTATTTTGTGACTAGTAATTTGATCAAACTAAAGTAATTTTTTTATATGAAAAAATATTTTTTAGCATTTTTAATAAGCGTAAGTTTGTTGAGAGGTTTAGTATTACCTGTTTTGGTTCAGGCTGCGCCGGATTTATCCACTCAAATTGCTGAAAAAAGTGGCTATGGAAAAAATGGAGCGCCTAATCTTTCTGAAACTGTTGGTAAGATAATTAGAATAATTTTAGGCTTGCTTGGTATAATATTTTTAAGTCTGACTGTCTATGCGGGTGCGCTTTGGATGACCGCTGCTGGCGAAGAAGAAAAGGTCACCACCGCTACTGGAATTTTGAAAATGGCGGTTATAGGATTGATTATTATCTTAGCCTCCTATAGTCTAAGTTATTTTGTTTTGGATAAAATTTTTGAAGCTACTTTATAAAATTTATATGAATAATAATTTATTTCTTTCAAAAATTATTTTGCCACTCTTATTTTTTGTTTCTATTTTCTATATTTTTGTACCCAAGCTTGCTTTCGCAGCCACTTCTTCTATTCGTGAAAACGCTATCGGCCAATTGAATTCAGCCGCTGGCACAGAGGGTGCTGGTTTTGACAGTTATAGAGACCCTCGTGAAACCGCGGCTCGTATTATTCGAGTAGCTTTAGGGTTAATTGGCACTATTTTTATAGCATTAGCGGTGTATGCCGGATTTTTATGGATGACCGCTGGTGGCGAGGAAGAGAATATTACCAAAGGAAAAAAATTATTATACGATGCAGTCATTGGTCTTGTTATTATCTTGGCCGCCTATTCTCTGACTAATTTTGTTATTTATAGACTTGTAAGAAGTACGACCGGAAGCAGTGACGACCCGTTGGAGAATGATTTTTGCTTGAAGAATCCAAATGATGATTTTTGCTATTAAAGGTTAGTTTTTTAACTAAAAACCTTTTCCAAAATAATCCCGAGCCCTCGGGATTATTTGTTTGTCGAGCATAGCAGAAAGGCGGTTTTTTATGGGAGTCGTAATTTGGGGTGGCCTACGGGAGTTGAACCCGTGTTGCGAGATCCACAATCTCACGTAATAACCGTTATACCAAGGCCAC
>CAYIJG010000097.1:0-1256 GCA_964363685.1 uncultured Gammaproteobacteria bacterium
TAAGGGATCCTTCGACTCGCTCGCCTAGGCGAGCTCGCTCAGGATGACAGACAACCACCAACCACACTACTCCCTACTCATCACTCACTACTATGTTCATCATCGCCTCGGTCGGGCTAAACAATTTCTCCGAAGACAAGGTCAGAAAAGTTATTTTAGCCGGAGCTGACGCCCTGCGCTACAGCTTTTCTTATGGACCATTAGAAAATACCATAGAACGAATAAAAAATGGCATGAAAGTGATAGATGAATTAAATTCTTCTGCCAAAATTATCGTTAATCTGCCTTCAAACAAAGTCCGAATTGCCAGCCCGCACCTACCTCGCAAAGTTATGGAAAATGAAGAGGTAGTATTAAAATCCGCTAACCCAGCTTGTTTATTACCACCACGAGACAATAATGCAGACATAGCTCAAGATAACCCTTTGGTGGTTGATGAATATATCTATGTTCATCTTCCTGAGCTAGGCAATCAAGTCTACATCAATCAAATTACCACTATTGATGAAGGCAAAATCGCTCTACAAGTCACTGAGATCATAAACAACGAAACTATCAGAGTTAAATTTCTAAACGAAGGAAGTATCCAATCAAGCTTGGGTATTCATTTCCAACAAAACACAGAAAATGAAAGCTACCTAAACCGAGTACAAGACGCGCTCATCAAGCTAGAAGAAGTAAAACCGGATTATCTAGCCATACCATTTATAAATCCGACGGTAAATGAAAAAATAAAAAAATTATCCGACTTTAGCTGGCAACCAAAAATTATCGCCCGCATCGAGAACCGTTCGGCAATAGAAAATCTAGAACAAATCTGCCAAGATAATTTTTATGATTTAATTCTTCTCAATCGGGGTAAATTGGGCTTGGATATGCCCTTTGAACGGTTAGGCATCTTTCAAAAAGAAGCGATTAAAATTATTAAAAAATATAAAAAACAAGTAATTATTTCTTCCCAAATTTTGGAAGGAACTATGCACAACTACATACCTCTGCGTTCAGATATTTTAGACCTCACCAATATTGTCCTAGATGATGCTGATGGTATCATGCTGTGCAACGAGACTGCTCTAAGCTCCCGCCCCGCCTACACGCTATCAGTCGCCAAAAAGATTATTTTAGAAGCAGAGAGTATCGAAAAGCTTTTGTTCGACTTTTTGCAGGAATTTGTCTTCTGGAAAGACAAATCTTTACTGCTGTTTTCATAATTCAAGGTAAAAATAGCAGAACCCCAAAAAGGCGGCGCATACCAT
>CAYIJG010000097.1:1266-1712 GCA_964363685.1 uncultured Gammaproteobacteria bacterium
TCAGTCGCCAAAAAGATTATTTTAGAAGCAGAAAAATACCTCTCGACCGAAAAACAAACGCAAAATTAAACGACTTTTAGACCAAAAAAAACATTTGCCAAGGCATTTATTTTTTGTTACACTTTAAAGCATTATTATTCACTAGTAAACTAACATGCTATCTGATATAGATATCAAAAAAGCCATTGAAAATAAGGAGATTTCTATTGACCCATTTGACGAAAAATACATTCAGCCTGCCTCAATAGACTTGCATTTAGGAAACCAATTTTTGGTCTACGATACGAACAAAAATTTTGTCATTGATCCGCACAAACCGCTTGATCACATGATGAATAATGTTCAAATAGATGAAACTACCCCCTTCGTGCTTCATCCAGGAGAATTTGCGCTTGGCCTTATCTACGAAACCACCGGCGTAAATGATAGTATGGTCGGCAGACTGG
>CAYIJG010000098.1:0-1513 GCA_964363685.1 uncultured Gammaproteobacteria bacterium
TGGAAAATGGCAAGGCGCTTTTCTATCTATATGTAAGCTCGTTTGCAGTTTTATTTTTTGTGATCATCTTTTGGTCGAAAAAAATTTATCGTTTCTTTTTCCTTTGTCTGTTAGTTTTTGTCTTGGGAGGAATTAGATTTTTGATTACGATTCCGGAAAAAAGTTCCAATAGAATTGAGTTTTATAATGATAGTAAAAAGATAGTCTATGGTTTTGTGTCGCGTGAGCCGGATGTGGGACTGAGTGAAGCTAGATATATTGTGCGCGCAGAAATGATTAAGGAGAATCCGAAAGACAGACATACAAAGGAAGTTTCGGGCAATATTATTATCAAAACCAGGATTTATCCAGAATATCAGTATGGTGACAAATTGGAAGTAAGTTGTTTTCTACAAGAGCCAGCAAATCTTGAGGATAGCGATTTTAATTACAAAAAATATCTGGCTAAGCAAGGGGTTTGGTCTATTTGCGCCAATCCGCAGATTAAGGCTTTGCGAGAAAACGAAGGAAATTTTTTGATAAAAATCATGTTGCGCATGAAAAGCAACATTCAGTCTCAGATCAGTCGCTTGTGGCCGGAGCCGGATAGCAGTCTGATGGCTGGGATTCTCTATGGTAGTCGCAGTGGCTTGCCCGAAGATCTGAAAAATAATTTTAGTCGTACTGGTGTCAGTCATATTGTGGCTGTCTCCGGGTATAATGTCAGCATTATTGTGGTGGCGTTAAATCTTATTTTAATTCAGTTGGGTTTGTGGCGTCGGCAATCTTTTTGGTCTTTAGTATTTTTGATTTTAGCGTTTGTCTTTTTTACTGGAGCGAGCGCTTCGGTAGTGCGAGCGGGGATAATGGCCGTAGTGGTGTTGGTTTCCCAGCATGTGGGACGGCTTTCGGCCGTGGGCAGAGTGCTCGTCTATACTGTGGTAATTATGCTATTGTTTAATCCCTATCTGCTTATGTGGGATGCGGGTTTTCAACTTTCTTTTTTGTCTACCTTGGGGCTGGTGTATTTATCCCCGATACTTATGAATGCGGTAGAAACTCATGTGAAGATTAAAAGTTCTTTTGTTTCCGGTCTTATCGAAGTCTTAATTACAACTATGTCCGCTATCATTGCCACTATGCCACTTATTTTGCATCAGTTTGAAAAATTTTCGGTAGTAGCGCCACTAGTTAATATCTTGATTTTGTGGGTTATACCGTGGTTGATGTTATTTGGATTTTTGGCTCTGATTTTGAGTTTTATATTTTTCCCATTGGGGCAATTGATTGCCTGGGTGATAGGTCTGGGAATGAGGTATGTTATAATTATAGTTAATTGGTTTGGAGAAAAAAGTTGGAGTGCGCTGGATATGAAGATTTCTTTATGGGTGATGTTGTTGATGTATACGGGGATTATTTATGTCATTGCGAGGAGAGAAGCGACGAAGCAATAATTGTCATTCCGACCGAGCCTTAAGGCGAGTGGAGGAATCCCTTAAACATAGTTTTTGCAAGTACTTAGTGTAAGGGATCC
>CAYIJG010000099.1:0-1506 GCA_964363685.1 uncultured Gammaproteobacteria bacterium
ATGGTAAACTAAAAACAATTATTTTTTCATATGAATTCTGAAACTGGCGGATGCGTTCCGGAAAGTGAAACTCATAAACCAGGTGAAATTCCCAAACCAGATTTGGCGTATAAAGGAAAATTTTTAGGTTATGACTATAAGATTCCTCAAGAATCAAGGGAGACATTGGATAAATGGAAAGCACAAGTTGTCGAGTTTCGTAATGAGTTGAAGTCTAAAAGTATTAATGGGTTGAAAGAATTGACGGGTGAGACAGACGAGGATTTAGAAAAGAAAAATATAAAACGCGGTCGTTTTGATTGGGATGATGTTGCTGGTATTCTAGAGAGTGATGATGTATTAGATGAGGATACATATACCCTCTGGGCCATTGGTTTTTGGATTACTAGCAATCAGGCTGAATGGGCGGGAAACCCCGCGGTTGTAAAGAAAGCACTAAAGAAAGGCCCACATTTAATGAGTGACGTGGTTGAGCGCAAGGATATCGCAAGTTGCTTAGACTCGTCCGTCCTAACAAAAGTTATGGCAAAAGAATTTGGGATTGATGATATTGAGGTTAAAAAAAGACACCTAGTCCATCGTTATGCCGAAAGTCTTGGAATTGTTATTGATACATGGTGGGCCGAGCGAAGAGGCGGGTTAATTCGACGCTATAATAAGGATGACCTCAAAAAATGGGTCAATCCAGGGCTTCCCGGGGTTGTAAATCATTTGTGCGGTGGAGGGAGCTAGTATAGATACGTAAAAAATTTAATTAAATGGGCGCTTCTAAAATTAGCCAAATAAGCTTCAATTTCTTCCCACAAGACTTGCAAAAAATAAGGTTGCTCAAAACCTTGTTTTTTGTTACTCTATATCTAGCTAAAATAAACGGTTTTTAAATAATTTTATGCTGGCTGTTCCCGCCCGTATTGGAAAAATAGAAACTTCCATTCTGCTACTCATACTTACCAATTGTATACCTCTGGCCGGGGTTTTATTTTTTGGTTGGAATGTATTTGAGACCGTTTTCCTTTACTGGATGGAAAGCGCGGTCATCGCCTTGGCTACTATTGCTTTGCTGGCATTAATGCCTATTCCCGCGTCCTTACGAGAGGGTGTCCCGGTTAACCAGAAATTAATTGCTATTCCTTTTTTTATTCTGCACTTTAGCGCCTTTATGGCAGCGCATCTTTTTTTTATCGTGCTGTTTTTGGGGCAATCTGATCAGGGCGGCATGATACAGCAAGCGTTTGAGACGTTGCGGAAAACCCCTTCTATTGGCTGGGCGATACTTTCGCTTTTTGTTAGTCATGGCTATTCATTTTTTACTAATCAAATCCTGACTAAAAAATATTTACAGCCACTAGATAAGAAAAGTTTCTGGCCTATTATGGTCAGGCCATATAAAAGAATTTTTTTGATGCAATTTACAATTCTTATAGGCGCTTTTGCTGTGTTGCTGTTGGGTTTGCCCCAGCCAATAATTGCGGTGTTTGTCGGGGTGAAAATATTTTTTGATCTTAA